>JAFTMG010000032.1 GCA_017452525.1 Clostridia bacterium
GGTTCGGGCGGGGCGGTTATGAGCGGATAGACGGATGATAACCTGTCATGGTTCGAGCGGGCAAACTTCGTTCGCGTCAGGCACCTCCGAGACCCTGCCGCTTCGGCTGCCGTGGCGCGCGCCGCTCGGAATGGGGCTGTTTACTGTGCGAAACGAAGGCAACGGACGGCACATTCGGCGCTGTCGAGCAAACCATCTCCCCCATCATGCGCCCATGGGGGCGAAGCGGCAGGGGACGTCAGTCCGGCGGACTGACGCGGGAACCTGACGTGTAACGAACAGGGGAAAGCGGGCAGGGGTAACTCTCCATAGTCGGAAACGCGCCACCCTTGTGCTATACAAAGCTTTTGCCCCAAAAGCTTTTGAAGGAGTCCAGAGGAAACTTTTCTCGAAAAGTTTCCTTTGGCGCATCCCCCGCATCTCCCCGCCAAACCTAAATTTGTACGCCACCGGAACTTGATCGACAAGCGGCGGACGCCCATCGATGGGATATACTCAATCCTCGCAGGGCGCGAATCGCTTCATGATCGCCAGCGCTACGCGGATGCCGTCCACGGCGGCGCTTGTGATGCCGCCTGCATAGCCCGCGCCCTCCCCGCAGGGGTAGACACGGTCGTGCCCCACTGCCGTCAGGCTCTCGCCGCGCAAAAGGCGCACGGGGGCGGAGGTGCGGGTCTCCACACCGGTCAGTACGGTATCGGGGGCAATATAGCCCGGCATGCGGCGGTCAAAGGAGAGGAAGCCGCGCCGCAGGTTTTCGGTGATATAGGGGGGGAGGAGGGCGCCGAGGTCACACATTCTGACCTGCCCGCCCCGATAGGAGGGCATCACACGGCTCGGCTCGGTGCCGCGCTTACCCGCCAGAAAATCGCCCATCGTCTGGGCAGGCGCCGTATAATCCTCACCGCCCATGCAAAAGGCGGCTCGCTCCAGCCCGCGCTGGTATTCGATGGCGCCCTGCGGTGTGTTGCCATAGTCCTCACGGAAGACGGAAACGGCAACGGCGGAATTGGCGTTGACCCCATCGCGGGCGTGGCGGCTCATGCCGTTGACGACCACGCCGCCCTCCTCGGACGCCGCCGCCATCACCTCGCCGCCGGGGCACATGCAGAAGGTATAGACACCGCGCGCGCCCGCGGTATCCGATTGGCTGTATTCACCGCGGGGCAGCTTGGGATGCCCCGCCAGCTCGCCGTACAGAATACGGTCGATATCCGATTGCAGATGCTCGACGCGCACGCCCACCGAAAAGGGCTTGGGCTCAATGGCGAAGCCGCGGGACAGGAGCATGGCATAGGTATCCCTTGCGCTGTGTCCCGGTGCCAGCACCAGCGCGCCGCAGGGGATCTCCCCGCGGTCGGTGACGGCGACAACGGTACCGTCCGCCGCGCGGCGGATCTCCTGCAGGCAGGTGCGGTAATGCAGCTCACCGCCGCATACCTCAATGTGAGACAGTAGCCGCGCCACCACCTCACGCAGGATATCGGTGCCGATGTGCGGCCGCGCCTGCGTGGTGATCTCGGGGGGCGCGCCGAACTCGGCGAAGCGGCGCAACACGTAGCCGCATTTCTCGTCCCCCACGCGGGTGATCAGCTTGCCATCCGAAAAGGTGCCTGCACCGCCCGCGCCGAACTGAATATTGGATCGGGTGTCCAGCACCCCGGTCTTGTAAAAGGACTCCACCGCCCGCACTCTGCCCGCCACGTCGTCGCCGCGGTCGATCAGAATGGGAGCGTAGCCGTTCTCTGCCAGCAGAAGGGCGCAGAACATGCCCGCGGGACCCATGCCGACCACCAAGGGTCTGCCGCCCGCGGCTTCTCTGCCCCGCTCCACCTGCATGGGCGGCTCGCGGTATTCTCTTGCGCCCGCCGCCGCCAGCGCGCGCGCCGGCAGGCGCACCGAGGGGGCATAGGCGATCAATACCGAGCAGACCGCCAGAATAGCGGGGCGCTTGCGGGCATCGATCGACTTTTTATAAAGGCGAAAAAGAAGCGGCGGAGCGGTGATGCCCGCGCGCTTCATTTTTTCGGTTGCTTTTTCCCATACCGTCCCGTCGTCCGCGTCAAAGGGAACGCGCACGTCGGACAGAAGTACCCACTTCTCCATCATCCCACGCTGTGCCGCAGGCGGACGTAGACCGCTTTCGCCTCGTCCTCCGCCACGGTCACGCCGACGGGCAATTCGATGGCGCTGACCACGTATTCGCCCTCCTTCGCCTTCTCGTCGATGACGTAGACGGGTACCTCAGTCAGATTGGCAAGGAGCATGGGGTCGCCTGTGACCTCCACGGTATCGGGCAGGATCTCGGCGATCCAATGGTCTGCCAGCTCGGGGGCGGCGTAGACGGCGGTCAGCTTGATCTGCTTACGCTGGGTCACGGGAATGTTGACGGTGATCTCCCCCGTGTCACAGCGGACGTAGGGGTTGGAGATGCGGCCGCCCTTGGCATCCTGCAGGATGGGGGCGCCGACGATGGTGGTCGCCGTGACCACGTTGCCCAGATCGATCTCCAGCGCGGCACAGTCGATCAGCTCCAGCACCTGGGCGGGACCCGTGACCGTTACCTGCTCCACCGACAGCGTCGGCTCACCGAGGGTATAGGAGGTGCTCACGATATGGGCAAGCCTGGTGATGCGCACGGGGATCTCGCGGGTGGTATCCACGTCCACGTAGATCTCCGCCGAAAGCTGTGCCTCGTTGACGGCGGTGAAATTCTCGGGCAGATCCACCTTGACGGGCAGGGGGAACTTGCCCGCCGCGGTCAGACCCGAAACGTCCACCGACACGCGGATCTCCTCGCCCGTCATTGCCAGCACCTCGCTCTTCTTGCCCGAGACGATGACGTCCACCACGTTATCGTAGCCGGAGATGACCGACATCTCGTTCTCGGCGTTGAGCTGGGCCACACCGTCCACGATGACGGGAACGCCCGCGAAGGTGCGCTCAAAATCGGTGCTTTCCAGATTCACGGCGTAGACCCAGACCAGGGTAGCGGCAAGGGCGCAAAGGATCTTGGCGAGGATATGGCGTTTTTTACGGGGCGAGGCGGTCTCATCCGCCGCGGCGGCGTTCTCCTTCGGCATTGCCTCGGAGCTCAGCGCCTCCTGCTCTATCTCTTGTTGCTTTTTCTTTCTCATGACGAATACCTCATCTGTCTCAGCTGTGATGCTCTCGCTCGCGGCGGGGTCCGTGCGGTATGCTCGGCGACAGCTGCTTCAGCAGTTCATTTTTGAGGGAGTTATAGTTGTGATTTCGCTGCAGCTTTCCGCCGTTGGCAAGAGAGATCACACCGGTCTCCTCCGAAACGATCACGACCAGCGCGTCGCTGACCTCGGTGATGCCGATGCCGGCGCGGTGGCGCGTACCCAGATTCTTATCGATCTCCTCATTGGTAGACAGAGGCAACACGCAGCCTGCCGCCAGGATGCGCATATCGCGGATGATGAGTGCGCCGTCGTGCAGGGGGGCTTTGTTGAAAAAGATATTGCGCAGAAGCAGCGGGGAGAGATTGGCGTTGACCTCATCTCCCGGCTTGATATATTCTCCCAGCTTGGTGGTACGCTCGATGACGATGAGTGCGCCCGTCTTATCCAGCGACAGATCGCACACCGCCTCGCAGATGCTCTCCACGGCGTTGGTCAGCGCCGCCACGTCGCGGTTCTCACCGTTGCCCAGGCTCTTCAGACCGGTCAGCGGTGCAATTCCGCCCACCTTATCCAGCGCGGCGCGCAACTCGGGCTGGAAGACGATCACGAGAGAGATGACGCCCAGCTGATAGAAATTCTTCAGCACGAACTGAATGGCGCGCATATTGAAAAAGGCAGCACAGCCCATGACCGCCACGAACAGCAAAAGTCCCACGGCAAGCTTGCCCGCGCGGCGCTCCTGCACAAAGCGGTAGACGTAGTAAAACAAGACGGTCAGGATCAGAATATCGATGATATCGATCACGCCGATCTGACGGAACGCCGCCAGAACGTAGGACTCCCAAAAGTTCACGACCGCATTCGCAATATTCTGCATTGTCTCCTGCATCACCAATCACCTCTCGCACTCGCGGCAGGTAAGCCTACCGCCAGATAATAGTTGTTCAGTATGTATTATAACACACATCTCTCTTTTTTTCAAACCCTATCTATAAATTATTTTTAAATTTTTTCGTAATTTTAACGCTTTTTTTGTTTCATATCTAAAAAAATACGCTTTTTTTCGGAATGTTCACAGACCGTTCAAAGATATCTGCTACAATACTCTCAAAAGTACCCGAAACAGAGAAAGGATACAACCATGAAATTTAATCTTCATATTCCCACAAGGATCGTCTCGGGAGAGGGCTGTCTGAAGGAGAACGCCGGACTGTTGGCGCTGGGTAAGCACGCCCTGATCGTGACCGGCAAGACCTCCGCCCGCAAATGCGGCGCACTGGACGACCTGCTCCCGCTCCTTGCGCAGGCGGGCATCTACACCGTCATCTTTGACCGCATCACCGAAAATCCCCGGCTTGAGACCTGCTACGAGGGCGGTCAGCTTGCCGCCCGCATGGGCGCCGACTTCGTCATCGGCATCGGCGGCGGCTCGCCCATCGACGCCGCGAAGGCGATCGCCTCCTTTGCCGCCAATCCCACCATGTCGCCCGGCGATCTCTTTGACGCCTCCCGCCGTCAAAATCCCTCCCTGCCCATCGTTGCCATTCCCACCACCGCCGGCACGGGCACCGAGGCGAACCCCTACAGCGTGATGACCCTGCCCGGCGGCGAGCATAAGAAGACCTACTCCGCCCCCGATTCCTGGGCGAAGGTCGCCTTTCTTGACCCTCGCTACACGGCGACCCTTCCCGTTCCCACCACCCGCAGTACGGCGTTGGACGCCTTTGCCCACGCGCTGGAGTCCTTCCTCTCCCCCAAGTCCACCGACGTCTCGGAGATGATGGCGCTCTACGCCGCCCACAAGATCTGGGCGGTGATCGGCAACGACCCCGCCGTTTACAACATGGAGATGCGCCGTGAGCTGATGGCTGCCGCCTGCGCCGCGGGCATTGCCATCTCCATTACCGGCACGGGCTTCCCCCACCCCCTCGGCTATTCCGTCACTCTGTTGGACAACGTGCCCCACGGCGCCGCCTGCGCCCTCTTTGGCGGGGACTATATCGAATACAACAGCCGTGAGGAAAAGGGACGGGAGAGGATCGAACGCTTCTGCGCCGCCATCGGCACCGATCCCAAGACCCTTGCCGAGACGCTCCCCCGCCTCTCGGGCGTGAAGCTGAGCTTCACCGAGGAGGAGATCGACCGCCGCATCAAGCTGATCAGCGGTGCCAAGAACTACGTCAACAGCCCGTACGTGCTTTCGGTGGAGGAGATGTACGAGATCTACCGCAAGCATTTCGGCGCAAAGGAAAAGGAGTAAGAGACCATGCTGGAAAAACTGAAGCAGGAAGTGTACGAAGCGAACATGATGCTCCGCGAGCATAACCTGATCATCTTTACGTGGGGCAACGTCAGCGGCATCGACCGCGAGAGCGGTCTCTTCGTGATCAAGCCCTCGGGCGTATCCTATGACGTACTCAAGCCCGAGGATATGGTCGTCGTCGATCTGAACGGCAAGGTGGTGGAGGGCAAATACCGCCCCTCCTCCGACACCGACACCCACGTTGTCCTCTACAAAGCGTTCCCGAACATCGGCGGCGTGACCCACACACATTCGGTCTATGCCACCTCCTTCGCCCAGGCGAGGCGCGACATTCCCGCCTACGGCACCACCCACGGCGACTATTTCTACGGCGCCGTTCCCTGCACCCGCAAGATGAAGCGGGCGGAGATCGAGGGCTCCTACGAGCTTGAGACGGGCAACGTCATCGTGGAGACCTTCCGCGAGCGGCAGATCGACCCCGACCGCATGGACGCCGTGTTGGTCTGCTCCCACGGTCCCTTCACTTGGGGCAAGGATGCCAAGGCATCGGTGGAGGCTTCGGTGGTACTGGAAACAGTAGCACAGATGGCATATCAGACCGAGCTGCTCCGCGCCGCGCCGGTCACCTATCCCATCAAGCCCATGCAGAAGGAGCTGCTTGACAAGCACTTCAACCGCAAGCACGGTCCCGGCGCCTACTACGGGCAGAAATGAGAGGGCAGGCAGGATGAAGCACACCGCCAAAGCGCTCCTCTCCCTCCTCCTCGCCGCCTTGATGCTGACCGGCTGCGGCACCCCGGCGCCGACGGACGCCACAACGGACGCCACGGGCGCCACCGACGGAACGACGGCGGCATCCTCCGCCGCGGCGGAAACACCCGCCGAAACGGAGGAGCCGGGGGAACCTACCCTCTCCGACATGATCGCCGCCTTTGAGGCGCGCGCGCTTTCGGACTTCCGCACCGTCTACACCCAGAAGGACGTTTGCCCCGAGCCCGCACTCTCGTCGTACAAGAAATTTGAAGCCTGCGCCACCGCGGCGTTTACCGTGCCGGGGCTGGAGCAGTCCATCGTCCCCCAGGGCATGGACTATTGGGCGGAGATGGGCTGGATGCTGATCTCCGGCTACTGCTCCGATGAGACCAAGAACGGCGGAAAGGGCTCTGCCCTCTTTGCCGTGGACGTGGAAAGCGGCAAGATGGTGGGCGAATACTATCTGAAGAACATGGACGGCACCTATCATACCAGCCACGCGGGCGGTGTTGCCGTGACCAAAAAGAACGTCTTTATCGCCAACGGCGGCATGCTCTACCGCATTCCGCTGACCGAGCTGCTGAAGCAATGCGGCGACGTCTCCATCGTGGAGGAGATCGCCGTTCCCGTCCGCGCCTCCCTTGCCAACTGCTCGGGCGGCATTCTATGGGTGGGCGATTTCCAATACGGCAGCTCCTACCCCACGCAGGAATTCCAGAAGATGAAAAACCGCCAAGGCACCTGGTACTATGCCTGGACGGTGGGATATGTGCTGGACGAAACGACCGAAAACGATCTGAAGCCGAACGTGATGGCAGAGGTAGAGGGGCAGAATTACGCCATCCCCGATTACATCCTCTCCACGACCGAGCGGATCCAGGGTATGGCATATCTCCCCGAGGTGGGGCAGATCGTGCTGAGTCAATCCTACGGTCGAACCAACGCTTCTACCCTCTTCTTTTACGAGGATCCCCTGGGGCAGGAGCCGCACACGCACTTTGAGCTCAACGGCTTCAAGATCCCCGTGTGGTTCCTTGACAAAAAGCTTTCCACGAAAGAAATGCCCGCCATTCCCATGTCGGAGGGCGTTGCCAACGTAAACGGCAAGCTGTACGTCCTCTTTGAGTCGGGTGCCGAGAAATACCGCCTCGGCGGCGGCAAACAGCCTACCGACACTGTTTACGCGGTGGATATCACCAAGTGGTGACGGCAGAACGATAAGATGGTGTTTGGAAGCTATCGGGATATTGTTTCGGCATAAACCGTTTGGCTTAGGCTCCTTCTCATAAGGATGTTTACCGTAGGGGCGATCATTGATCGCCCGCAAACAACCTCAAAAAAATAACCCCGACAGATATTCAAAAATCTGTCGGGGTTAATCTTTGTCTTCTGCAATGCAATGATGGCTTAATGGACCGTCGAGGACGCCGGTCCCTACAAGTAGAAATCAAACTTCCTTATGAGAACCAGCCTTTTGGGGTGTACTTTTCTTTGCCTCTCGCAAAGTGCTTTCGCCTATGGCGAAAGCCGGGTACACAAAACCGAACGATCTATGCCGAAACGATATTTCAACATTCTCAAACATTCATTTGCAATCTTCAAACCCAAATTTGAAGTTCCCCCTGCGGATGGCGGCGCGGATCCACCTTGACGTGCTGCCCAGCGATGCTGTGTACGCCGACTGTGGCAGATCTTACCTCTTCCATGGATCCACGGAATCACTTTTTCGGGTTCCGTCTCTCCTTGATCATATCGTTCTTGACCGTCCAGAGCTTCTCGGACAGGTCGACGTAATAGTTATGCGGATTGGTGAAACGGCGGACCTCATCCCACATCTCGTGAATGCTCCGCTCGCAGTTGGCGCGGATCTCCTCAATAGCGGGCAGCTCATACACCTGCTTGCCTCCCGCGTAGATCTGCTTTTGCAGTTCGACGGCGGTGAAATGCTCCATCGTTTTGGTCTTCCAGGTATGCACGGGGTCGAAGATCTCGAGAGGCTTGGTGTCGTCCACCGTCTCGTCGTGGACGCAGATCAGGTCTGCCTCCGCCATGCCCGTCTCCCGGTCGTAGAGACGGTAGAGCTTCTTGAAATGGGGCGTGGTGATCTTGCCCACGTTCTCGCTCAGCTTGATCTTGGGCAGGATCGAGCCGTCCTCCCGCTCGATGGCGACCAGCTTATAGACGGCGCCGAAGACGGGATCGCTCTTTGCCGTGATCAGCCGCTCGCCCACGCCGAAGGCGTCCACGCAGGCGCCCTGACGGATCAGCTCGCGGATGATATACTCGTCCAGCGAGTTGGATGCCACGATCTTACATTCATGCAGTCCCGCCTCGTCCAGCATCTTGCGGACCTTGACCGAGAGATAGGTGATATCGCCCGAGTCAATACGGACAGCGCATTTGGTGATGCCCCGCGGCAAAAGCACCTCCTTGAAGGCGCGGATGGCGTTGGGCACGCCGCTCTCCAGCACGTTATAGGTATCCACCAGCAGCGTGGCGTTGTTGGGGTAGATCTCGCAATACGTCCTGAACGCCGTGTACTCGTCGTCGAACATCTGCACCCAGGTGTGTGCCATGGTGCCCGTGGCGGGCACGCCGAAGACCTCGTCGGTGATGGTGCAGGCGGTGTTGGTGACGCCGCCGATGTAAGCGGCACGGGCGCCGAGAATGGCGGCGTCCGCTCCCTGCGCGCGGCGGGAGCCGAACTCGCTGACGATCCTGCCCTTGGCGGAGCGGCTCAGGCGGGACGCCTTGGTGGCGATCAGCGACTGATGGTTGATCATCATCAGCAGATAGGTCTCAATGAACTGCGCCTCGATGGCAGGGGCGCGGACGGTGAGCAGCGGTTCGCCCGGGAAGACCACCGTGCCCTCGGGCACCGCCCACATGTCACCCGTGAAGCGGAAGGTGCGCAGATAGTCGAGAAAATCCTCGCCGAAGAGCTTCTTGGAGCGCAGATATTCGATATCCTCCTCCTCAAAGTGCAGATCGTTGATATATTCCACGATCTGCTGCAGGCCCGCGGCGATGGCGTAGCCGCCGTGATCGGGGTTGTCGCGGTAAAAGACGTCAAAATAGGTGATCTTATCGCGGATCTCACAATGAAAATAGCCGTTTGCCATGGTCAGCTCGTAGAAATCGCAGAGCATGGTCAGATTGCGCGAAATGTCTTTCATATCAGGATTCTCCTTATCGGTATTGATTTTCTCTGTCGCGGGGGACACTCTCCCCTGCCTCGTTCATTTTTTCACGGTGTCCGACCGTCACCGCCGCCGCCACCGTGCCGCCGATCAGCAGAACGGCTACGGTGAGGATCAGTCCGATCCGCCTCTGCTCCTCCGTCTCCTCCTGCGGCTCCTCGTGCATGGCGCGGAGCTCCTCGCTGTCGTATTCCCGGCTGTCCGCCATCAGCTCCCGCAGATGCAGGGTGAAGGTCTCGTGGTCGCCCATGACCGTTTTGGCGCACAGGCGGATATAGGTGATCTCGTTTTCCCCGGCGAGCGAGTTGGTATTGAGCGAGATGGTGACCGTCTCGCCGTTTTTGACCACCCGCTTTGCCTCCATACAGCCCGCATCCGAGCCGATGACCAGCTTGATCTCAAAGACGGCGTCGGGGTCGCCGCTGCCGCTGACGGCGGCGGTCAGGCGCAGGTAGGGGGCGGCGGTCAGCGAGAAGGGCTTCTCAAAGCGGTAGGCAATGTCCGAATACTCCGCCATGGTGGTGCGGTCGGCAAGCATGACGGCGTCCAGCGTCTTGCCGTCCGTCGCGGAATGACCCAACGAGAGGCTCTCGCAACGGTTGCCCGCATACCAGCCGCGGACCGAGTTGGCGGTGGCGAAATCGAAGAGGGTGTAGCTCCCCTTCACCACCTCCGGATGATACTCGCCGAAGGTGCCCTCCACCAGCAGGGTATGCTCCGTTGCCGCGCGGTCGAAGCCGGGGATCAGGGATGCCCACGATTCGGCACCGAAGGTCTCGGGAATGGAGGCGGTGCGGGTCGAGCCGTTGGGGGTATCGACGTATTTGACCAGATATTTGATCTTGGAAAGCTCATAGGGGTTGCCTGCCTCCTCCTTTTCGCGGAAGGAGACGAAGAACGCCTTGGCGCGGGGGTCGGTGAAGAGGCGGTAATAATGATAGACGTAAGCGTGGGAGAGGGCGTTGCCGCTGGTGTTGCCGTCGGGGGTCCAATGGAAGAAATAACCGGAGGCAAGGGCGCTGTAGTCGGCGGCGTAGCGCGCCAGATAGCTGTCCAGCAGCTCAATGTTCTCCGAGCTGAGGTAGTCGCTCTCGGTGTCGGCGGCGTACAGCTTGGGGATATTCTCCTCGGGGATCTCCTCCTCGCCGTCGGTATTGATGGGTTCGAAATAAGTATTGCTCAGACCGTATGGGTTATGTGTTCCCTCGATCATCAGCGAAAAGGCGGGTGCCGCCTGCTCGCTCAGATAGCGGGAAAGGGACTCCACCAGCAGCTCGGGGGCAAAATTGCCCTGCCGCAGCTCACTCCCCACCACCGCCGCGTTCCAGCGGTCGGACACGGGGATGACGAGGGCGATATCGGGAATGACGTCCCGCGCCGCCAGCGCCACGGCGGCGTACGCCTTGCCCACCGTCTCGGTGTATTCGGGCAGAGTGACCTCGCCCGCCGCGTTATATTCCTCTGCCATGTCCAGGCGCGAGCCGAGAATGATGCCCGCGATCTCCCCCTTCTCGCTGTTTCCCATCATACCGAGATAGCGGGTACAGAGGAAGGTGGTGTAGGCATACAGGTCGCGCAGGGCGGTGGGGTCATCGGCACGCAGGGCAAAATAGCGAGCGCTCTCCTCCTCCACGGGGGTGTCCTCGGGAGGTGCCGCCGGCATATCCGCGGGGGTGTCGGCGGCAGGATCGGCGGTCGGTTCGGCGGGCTCTGCCTCGGGCAGGACGGCGCAGGTGATGGGAACGTGCGCCCCGTCCACGAGGAAGCGCAGATAGACCTTACACGCCGCGCCCGACAGGGAGCGGATCTGCTCATCCAACTCGGCGATATAGCCGCGGTCCAGATAATAATACGCATCCTCTACCGTATAAAGATATCCGCTCTGAAGCTCGTTGACCAGGCGGCTGAGGCTCACGTCCACGATGGCACTGCCCACGTTGGAGTCGATGGCGGTGGCGATGAGGGTGGTGTCTATCCCCTTGAAGTCCTCGCGGGCGGCGGTCCCGCCCTCCGCGGGCTCCTCGGCGGTGGCGTAATAGGCGTGGGTGAGGGGGAATCGCTCGCCGTTCGGCATGCGGATCAGCACGGCGTAGCGGGCGTGACGCGCCTCGATGCCGATCGCCTTTGCCTGCAGCTCGAAGACGATGGACATAGCGGATTCTGCCACGGGGGTGGCGGTGGGATCGGCGGTCAACTCCTCCAGCGTTTGATCGGGGGCGAGGCGGAAGAGCCCCAGCGTGGCACCCGCGGCGAAGATGGTGACGTCGTGCGCCACCGAGCCCTTGACGGTGACCGTTTTGGCGTTGCTGTCATAACGGCAATACTGGACGGCGCCGTATTCTTCCTGTTCCTGCGACCAGACACGCACCGTCTCCATGGCGTGAAGCACGATCGAGCCGCCGTTGCCCTCGGGGAAGATGAGGGTGAGATTGACCAGGCTGTCGGCATAGTCGGTGCGGAGCAGATAGGTGGTGTGGGGGGCGTAGACCCCCAGGTCGACCCGCTGTGTTTCGGTGCGCAGACCTTGCTCGGTGACGTAGGTATATCTGACCTGAACGTAGGCGGCGGGGCTATAGTTGGAGATGACCATGCGCACGGCGTTGTTGGGGGTATCGTAGATCTGGGGCGCGACGGCGGCGGTATAGCGCAGCTCCTTGCCGTCCTGTCCCAGCGGCAGTACCAGACTCTCGCCGTTGACGCGGTAGCTCGTGCCGTCTGAGCCGAAGAATTGCTCGCTCATGAAGCGACGGTCACCCGTGGTCACGGCAGGGGCGTCGATGTCTCCGCTTCCCTCCTCCGCGGTCGGCATAGCGGCGGCGGGCAGGAACAGCTGTGCCGTCATGGCAAGCAGCAACAGCAGCGCAAGGCAGGCGCGGCGGACTTGGTTTCGCATGGGTCTTCATCTCCTTTCCCCGGAATCGGCTTGTAAAATGGATATACTTATTCTATTATATCATATGTTTCGACAAAAGAAAAGGGGTTTTGCAAAATTCACGGAGAGAGGGCGAAACTGCCGGGGTGAGGCTCGGCGGAAGCTTCAAATTGGGGTTTATCGGGGTGGAGGTATCGTGGCGCGAACGAAGGCAGGGCTCTGCCCTGCACCCGCCAGAGGGAACTTTTCGAGAATAGAATTGGCGCGATGCGCCAATTCGGCGAAGTCGCGAAGCGACATTCGCGTTCCTGAGGCGAAATTTGCCTTTGGCAAATTCGCCCAACTCGGCTTTGCCGAGTTGTGACACCTTCAAAAGCTTTCACACTATGGGTATGA
>JAFTMG010000033.1 GCA_017452525.1 Clostridia bacterium
CAACAGTCCCGTGTTACACACTCAACAGCCCCATTTTGTGCGGCGAGCGCCACGGCAGCCAAAACGGCAGGGTCTCGGAGGTGCCTGACGTTTACGAAGTTTGCCCGCTCAAGCCATGCAAGGGAGGCATCCGTCAGCGGATCAGTAAACGCCCCGCCCAGTTCATATCCGTCAACAGCGAGGTAAACACCCCGCCCCATACCCCTGCCACAAAGATTTTAGGAGAGTCCAGAGGACCCTTCAAAAAAGGGTCCTTTGGCGGGTGCAGGGCAGAGCCCTGCCTTCGTTCGCGCCACGATACCTCCACCCCGACAAACCCCAATTTGAAACATTCACATACTCCCATTTAATGCTTTTCGCGGACCTCTCTTCCATCTCAAATAAACATATTTTTCCATCCGCGCCGTGCATAATCTTCTGCCAACCGCGGCAAAATAAGCGTAACTCCAAGAAAGGATGGAAAAAACCATGATTATGGATCGCATTGCGCTGATCATTACCATCATCGGCGCGCTCAACTGGGGCAGCATCGGACTCTTTTCCTTCGACATCGTGGCATGGATTTGCGGCGGGCAGGATGCGCTGTTCAGCCGTATCATCTACACCGTGGTGGCACTCGCCGGAATCTGGTGCATCTCTTTGGTCTTCCGTGCGCGGGAGAGCATTGAACAGATGGACCGTTAACCTCATATGGAAACGAAAAACAGAAAGATCCGCAAGACTTCGGATTTTTCTGTTTTTCTTCTTGATTTGGGGAGAAATATCATGTATAATGAGGGCATAACGCAAGAAGGGATGTGACCGACCGTGCAGACTGCCACAGAAGGGGCGCGCAAAGGGTATCTGCCCGCGCTTCTGACCAACAATCAGCTCAAGATCCTTGCCATGGCGGCGATGACAGCCGATCATGTCGGACTTCAGCTTTTGCCGCAATACGATATTCTGCGCATCATTGGCAGATTGGCGTTTCCCATTTTCGCATACATGATCGCCGAGGGGTGCCGCTATACCAGAAATCGCAAAAAATATCTGCTGACCCTTGCCGTCATGGCGGCGCTGTTTCAGCTGGTCTATTTCGTTGCCATGGATTCGCTCTATCAGGGGATCTTCGTGACCTTCACCCTGTCGGTGTCGCTCATCTTCGCCATCGATCTGGCGCGGGAAAAAAAGAGCGCTCCCGCAGTGCTGACGGCGGTGGGCGTGTTTGCGGTCATCTTCGCGGCGTGCGTGCTGTTGCCCGCGGTATGGACAGGCACCGATTTCGCGGTGGACTACGATCTTTGGGGCGTCTTGCTCCCCGTGGCGGTCTACTATGCGCCGGGGCGGCTTTGGAAGCTGGCGGGCACGGCGGTGTGTCTGGTCCTGCTGAGTCTGACCTGGGGTATGCCGCAATGGTACTCTCTTTTGGCGTTGATCCCGCTGGCGTGCTATAACGGTCAGCGCGGAAAATGGCGCATGAAAAATTTGTTTTATATATACTATCCCGCGCATCTGGTGGCGATCTATCTGTTGGATATGCTGCTCTGATCGGGCATGGAGGAAGACGTATGAAGCTCGGAACATCCATCAATCTTTACGCATACTACCGTGGGGAGAAGACCCCGCGCCCCTTTGTGGATCAGCTGAGAGACACCTGCCGTGTCGGCTTCCGCACGCTGGATATCGATTTTTACGAGGCGGCGCACCACCGTATGATCGAGGACGATCTCAACTGTGACGGTTGGGAGGCAAAGATCGAGGCGGTAGGCAACGAGGCGGCAAAGCTGGGGGCGGAATTCGTCCAATCCCACGCGCCCTTCAACAAGAATCTGTTCCTTTACGGCAAGCAGCCCGATGCGGAATACATGGAAAAATACGATATGCTGATGCGTCGCGCCATCGTTGCCTCGGGCAAGCTGGGGGTGAAGTGGATGGTCGTCCATCCGCTGACCGATACCGTTCACGCCGAGTACGACGTGGCGGTGGACCTTGCCACCAATCTGGAATATTATAAGCCCTATCTGGAGCTTGCCAAGCGGCACGGTGTGGGGCTTGCCATCGAGAATATGGCGAAATTCGACCCTGCCATCCGCCGTGTCTACTGTGCCTCGCCCGAGGAGCAGGCGGATCTGATCGATGCCTTCGGCGACCCCTCCGTGGGTGCCTGCTGGGATTTCGGTCATGCCCGCATGATGCTCTCCGACCAGCCGCGTCAGCTTCGCATGCTGGGAAAACGACTCAAGGCGACCCACGTGCAGGATAACAACGGCAAGCGCGATTCTCACCTGATCCCCTTTGTGGGCGGCAATATCGAGTGGGAGAAGATCATGCCATGCCTTAAAGAGATCGGCTACGAGGGCGATTTCGTGCTGGAGGCACATCACTATATCCGCCAGGTCCCCACGGCACTGTGGGAGAGTGCAGGCAGATTGGCATACGAATTCGGCACGTATTGCATGGATATGTATCATAATGCGTGAGTTTTACGGGGTAGAGCAGGGCTCTCCCCCGACAGACTGTAGACCAAAACCACTCACTCCCCGCGAAAGCGAAGGAGTGAGTGGTTTTGGTCTACAGTCTGCGGAGACACATTTTATGTCTCCGAGTGTGTTCCTGATAATTCAAGAAAGATCCTTCATATTACCAGCGCATATATCAAAAAGGGGTAGCCATGATCAAGTGTTGAAACCTGAATCTAAAGATTCCGGCAACCTTACGCCCGAAGCGGTGCTTGATAACCCTGCTACCAATGATGGGATAGCACAAAATCCGCCACAAGTCAATAGAAACGCTAAAATTTCTTCGAAAGATCGGTTGGCTTTGCCCGACGGCGAGAAGCGGGGGCGGGGGTACGATGGGTATTCTATGTCCAACAATGCAAGAGATGCTTATGCGGGCGGTGAGATGCCTTTGTCGAAATGGTCACGGACGGATTTTTGTTCCTATTATATTGCATAAATTTTCACAAACCCCTTGACAAGCAGGGCTTTTTTGCGTATAATACTTAATATCAATTCACAGGAAGGAGAAAAACGCCATGATGAACGTAGCCGTTGTACGATTTTATTATTGCCGTCAGAGCGGTTTTTCTGCCTTTGCTGAAATGCGCTGATCGGTAATTTTTTGTGTTGTGATCGGCGCCGACAGAAAAGTTGTATGAGAGTCCGCAGAAGATTTGATGAAAATCGGGCGCGGGCTTATTTTTGTTGAAATAAAAAGCCGCATAGCGGTATGGAGGATATTATGATTTCTGAAAAAATGATGCAGTTGGGCAAGAAACGATCGGTGATCCGTGAGATCTTCGAGTACAGCAAGAAGAGAAAAGCCGAGATCGGCGCGGAGAACGTCTTCGATTTCAGCATCGGCAACCCCAGCGTTGCCGCGCCTGAGACGGTGAAGAACGTGATGATCGATCTGCTTGCCAACACCGATCCCGTCGCGCTTCACGGATACACCTCCGCGCAGGGGGACGCAGGCGTCCGTGCCGCCATCGCCAAGGATATCGCGGAGGAGTTCGACGTCACCGTTGACCCCAATCTGATCTATATGACCTGCGGCGCGGCGGCGTCTCTGACCGTCAGCCTGCACGCCATCTGTCTGCCCGGTGACGAGGTCATCGCGCTGGCACCCTTCTTCCCCGAGTACCGCGTGTTCGTTGAAAAGGCAGGCGCGTCCCTGCGCGTCGTTCCTACGCTGGACGGCAGCTTCCAGATGGATTTTGACGCCATTGCCGCCGCCATCAACGAAAAGACCAAGGCGATCATCATTAACTCTCCCAACAACCCCACGGGCGTTATTTTCCCCGAGGCAGACATCGCCAAGCTGGGTGAGCTGCTCCGCGCCAAGGAGGCAGAGCTGGGTACCGAGATCTATCTGATCACTGACGAGCCCTATCGCAAGCTGGTCTATGGCGGTCTCCACGTGGCATACGTGCCCAAGCACTATGCCAGAACCTTGGTTTGCTATTCTTACAGTAAGGCACTCTCCTTGCCCGGCGAGCGTATCGGCTATATTCTGGTTTCTCCCGATATGCCCGCGGCGGGCGACGTTTATGCCGCCATCTGCGGCGCGGGACGCGCTCTCGGCTTCGTCTGCGCTCCCAGTTTGCTGCAGTACACCGTTGCCAAGTGTCTGAGAGACACAGCGGATGTCAGCGTCTACGCCGCCAACCGCGCCCTGCTGTGCGATTCGCTACGCAAGATGGGCTATCAGGTCACCGAGCCGGACGGCGCCTTCTATCTTTTCGTCAAGGCTGCCGAGGCAGATGCCTATGCCTTCTGCGACCGCGCCAAGCAGTTTGAGTTGCTGCTGGTCCCCAGCGACGACTTCGGATGCCCCGGATACGTGCGCATCGCCTACTGTGTGGAGACGGAGACCATCCGCCGCGCTCTGCCCGCATTTGAAAAATTGATGGAAACCTATCGATAAGTCGGAGGCAAAGACCGTGACAAAGCTGGAAGAAGCACGAAGCATCATTAACCGCATCGACCGCGAGATGGCACAGCTCTTTTGTGAGCGTATGGATGCCGCCCGCCTGGTGGCGGAATATAAGCGGGAGACGGGCATGCCCGTCTTTGACCCCGAGCGGGAGGCAGAGGTACTTCGCAAAAACACCGAGATGTTGGACCGCGATGAGTTCCGCTCCTACTATGCGGACTATCTGCAATATATGATGGATCTTTCCAAGCGCTATCAGAAGCGCTTGCTGGACGGGCGTCGCATCGCCTACAGCGGTGTCAAGGGTGCCTTTGCCTGGATCGCCGCCGAGCGCATCTTCCCGGTGGGCACTACCGTCCCCTATCCCGATTTCAAGTCCGCCTACGAGGCGGTGGAGAAGGGCGAGTGCGACTGTGTTGTGCTTCCCATTGAAAACAGCTATCAGGGCGACGTGGCGCAGGTCATGGACATGGCGTTTGCCGGCTCTCTTTACATCAACGGCATCTACGATCTGGAGGTGACGCAAAATCTGCTGGCACTCCCCGGGACCCGTCTTTCGGATATCACCGAGGCGATCAGCCACGGGCAGGCACTGGGTCAGTGCGCCAATTATCTGCGTGCCCACGGCATCAAGGCGACCGAGGCGACCAACACCGCCATCGCCGCGCAGATGGTGGCGGAGAGGGGCAGACACGATCTTGCCGCCATTGCCAGCCGCGAGACCGCCGCGCTTTACGGCTTGGAGATCATCGAAAAGGAGATCAACGAAAGCCGAAACAACACCACCCGCTTTGCCGTCTTTTCCCGTACCCCCTCCGCCGTCAGCCCGGCGGACAACCATTTCATCATGTTCTTCACCGTCCGCAACGAGGCGGGCGCGCTGGGGCGTGCCATTTCCGTGATCGGTCAGAACGGCTACAACCTCCGTGCGCTGAAGAGCCGCCCCACCAAGGACAACAATTGGGAATATTATTTCTACGTGGAGGGCGAGGGCAACATCCACGCGCCCAACGGTCTGCAGATGCTGGAATGGCTGCAGATGGCATGCAGCAGCGTCAAGGTGGTTGGCAGCTTCATTTCCGAGAAGAAGCTGGCTGAGAAAAAGGAATATTGAGGATCGTACTATGAAGCTGCATATGAATCTGGGCGAGCACAGTTATGACATTGTGATCGAGCACGGTGTGCTGTCCCGCGCCGCAGAATATCTGAATCTGAACCGCCGCGTCTGTGTCGTGACCGACAGCGGCGTACCTGCGAAATATGCCGAGACGGTAGCGGCGCAATGCCGCGAGTCTCTGACCGTGACCTTCCCGCAGGGAGAGGGAAGCAAAAATCTGGATACCTTCTCCGCGGTGCTTTCCGATATGCTGGACGCGGGCTTTACCCGCGGCGATTGTGTGGTGGCGGTCGGCGGCGGTGTGGTGGGCGATCTTGCCGGCTTTGCCGCCTCCGCGTATATGCGCGGCATTGATTTTTACAATGTTCCCACCACCCTCCTCTCCCAAATCGACTCCTCCATCGGCGGTAAGGTGGCGGTGGATTTTCACGGATATAAAAACATTGTCGGCGCCTTTCACCAGCCGAAGTGCGTGCTGATCGATCCCGACGTGTTGGACACCCTGCCGCCCCGTCAGTTTGCCAACGGTCTTGCCGAGGCGATCAAGATGGCGGCAACGAGCGATCCGGTGCTCTTTGAGCTGTTGGAAACGCAGTCGGCAAAGGAGAATATCGACACGGTGATCGAGCGCTCTCTGCGGATCAAGAAGGACGTGGTCGAGCAGGACGAGCGGGAGACGGGTTTGCGCCGCGTGCTCAATTTTGGTCACACGCTGGGTCATGCCATTGAGACCTGCGAGGCGCTGGGCGGGCTCTACCACGGCGAGTGCGTGGGGCTGGGCATGCTCGGCATGTGTTCGCCCGAGGTGCGCGCGCGGATCGAAGCTGTTTTGCGCCGCGTGGGTCTGCCCGCCGAGTATCACGGCGACGCGGGGCGGATCCTGGAGGCGATGCGACATGACAAAAAGATGTCGGGCAACAGCATCCACGTGGTGACCGTTCCCGCGATCGGGCAGTTTACCTTTGAAAATATCCCATTCGGGACGCTTGCCGCCCGAATGAAGAATATTCTGGAGTAATTATGAAAAACACGTTTGGAAATCAGGTCAGTATCACTCTCTTTGGGGAGAGCCACGGCGCGGCGATCGGCGCGGTGCTGGACGGTCTTGCCCCCGGCATCCCCGTGGATGAGGACGAGATCCGCCACGCGCTCTCCCTTCGCAGAGCCACCGGCAATCTGTCCACCGCACGGCAGGAGAGCGATCCCTTCGTGATCGAGAGCGGTGTGTGGAACGGCGTGACCACGGGGACCCCCATCTGTATTCTGATCCCGAATCAGAGCCAGCACAGCCGCGACTATGCCGCGTTGCGCGGAAAGGCGCGCCCGGGACATGCCGATTATACCGCCTTCTGCAAATATCATGGCTACGAGGATTATCGCGGCGGCGGTCATTTCAGCGGCCGCATCACGGCGGCGCTGGTGGCGGCGGGGACGATCGCCCGCGGCGCGCTCCGTCAGAACGGGATCCAGCTCGGCACCCATATGGCGCGCTGCGCGGGGATCGCGGATCGCGCCTTTGACGTGACCGACCCCGAAAACGATCTGGATTTCCTTGCCGATGCCGTGTTCCCCGTGTTGGACGCGGAGGCGGCGGAGGATATGAAGGACGCCATTCTTGCCGCCAAGGAAGAGGGCGACAGTGTGGGCGGTGTGCTGGAAACGCTGGTCCTCGGTATGCCTGCGGGGGTGGGCGAGCCGTGGTTTGACACGGTGGAGAGCGTCCTGTCCCACGCGCTGTTCGGCATTCCCGCCGTCAAGGGTGTGGAATTCGGCGATGGCTTTGCTCTTTCCGAGCTTTGCGGCAGTCAGGCAAACGACGCCTTCCGCGCCGACGCCGACGGCAACGTGTTCACCGCCACCAACCGCAACGGCGGGATCAACGGCGGGATCACCAACGGCATGCCCCTGCGGTTCCGTTGCGCGGTCAAGCCCACGCCCTCCATCTATAAGGTCCAGCAGACGGCGGATTTCCTGACCGGAGAAAACGTGGAGCTTCAGATCGAGGGGCGCCATGACCCCTGCATCGTCCATCGCGCCCGCGCCGTGGTCGATGCCGTCACCGCCATTGTGCTGTGCGATCTGCTGGCAGGCAGATACGGCACCGATTGGCTTGGAGGTGACGGCGTATGATGTACGGCTGCATTGCCGAGCATCTGGGGCACAGCTTTTCGGCGCTGATCCATGCCCGACTTGCCGACTATACGTATGAGCTGTGTGAGCTGACCCCCTGTGAGGTGGACGGCTTTATGAAGGAAAAGGCGTTTCGCGCCATCAACGTGACCATTCCCTATAAACAGACGGTCATTCCTTATCTGGACGAGGTGGATGAGATCGCCCGCCGCATCGGCGCGGTCAACACCGTCGTCAACCGCGACGGCAGGCTTTACGGCTACAACACCGATTTTGCCGGCATGTGTGCGCTGATCGAGCGACTGGGGCTTTCGCTGAAGGGCAAGAAGGTCGCCGTGCTCGGCACGGGCGGCACCTCCAAAACGGCGCGCGCCGTGGCGGCGCATCTCGGCGCCAAAGAGATATTGGTCGTTTCCCGCACCGCGCGGGAGGGCATCATCGATTATGCCGCCCTGACCGCTGAGCATACCGATACCGAGATCCTGATCAACACCACCCCCGTGGGTATGTATCCCGACAATGACGGTCTGCCCGTGGTGCCCGAGCTGTTTCCGCGGCTGTGCGGCGTGGTGGATGCCGTCTACAATCCGCTCTCCACCGTGCTTGTGAGCCGTGCCCGCGCCATGGGTATCCCTGCCGAGGGCGGGCTTTATATGCTGGTGGCGCAGGCGGCGTTTGCCGTGGAGCATTTTCTGGACGTGCGCATCCCGCGGGAGAAGATCGACGAGGTGTATGCCGATATCGTGCGGGAAAAGCGAAATATCGTGCTGGTCGGCATGCCCGGGTGCGGCAAAACGACGCTGGGGCGTATGCTTGCCAACCGTCTCGGCATGGGCTTTGTTGACTGCGATGAGGAGATCGTGCGCCGCGAGGGCATGCCGATCCCGCAGATCTTCGCCGAGCGGGGCGAGAGCGCCTTCCGCGATTGCGAGAGCGCGGCGATCCGCGAGGCGGTGGCTCCCTTGGGCGGCTACGTGATCGCCACAGGTGGCGGCGCCATTCTGAGGGAGGAGAACGTGTTCCGTCTCCGGCAGAACGGTCTTCTGATCTTTATGGACCGCCCCCTTGACCAGATCGCCGCCACGGGCGACCGCCCGCTTTCCAGCGACCGCGAAATGCTGGAGACGAGGTACCGCGAGCGGTATCCGAAATACCGCGCCTGTGCGGATATCATCCTTCCCATCGGCTCGGATGCGGAGGAGAATACGCAAAAGCTGATAAACGCATTGAAATAAATTTCCCAAACGAAAGGCAGATCCATGAAATTCCTTGTTTTGAACGGACCAAACCTCAATTTTCTCGGCATCCGCGAGCCGGGGATCTACGGTAGCGAGACCTATGCGACGCTGTTGGATAAGATCCGCACTCATGCCGCGATGCGCGGGGTCGAGGTCAAGCTGGCGCAGTCTAACCATGAGGGCGCGCTGGTGGACGAGATCCAGGCGGCATTCGGTGACTGTGACGGCATCGTTATCAATCCCGGCGCCTATACGCATACCAGCGTGGCGATCCTCGACGCCGTGAAGGCGGTCAACATCCCGACCGTTGAGGTGCATATCTCGGACGTCTCCAAGCGAGAGGACTTCCGTCAGATCAGCTATATCCGCGCCGCCTGTATCGCCACCGTCTCGGGGCATGGCACCGATGGGTATCTTGAAGCCATCGACCTGCTGATCGCCCATCTCGGAGGCGGAGCATGAGCGCGGGAGGCATGGTCACCATAGCGCCCGGTCGTGCCGAGGGACGCGCGGTCGCGCCACCCTCCAAGAGTATGGCGCACCGCTGGCTGATCGGCTCGGCGTTGGCAGGCGGAGAGAGCATCATCCGCCGTCTTGCCACCTCTGAGGATATGCTTGCCACCTCCGACTGTCTGCGGGCACTCGGTGCGCGCGTGGAGGGTCTTGAAAACGGCAGCTGCACCGTGCGCGGGCTTGACGGCAAGCCGCAGGGCATGCCGGGGCGCGAGCGGCATCTGTACTGTCGGGAAAGCGGCAGTACGCTGCGGTTTCTGCGTCCGCTGTGTCTGCTGGACGGTGTAAGAAGCGTTCTCCACGGCACGGGCAGGTTGCTTGCCCGCCCCATGGGGATCTACGGGGAGCTGTGCCGCGAGCGAGGGATCTTTTTTGAACAGAACGCCGAGACCGTCACCGTCTGCGGGCGGCTGACGGCAGGCGATTATAGCATGCGGGGCGACGTGAGCAGTCAGTTTATCACCGGGCTTCTCTTCGCACTCCCGTTGCTTGAGGGCGACAGCCGCATCAGGCTGACGACGCATCTCGAAAGCCGCTCTTATCTTGATCTGACCGTTGACGCGTTGCGCACCTTCGGTATCCGCGTGGAATTTGTCGGCGAGCGGGAGATCTTCATCCCCGGCGGACAGCGATACCGTCCGGTGGATGCCACCGTGGAGGGAGATCATTCCAACGCCGCCTTCCTCGGCGCGCTGAACGCCGTGGGGGGCAACGTGGCGATCGAGGGTCTGCGGGAGGACTCCCTGCAGGGCGACCGTGTGTGGAGGACGCATATGGCGGCACTTGCGGCGGGTACGCCCACCGTCTCCCTGGCGGATTGCCCCGACCTCGGTCCCGTGCTGATGGCGGTGGCGGCGGCAGGGCAGGGGGCAGTCTTCACCGATGCCGCCCGTCTGAAGATCAAGGAAAGTGACCGCGGCGCCGCCATGGCGGCGGAGCTTGCCGCCTTCGGTGTGAAGTCGGAGATTTCGGAGGACGGCTCCGTTATCCGTGTTCCCGGCGGAATGCTCCGTGCTCCCAACAGAGTGCTGTACGGACACAATGACCACCGTATCGTCATGTCGCTGGCGGTGCTGTGTACCCTGACGGGCGGTAGCATCACCGATGCCCGCGCCGTGGCAAAGAGTATGCCCGACTTTTTTGAGGTGCTGAGCTCGCTCGGCATCCGTTGTGAATGGAAAGAAACAAAAGGATGACCAAATGAAAAAACTTGATCCGAAATCCACCGAAATACTGATCGTCGGTCTCGGCTTGCTGGGTGGTTGCTATGCGCGGGCATTGACCGAGAAGGGATTTACCGTACGCGCCATCACGCTGGAGCAGTCCTCCATCGATTACGCCGTGTCGCACGGGTTTTTGGCAGGCGGCTCCACCGAGGTGGATGCCGAGCTGATCGCCCGCTCCGATCTGATCGTCTTTGCACTCTATCCCCACATCTTCGTGGAGTGGGTGGAACAATACCAGCATCTCATCTCCCCGGGCACGGTGCTGACCGACGTCACGGGTGTCAAGGGGAACGTGGTCGGGAAGATACAGGGTATGCTTCGCCCCGACGTGGAGTTTATCGCGGCGCATCCCATGGCGGGCAGAGAGGTCAGCGGTGTGGAGAACAGTGACCCGAAGATCTTTTGCGGCGCGAACTACATCGTCGTTCCCACCGAGAAAAACACGGAGGATGCCATTCGCCTCTGCGAGGAGCTGGGTGAGCTTCTGGGCTTTGCCCGTGTTTCCCGCCTTTCCCCCGAGGAGCATGACCGCATGATCGCCTTTCTTTCTCAGCTGACCCATTGTATCGCCGTGACGCTGATGTGCTGCAACGACGAGCCGGGGCTGGAGAAATATACCGGCGACTCCTTCCGCGATCTGACCCGCATCGCCCGCATCAACGACGCCATGTGGAGCGAGCTGTTTATGGAAAACCGCGATCTTTTGCTGGATCAGATGGATATCTTCATCGATCGGTTCATTGAGCTGCGCAACTTCCTTGCCGGCGGACACGTGGAGGATATGCGTGCCATGATGCGTCATTCCACCGAGAGGCGGGCGAGATTTGACAAGCCCAAGGAATAAATTTGAAATAGATCTATCAGACATAAAGGAGAGTATTTACCATGAATATGCGTTTCTACAGAAAATTGCCGATGCCGATCGACATTAAGGCAGAATTTCCCGTCAGCGAGGATCTGGCGGCGATCAAGGCGGCGCGCGATGAGGAGATCGCCCGCGTCTTCCGCGGTGAGTCGGATAAATTCCTGCTCATTATCGGTCCCTGCTCGGCGGATAACCGCGAGGCAGTGCTGGATTATATCGGCAGACTGCGCCGTGTGCAGGACCGCGTTGCCGACAAGGTGCTGATCATCCCCCGCATCTACACCAATAAGCCCCGCACCACCGGCGACGGCTATAAGGGCATGCTCCATCAGCCCAATCCCGACGAGCGCCCCGACATGCTCAAGGGCATCGTCGCCATCCGCGAGCTGCATCTGTCCGCCCTGCGTGACTATGCCTTCACCTGTGCCGACGAGATGCTGTATCCCGAAAATCACCGTTATCTTTCCGACCTGCTGTCCTACGTTGCGGTGGGTGCGCGTTCCACCGAGAACCAGCAGCACCGCCTGACCGCCAGCGGTCTGAATATCCCCGTCGGCATGAAGAACCCCACGGGCGGCGATATTTCGGTCATGATGAACGCCATCACCGCCGCACAGCATAAGCATACCTTCATCTACCGCGGCTGGGAGGTGGAGAGCCAGGGCAACCCCTATGCCCACGCCATCATGCGCGGCTATCAGGATGCCACGGGCAAGACCATTCCCAACTATCACTACGAGGATCTGATCCGCCTGCACGAGCGCTATGAGGCGAGCGGACTGCTCAATCCCGCCGTCATCGTGGACACCAACCACGCCAACTCCGGCAAGCAGTATCTGGAGCAGATGCGTATCGCCCGCGATATCCTGTACAGCCGCCGTCAGCACACCGAGCTGCATAAGATGGTCAAGGGTCTGATGATCGAGAGCTACATCGAGGACGGTGCCCAGAAGATCGGCAACCACGTCTACGGTCAGTCCATCACCGACCCCTGCCTCGGCTGGGAAAAGACCGAGGCGCTGATTGAGGAGATCGCGGATAAGCTGGGTTAAGTTTTATACTAAAAAATATCCCTCTGAAAACATCCAAAATAAATCGTGCGTCCCCACGGGGACTTGTCCGTGCATGGAAAGGAGTGAATCCGATGCAGAATGAACATTTTGTGAAGAATGTAAACATTTTTCGGAAGGACTTGTAAGCATGCCCGTGTTTTGCTATAATGAAGAAAATCCATGCCGCCTCCGGTTGCGGGGATAGATCTGAATGGATAGGAGGAAGCATATGAAACAGAGGCTCTGGCTCACGGTCTGTAAGGGCGTATATATTCTGATTGTATTTCTTGTTTGCGCCGCGTTGCTTTATATCGTTCCGAATATCACGGAAAAGCTTGTGACGGCGCATCGGGAGCGCACAAAATATATCCCCGCAAAGGAATGGTCGGGGTTGGAAACAAGGGAATATTCCATGCAGGATCACCTTCTTGTCTCCATGTATGAAACGGGGAATCCCGATCCTGTATTTGAGACACCCGCCGATCCCGATTTCGATTTGACACAGATACATCTTCAAAAGGATCAGGAGCAATATTCGCTTCGTGCCGATCCCGGCATCTCGGTTGTCATGACCAATGGGTCAGCCGAAGACGTGGCTGTCGGTGAAAGGATCAATCTGGAGCGCCGGAACGGCTCTTCATGGGATCGGATGATCATCACGTATCATTATATGGTTCCCGCCTCCGGTACCGGCACGTTGCCTGCCGGTGAGAGTCGGGAATATACGGTTCGTTTTGAGGATTCGATCACGGTGTTGACCCCCGGCACATATCGCGCCGTCGCGTATGTGAACGGCAAAGCCGTCTACGCCGAATTTGAGCTGACCGAATAACCGCCCCGCGGCGTACAAAATAAAAATGCACTTGAAAACAAGGAGGGGATGTTTTTGAAGAAAATTATGTTGCTCTCTGCCATGATATTGCTGGTTGTTTTACTCACTTCTTGCGAAAAAGCGGAGGCGTCAACTACCACGACGGTATCAAGGGCAGAACAAACTACACCTGCGATAACAACGGGTGCCACAACGGAATCTGCGACGGCAACAAGCGAAATCACCTCACAGGTATCTGTCACAACAGTAGCCGAAACGATAACAGAAGCAACCACTACCGCCCCGCCTGCCGAGATCAAGCCGATCCGCTCGATTTTCATGCATACGCACAATTTGTATGCTGAATCCGCCGGTTCGTACGGTTATACGTTTTACTACTTTACTCCCGAAATCGCGGCGACTGCCAAGACCAAAAAAACACCGATCAACGGTGAGGATCCGCTCAACACGGCGAATCTGGAGCAACAGATCTCCCAAGTGCCTGCCGAGGGGATGTTTGAATCGCTTTGCGAGGAGATGTGGGGGCTTCGCTTTGATCTGCTCCCCGAAGCTGTCGTGCGTCCCGAAAACGGCGGGACTGTGGTGGACGGAACGGATTTCTATCTGATCGTCACCTTTGAAGACGGCTCTGTCCTGACCTCTTCCGGCTATGCCGCAACCAAATACAACCGCACGTACAGCCGCTTGTTCGATCTGTTTTACGCCTATTCGCAAGGCAATTTCAAAGCAAACGGTTGATGTGAGAAGGTCCCTTTGCGGAACATGGAATGCATGATGAACTCCGGGACACCATCGTGTTGCCGTATATGTGTGCAGGGCCCTACCATACCGAATTTGAATTGACAAAATAACAGCTCCGAGAGCGCAGAGTTCGGTCTGCGCTCTTGCTTTTTTGCTTATTTGTTGTTATAATAATGGTGAACGATCGAAACGACCCCCGAAAGAGGTGATTTTGAATATGGAATTGCAACAAAAGCGCTTTGCAAAAAATGACGACGGCTTTATCTGCGCCCATTGCGGCAAGCGTGTGGAGCCGCTGGGCTACAGCTCCCGCAATCATTGCCCCTTCTGCCTGTGGTCTTTGCACGTGGACATTCAGCCGGGCGACCGCGCCAACCCTTGCGGCGGCGAGCTGGAGCCCATCCGCGTGGAGCCGGATGCCAAGAAAGGCTATATCATCGTGACCAAATGCCGCAAGTGCGGCGAGATCCGCCGTTGCCGTGCCGCCCTCAAGGCAAAGACGCAGCCGGATGATATCGACCTGCTGATCCGTTTGACGGTCGGACGGCTGTAAGGAGGATACATGAGGATCTTGAACTGTACCCTGACCGAGTTCGGTACCTTTCGGGATGAAAGCTTCACCTTCGGGGACGGCATGAACATCATTGAGGGTGAGAACGAATCGGGAAAAAGCACGCTTCTTGCCTTCATACGGTTCATGTTTTACGGGGTGCCGCGGAAAAGCGCGGGGGAGGTCGTGCCCGAACGGGATCGCATCCTCAGCTGGGACAGAGGTGTTGCCTGCGGACAGATGACGCTGGAGACCGCCGACGGCACCTTCCGCATCGAGCGCTCTCTGCGCCGCGTACAGAACGGCGCCCGCGAGAGCTATCCCGAGACGGTTCGGCTGATCGACCTTGCCACGGGGGAGCAGATCCACAAGGGAGAGGAGCCGGGCGAGGTCTTTTTCGGCGTGCCGCTTGCTGTGTTTGAAAGCACCTGTGCCGTCAGTCAGGCGCAATGCGCCCGTCTGCACACCGCCGAGCTGGGGTCTTCCATTGAAAATCTGCTGTTCACGGGCGACGAGAGCCTGAACACCCAAAAGGCAACGGCAAAGCTGGATAGCGTGCGCCGAGCCCTTTTGCACAAGAACGGAAAGGGTGGCAAGCTTTGGGAGCTTGAGACCGAGCGGCAGACCCTGCGGGACCGTCTTGCTCGCGCCCGTGCCACCGCGGCGGCACGGGTGGACCGACAGCTGCAGGTGGACGCGCTGAAAAAGCAGGCAACACAGCAGCGCGCGCGCCTTGCCGTGTGCGAGGAGAAGTGCAATAATTTTGAAAATCTTGCGCTTCTGCGCCGCTTTGCGCGGATGCATGAGCTGGAAAAAAAGACGGCGGCGCTGCGGGCGCGTTTAGACGAGCTGCACGCCGCCGGCTCATACCGGGGATACCTGCCGGATGAGAACTATATATCCTCCCTGCAGGGCTACCGTCAGCAGCTTCGCACGGCACAGGGCGACCGCGCGCAGGCGTATGCCAACTGTCGGCAGATCTCGGGAGAGGCGGCGCTCGACGAGAGCCGGCGGGAGCGGCTGGCGCATGCCGAGCGGCTTCAACGCGCGGGCGGCAGGGAGGCGGTAACGGATCGCTTTGATATGCTGTCTGCCGCCGTTCGGCAATTTAACGTGTCGGGAGTGGTCCTGCTTTTGGTAGGAATTTTACTGACCGTGGTGGGAGGCGTGGGCGTCGCATTGCCCGAGCTGTCCAGCACCGTCGCGCTGATCTGCCTCTTTGGTGGCATATTCAGCGCCGCGCTGGGGCTGATCTTTTTGCAGATCTGCAGGAAAAAGAAAAAGGAGCTTGCGGCGTTTCTCGCCGAGTACGGCGCGTCTCCGCAATGCACCGCACAAGCCCTTGGCGGTTATCTGGACGGTTGTCTGCGGCTGGCGCGGGAGCATGAGGAGGCACAGAAACGCCTGCAAGAAGCGACCCGACTGCTGGCGGAGCGTGAGAGGGTGACCGACGGGGTGTGCTGTCAATGTATCCGCCTGCTTGCCCGTATGGGAATCTCCTGTGACGGCAATGAGCCGGAGGAGCTGTTTGATCGGATGGATGCCGCCATCGGGCGCTTTGCCGCAACGGCGGCGGAGCATGGCAAGGTGCGCCGCGAATGGGAGCGGCTGGATGCCAATCTGCGGGAATGCCGCGCCGAGCTTGCGGGGCAGAACGAGGCGGCGTTGCGGGCGCAGTTGACCCCCACGCAGGCGGCGGAGGCAATGGGAGAGGATCTTTCCCGCCTTCGCAGTGAGCGGGATTATCTGCGGCGTGCGGTGAGCGATGCCGATGCCCGCCGCAATGAGATGGAGCGGCAGTTGGCGTCTATGGATGCCACCGCCGAGGACCCCGGCGAGATCGCGTTGCGGCTGGAGACAGTGGAGGGGGAGCTTTCCCTTTGCCGCCTGCGGCATGACGCGCTGGTGTTGGCGGGAGAGGCGCTGGAGGAGGCAAGCACCAAGGTGCGACGCGGTGTGACGCCCCGTCTGCGCTCGGGCGCGGGCGCGTGGATGTCACAGCTGACAGACGGCAGATACAGCGAGCTGGGCATCAGCGGCGGCATGGCGATCACTCTGCAGGCAGACGGCGAGACCCGCCCCATCGAGGCGATGAGCGGCGGCACGGTGGATGCGGCGTATCTTTCGCTCCGCCTCTCTCTTCTGGAGGTGCTGTACGGTCTGGACCGTCCGCCCCTTCTGTTGGATGAAAGCCTGTGCCAGCTGGACGATCGTCGCACCGCGCAATTTCTGACGATGCTTGCCGGGTGGTGTGCCTCCGGCTCCCAATGTCTGCTCTTCACCTGTCAGTCCCGCGAGGCAAGGCTCTGCCGCGACGTGGGGCACTTCGTCCACCTCCGACTGACGCCGTGATCTGTATAGAAAAGCCGACAGACCGTGTGCGGTCTGTCGGCTTTTGTAATGCCCGTTATCGGCAAGCCTCGATAAACGCCTCAAAGATGGCGGCGGAGGTGCGATCCATGCGGTGATAATACTCGGGATGCCATTGGACACCGAGGAAGAAGGGGTGTCGGGGGTCCTCCATGGCTTCCACCGTGCCGTCCTCGGCGCGTGCCGTGATGATCAGCCCGGGGGCGATCTCCTTGATCGCCTGATGGTGAAAGCTGTTGACAGCGATCTGCTCCTCTCCGACCAGCGCGCGCAGGCGCGTGTTCGGGAAGACGGTGACTTGCTGGTGGCGCTCGATGGCGGGGACGGGGGTCTGGCGGTGTCCCTCAATGTGCTGGTGCAGTGAGCCGCCGCGAGCCACGTTGAGGAACTGAATGCCGCGGCAGACACCGAGAATGGGCTTGCCGCTGTCCTTGACTGCCTCGTAGAGGGCAAATTCAAAGGCGTCGCGCGCTTCATCCACCTCCACGCCTTCTCCCGTGATCTCCTCGCCGTAATGCTTGGGGTCTACGTCTACGCCGCCCGTGAAGAAGAAGCCGTCGAAATCCGCGGCGTAGCGGGCGATGATGGCAGGATCGGTGGTGCGCTCCAGCGGCACGGGAATACCGCCGGCATCGTAGATGGCATTGAAATAGGTCTGTCGGAGCGCAATGGTGTTGCCCCCCTGATAGGAGCTTGCCATGGCGATCAGCGGTTTTACGTTGGACATGATGATATTCCTCCGAGGTGACAGGGGCTTACGCCTTGTTTTTTCTGAACACCAGCAGCTTGCTGATAAAATAGTTCAGAATAACGACGAGCACGGCGGCAACGATCTTGACAATATATTCGTTGAAGCCGAGCCAGGTGAAGAAGATCGCCATGAGCGCCTCCTGCAACAGCAGGGTCAGCACGCGCCCGCCCGCAAAGGCGACGATCTCGCCCACGATGGGGAGAAAGCCGCGGCGGCGGCTCTCGAAGACCCAGATGCGGTTGGTGACGTAGGCGAAGGCAACGGCGGCGACCCATGCGATGACGTTGGCACCGTGGATCAGCCAAGGGGTCGCCTCAATGGCGTCTCCCCAAAGATAGTAGAGGGTGAAGGAGACAGACCAATCCACCACGGTGGTCAGTCCGCCGAAGATGATATAGAGAATGATGCTCTTGTATTTTTTCAGTAACTCGATCATGTTGCGGGACCTCAATTGATTTGATAGGTGGTGCCCTGCGCCGTGTCGATCAGCGTCACGCCCTTGGCGGCAAGGTAGTCGCGGATGCGGTCTGCCTCGGCGAAGTTCTTTGCCTTCTTGGCAGTCTTGCGCTCCTCGATCAGCTGCAGGATCTCTGCCACGAAGGGGTCAGCGGCGGCGGCATCGGCGAGTGCCTTTGCCTCGGCAGCCTTCTGCTCCTCCTCCTTGAGGCGAAGCTTTTCGGCGCGGTCCAAAAGGCTGAGGCAGAGCACGCGGTCGTAGTCCTCGATCAGTGCCAGCTTGGTGCTGTCGTTGGTCTTTGCCTTGAGCACGTCGTAGAGGGCGGTGACCGCCATAGAGGTGTTCAGATCGTTGTCCATCGCCTCGGTGAACTTGGCACGGCAGGCGTTGAAGACAGCTTCGTCCACGGCACCGTCGGGCTTGAGGGCTGCGATGCGTGCGATCAGAGTGTGGTAGGAGACAGCGGCGTTGTCCAGATTCTCATAAGAGAAGACCAGCGATTTGCGGTAGTGAGACTGCATGCAGAAGAAGCGGTAGACCATGGGATCGTAGCCCTTGGACTCCAGCAGGGAAAGGGTGAGGAACTCGCCCTTGGATTTGCTCATCTTGCCCGAGTTGGTGTTGAGGTGAAGCACGTGGAACCAATTTTTGCACCATTCGTGCCCGATATACGCCTCACTCTGGGCGATCTCGTTGGTGTGGTGGGGGAAGGCGTTGTCGATGCCGCCGCAGTGGATATCGAGATACTCACCGCAATGCTTGAGGCTGATGGCGGAGCACTCAATATGCCAGCCGGGGTAGCCGACGCCCCAGGGGGAATCCCACTTGAGCGCCTGATCCTCAAACTTGGACTTGGTGAACCACAGCACGAAGTCGTTCTTGTTGCGCTTGTTGTCGTCGGCGCTGACGCCCTCACGGACGCCGACCGCCAGGTCCTCCTGCTTGAAGTCGTTGAACACGTAATATTGGGAGAGCTTGGAGGTGTCGAAATAAACGTTGCCGCCGGCGAGGTAGGCGTAGCCCTTGTCCAATAGTCCCTGTACCATCTCGATAAACTCGGGGATGCACTGCGTTGCCGGTTCGATGACGTCGGGGCGGCGGATGTTCAGCTTCTCGCAATCGGCGAAGAAGGCGTCGGTGTAAAATTGGGCGATCTCCAGCACGGTCTTATGCTCGCGCTTGGCACCCTTGACCATCTTGTCCTCTCCCTCGTCGGCATCGGAGGTCAGATGTCCTACGTCGGTGATGTTCATCACGCGCTTGACCTCGTTGCCGCTGTAGCGGAGGTAGCGGTCCAGCACGTCCTCCATGATATAGGTGCGCAGGTTGCCGATGTGGGCAAAGTGGTACACGGTGGGGCCGCAGGTGTACATCGACACCTTGCCGGGGGTGCGGGGAATGAATTCGTCTCTTTTACGGGTCAGGGAATTGTATAACAGCATGGTGTTTTTCCTTTCAATGAATCAAATCGGTAATTTGGGGTCAGCCCATCATTTCCACGAGCTTGTGACCGAGCGCCACGGCATGTCTGCCGATATACTCGCGGACATCTCCGGGGAGGCGGATCATTCGGCACTCATAGTTGAAGCAGTAGCCAAAATCGATCTCTCCCAGCCCCTTCATGGCGTCTGCCCAGTTGATGGAGCCGAAGAAGGGGAGCAGATGCTCGTCTCCGCCGGCGTGGTTGTCGTTGACGTGGAGGCAGATCAGGCGGGAGCCCACCTTACGCAGCTCCTCAGATTGGATCAGCCCCGTGGTATGGGCGTGTCCGAAGTCCCAACAGATGCCTTGTCCGAAGTGGTCGGCAAGGGGGATCAGCTCGTCGGCGGTGGAGAAATTGCGGTGGAAGCCCGATGCCTCCAGCGGACTGCGCATATTCTCAAACGCCAGCTTGACGCCCACTCGCTCGGCAAGCTCCACGTAGGGGGTCATGTATTCGATGTTCTTGGCGAGATCCTGCTCGTACTGCTCACGGCTGCCCTTGGGATCGCCCTTGGGGTGAATGACGGCGTGTTTGATGCCGATATAGCCTGCCGCCTCGATGCAGCGTAGCATGTTGCGGTGGAACTGCTCGCGATCCTTGGAGCCGTCTTCCCGCAGGATGCTGTGGAAGGGGAGGTGTCCCATTTCGATCAGTACGTCCTTCCGGGCGGCACGCTCTGCCATCTCCGAGAGGATGCGTTTCCAATCCTCGCCCATGGCGGGAACGGTCTCAATGTCGAAATCCACGGCACGGAAGCCAACGTCGTGGAAATAGTCGATCATTTCCACGGGCGAGAAGGTGCCGCCGGGGTGGTTGGTATAAAAGCGGGACGATGCGGAAATTCTGGTCGGTCTCATGCGGTAGGCTCCTCCTTACTGTCGGCTGTGCTGTCAGCCGCGGTGGTGTCCGCGCCGCCCTTCAGGGTGTCGATCTCCGCCTGCATACGGATCATCTGCTGCTCCATGCGGCAGAGCTGCTGTGCCACGGGGTCGGGGATATGGATCTGGTCCATGTCGGCACAGGGGGCGGTACGCTCGCCCTTACGGCGGACCACCCGTGCGGGAATACCCACGGCGGTGGAGTCGGGCGGGATCTCCTCCAGCACCACAGCGCCCGCGGCGATCTTACTGTTGTCGCCAATGCGGAAGGGGCCGAGCACCTTGGCACCCGCGCCCACCATCACGTTGTTGCCCAGCGTCGGGTGGCGCTTGCCGGTGTCCTTGCCGGTACCGCCCAGCGTGACACCCTGATAGATGGTGCAGTTGTCGCCGATCTCGGCGGTCTCACCGATCACAACGCCTGCGCCGTGGTCGATAAAGAAGTTTTTGCCGATGGTGGCACCGGGGTGGATCTCAATGCCGGTGACAAAGCGCGCCAGCTGGCTGACGGCGCGCGCGGGCAGATAATGCTTGCCGACGTACAGCTTGTGAGATACGCGATAGGCAAGAATGGCGTGAACGCCGCTGTAAAGAAGCAAGATCTCAAGGTCGCTCTTCGCCGCGGGGTCACGCTCCTTGACGGCGCGCACCTCTTCCGCGATCTCGCGGAAGACGGCAGCGGCGGAGTTGCCGAGCTTATGCAGCTTTTTCAGGGGGGGAAGCTCCGGCAGGCAGTGGACCTTTCCGAAGCAATAGATACGAATCGCCATAGTGTTCCTCCTCTAACAAAAAGCCTCTGTGCCGACGGCGGTCGGCACAGAGGCGTGATCATACAATCCCGTTGTTCCACTCTGTGTAGCAGGGGACCCTGTAACGCGGGGGCGGCGGCAGCTGCTACCCCGCAGGGCGGCTCACAGCGGCATCTCACGGACGCACAACCCGCGCTCTCTGACGCCGCTTACAGCCGATGGCGGCGAGTCTCTGACAGAGGGTGGAGCGGATTCTTTCCGATCACAGATTTTTCTACTATACATTATACACGCTTTTGCGGAATTTGTAAAGTCCTTTTTGCATTTTTTTCGCCGCAAGCGGTGGGAAGCGATCTGAAAAAAGACGGAGCCGAGCCATGCGGCTCAGCTCCCATCGGTTCAGCCCAGCTTTGCCAGATATTCCTCCAGGCAAAGCCCCTGCTCGTACATCTGCGTGGCGTGATATCTGCCCACGTAGCGGTAATGCCACGGCTCGAAATCATAGCCGGTGATGTTTGTCTTTTCGGCGGGGTAGCGCAGGATAAAGCCGTATTGGTGGGCGTGATCCTTCAGCCACCGATATGCCTCGGTCTCTCCGAAGGAGGCGTCCGCCGAGGCGGTGTTGTACATATCCACGGCAAGCCCCGTCTGATGCTCGCTTTGCCCTGCGAGGGCGGAGTAGCGCCCAGCGTATTTTTCCGCCTCGGCGCGTGAGATCTTTCTCTCCTCGATCTCAAGGAGAACGTATTTCTCGTGCAGTAGCTCCTGGGTCTTGTAGGTGCGGTAGCCGCTGGTTACACCCACGTCGGTATATCCCGCCGCGAACAGATCCCGGTAAAGCGCTTGCAGAGCGCGCTCGGCGGTCTCACACATATATTGGGTGTTGGTGTAGCCCTCCCTCATGTTGGTGACCTCCACCAGATCGGCGGGGGTGTAGTTGGCGGCGAGGGCGTTTTCCTTGTTGACCAGCATCAGATAGGCATCGCGGTTTGCCGGTTCAATGGCGTCGCGGAATGCCGTCATGTCGGTCAGATAGTCGTAGCCCTCCTCCCAATTTTCCGTTTGCGCGGAGGAGGTGACGGGGCGAAGCTTAAAGGTCAGCGGAAGGGGCTTGGTGTCCTGCTCCGAGGCGGTCGCGGGGCGGACGGTGACGGTGTGCTTCTCATGATCCCAATCCACACGGATGCCGTCGAACATAGACTCGACGAAATCGGAGGGGATCCACATCTCCTGCCCGCGCAGAAGCGCCTTGGCGCTCATCACGTGGCGGTTGCCGTTGACCATGGTCACGCGGTTGTCGGGCATGAAGGAGACGTATTCGCCGTCGGCGGTGGAGAATTTCATATCCTCGTAGCTGCCGCTGACTGTCATGCCGTAGATGGCGGCGAGGTAGTTCATATTGAGGTAGGGAACGTCCTCTACCATGGCTTCCTCACCGGGGATGACCTTGGTGTAGGCACCGTTGTAATCATAGGTGTAGTCGGGGACGCCCTTGGCGCCGCGGATCATGGCAACGATGCCGATGATCAGGGCGACCGAAAGGATCAGCACCGCGGCGAGAATGACCGCCTTGCCGTTTCCCTTGGCGCGGCGACCCGCGTGGGAGGGATAGAGGCGGGACATGGTGCCGTTTTCGTGGCGGCGGTAGCGGGCGCCCTCGGTGTCGTTGGGTGCGGTCTTGGGCGCGTTCTTAGGGGCGTTTTTCGGCGCGGTGCGCGGTCTTTCCTGTGGCATCGGGTCGCTCTCGCCCATCGATCGGACGCGTGGCGGGGCGGTGCGGCGAACGGGCTGTCCCAGCCCCTGCTGCTCCCGTGGCGGTATCCGCTCTTCTTTTCCCATGGCGCGGAGATCCGCCTGCCTTTGGCGCACGTCCCTTGCCGCGGCATCGGCACGTGCCGCGTTTTGCTGCAGCGTGCGGTCGTGTCCGCCGGGTGTGCCGTCCGGGTTGCGCCGATAGTAGGGGTTCCACTTGGGCTCGGCGGGCGGCGCGGTGTTTTTCTTATTTTGTTCCGGAGTTGAGTTCATCGGCAAAGATTCCCTTTCACTTGAGATACTTTTCCTTCATCGGTTTGTCGCGGGTTTCCACCAGCATGAAGAAGGGGGAGGTGGGGGAGTTGAGAATGCGGATCTGGGTGCAGCACATCTGATAGCGGCTGAGGGTGGCGAGATATTCGGTGATCATCTTGCCCTCCTCTTCACCCTCGGCGTGACCGGGATAAACGGCGATCAGCAGAATGCCGTCCTGCCCCAGCAGGGAGATGGCGGCACGGATGGCGGGCAGGGTGGTCTCCCGCATGGTGGTGATGGACTTGTCGCCGCCGGGCAGATAGCCGAGGTTGAACATGCCCGCCTTGATGGGACCGCGGACGTAGTCGCATACCTTGTGGTGAGAGTCGCGGATCAGCGTATAGTTTTGGGGGCATCCCGCCGCGGCGAGATTGCGGGCGGTGGACTCGACCGCTTGTGCTTGAATGTCGAAGGCGTACACGTGTCCGCTCTCGCCAACGGTCTTGGAGAGAAATTCGGTGTCGTGACCGTTGCCCATGGTGAAGTCTACGGCAACGTCGCCCTCCTTCAGATGGGTGAGAATAAATTGTTTTTGCAGGGAGAGAAGGTCTAACATCGTATTTTATACCGGTCTTTCTTGAAATTATTTTTTGTCCAGCTCGGGACGGTGCAGGTCGCTCCGCAGGAAGATGATGGCGCGTTCCACCGCGTCCTTGGAGTTGTACCAGGGCTCGTTGTCGTAGCGGTAGTCGAATTTCTTGCAGAACCAGCTGATATCCTCGCGGAGCTGATCGAAATAAGGTTCCACCACGCCGGCGCAGTCCTTGGCAAATTCGGGGAAGCGCTTCTTGGAGAGGCGCTGCTTGCCCACCTCCAGCAGCATGCGGTAGTGGGGCAGGCAGAAATAGGGCTGAGCTTTGAGCTTGGGCGGGAAGTCCTCGTCGGTGTCCCAGAGCCAGATCACTGTCTCTACCATGTGCTTGAAATTGAAATCGATGCGCCCGCAGACGTAGCAGGTGCTCTCCAGCTTCTCAATGCGGGCAAGGGGCTTGGAGGCAACGTTGCCCAAAAGGTTGGCAAGACCGCCGCCGATCTCGGTCTCCTTGCGCAGATCGTTGAGATGGCTCTCCAGCGTCAGCGCCATGCCGAGACGGTTCTTGCGGCGAAACATCATGTCGTAGTGCGTTTTGCAAAAGCCCAGCTCGTTGGTGCGGATGCGCACGTCCGGCTCCATCATCGAGGCACCGAGAATGAGATCCAGCTCGTCCTCCTCCAGCTTGCGGTAAAGAGAGCAGATCGGACAGCCGCAGGCATGATCCGCCGCCCCCGCCTCAAAGGCTTCGTTGACAGGTATTGTGTATATTTGTTCCATGATTTTCTCCATCTGTGTTTATTATGATAATTATCCATAATAAGTATACCAAAAAGGCGAGGACTGTGCAAGGGGTTTAAGGGAAGAATCACAAAAAAATCAAAAAAAGCGCACCAAAATGTATGATGTTCTTATCGGAGAAATTATAAATTGGTGTGTTTATATTTGATCCGCAGTAAACAAATAAGTAGCCCCGACAGATTTTCAAAAAATGTCTGTCGGGGTATCTTTATTTGACTTGATGATTACTATGCTTTATTCCAAACGATGTTATCTTTATACTGTGAAGCAATCGCCATACATTCTTCAATGCTATCATGTAGCGTATCATTTACTACTTCATACTTCTCATCGCAACAGAATAAATAATATCTATCATCTTTGGGGTATTGGCAAATCGCAAGGTAACGATAATAATCAGCAATTTCTCCATTTGGAAAAATTATATAACCATAATCATCTTGCAAGGTATAGTACAGAACAATTGCTCCATCCAACTCGATCGGGAACATAGAATAATCTCCTTCATTTATCGCCAGTTTCGCCTTTGTATTACAAAAGCTTCGGGCAAAGCCCATACCCCTATAATACTGATTTTATCATATCACAAATCAGCAGAGAAAGCAAGAGTTATATTCCGACTTCGTCGGAGTGGTATTATCGCTAACGCGATAGTGATATTGAAGCCTTGCGGCTTCAGTGATATTCTATTCGCCTCCAAAACTCGCGAAGCGAATATCACTCGGCGTAAGCCGAATATCACTGCGAAGCAATAGAACTCGCCGAAAGGCGAATAGAACTGGCGTGATACTCCGATAAGAGTATCACGCCAACTGTTCGGTGCGCTTTTGCGGCAGGTAATTACAGGGCTTTGCGGATAGCCTCGATCTTTGCCTGCCGTGCCTCCTCCGTCCAATCGGGATCGATGGAGATATAGACGGTGCGGGCGAGCAGATTCAGCGTTTTCGGGCACATGTCTGCGCGGTAGTCGGGAACGATGTTGCGGTTTGCCTCCATTTTGAAGGGGTCCATCAGCGGGTGGAGCGCGCCCACCTTGTTCATGATGGGGGTCCAGTTGCAGTAAACGTGCTTGCCCGTGTTGATCGGTACCGTGCCGCCGATACCCTGGGCGACAGAGAAGGCTGCCGCTTTCTCTGCCGTGTCGAAGCGCAGGGCAAGAGTGGTGCCGCAGTCGCCTTCGATATCGTGAGAGGGAATGAAGGAACATACGTCGGCAAGCGCCTCCATCATGGCGCGCTTGTTGCGGCGCAGGTCGGCGAGAATGCCGTCCAGCCGCTTCATCTGGATGCGCAGAATGGCGGAGGAGATCTCGTTGGTACGGAACTCACTGCCGCAGAAGAGATGGGTCTCCACGTCCTCCAGCTGGTTGCCGAAATATGCCACCGCACTGCTGTCGTGGTAGATGAGCGCCCGCTCAAAGATAGTCTTGTCGTCGGTCAGAAGAGCGCCGCCCTCGCCGGCGGTGATGACCTTGTAGTAGTTAAAGCTCAGCGCGCCCGCGTGTCCGACGGTGCCCAGCCTCTTGCCGTGATAGCTACCGCCGTCCGCCTGGCAGGCATCCTCCAGCACCTTGATGCCGTACTTGTCCGCCAGTGCCATCAGCGCGTCCATGTTGGACGGGAAGCCCTGAATGTGAACGGGGATGATGGCTTTGGTGCGGGGGGTGATCTTGCGCTCGGTGTCCTCAGGGCAGAGGGTCAGCGTCTCGTCCACCTCGGCGATGACGGGCATGGCCCCCGCCGAGACCACCGCCATGGCGGTGGAGATATACGTATACGCGGGAACGATGACCTCGTCGCCGGGGCCGATGCCCATGCCGATCAGGGCACAGGTCAGTGCGGCGTAGCCGTTGGTCATCAGAAGGGGGTACTTAGTGCCGAAGAGCGCCTTCATCTCCTCCTCGGCGTGCATGGTCTCCTGCAATTTTTTGTTGATCTTAAAGAGGGATCTCTGCTCGATGACCTTCGCCACGGCGTCGATCTCTTCCTGTCCGATGCGATACATAGCTCAGTCTCCTTTCACGTGCTTCAGATGGTTGACGGTCTGGCTGAAATAGTGGTAGTCGGCGTCTGTCACGTAGGGCTGGACCCCCGTGGTCAGAAACATGCCGACCTCGTAGCCGCCGCGGCAGATGGCGTCCTCGGTGATAAAGTAGCCGCGGCTGTCGTTGGTGTTGGAGAGGGTCAGCGTATAGGGGAAGGGACTGCCCTGCGCAATACGCATACCGATCTCCGAGAACAGCTCGAAGGGGCAGGTGACGATGGCGAGGTCTCCCAGCCGCAGGACCGTCTGCTCGACGGGGACGGAGGCTGCCTCGGTGTAGTCGGTGTCGTAGGATGCCGCTACCTGCTTGTAGTAGTCGTATTTCTTTGCCTTGATGTTGACGGTCTGTCCCTCAAATTCCGCCATCCGCGCCTCTGCCTCTTCGCGGGGCAGACGGGGCTGGAGAGGGATCTGCAGCGTCTCGGTGGAAAGTCCCAGCGTGGGTGTGACGTAGCTGCCGCGCTCTCGGCAGATGCGTGCGGCATCCCGCGCCGCAATGCCGCCGTGCTCCACCGCGTCGTCCACGTGCATGCGCCCGACGGTCAGACCGTTGGCAAGGCGGGGACCCACGTCCCCTTCGGGACCGTTGAAGAAGGCAGCCGTGCCGCCAAATATGCGCTCCACGGCGTCGATCATGACCCCCGCCCAGTCGCGGGAGATCTCGCGGTTTCTGCCTGCCGCCGTGCCGTGACAGCCGTAGTGGATGAGGTGTGCCACGGGCTTGTCGTCCTCCCCCGCGAAGGTGATGACCGTCATCCTGGGGTCAAAGGGTCCCCACGGATTCTGCCCCAGCGCGACGGTGTTGTCCGCCCGCAGCTCGCGGCGGTTGATGCCCACGAGGCTCTCGCCCTGCGAGATCTTCATGGTGACGGGTACTGCACTCTCACATGCCGCCCGTGCCGCCTCTACCGTGCCCGGAATGAGGATCCCCTCCAGATAGGCGGGATCGGGCACGCCCCAGCCGACGGTGGGGTTGAGAATGGGACCCGAATGGGTGTGGATGGCGTGAATGATGCAGTTCTCCCGCGGGATGTCGCAGGCGGCGGCAATGCGGTCGCGAAGCTCTCCGCACAGAGGGTCTCCGATGGAGCAGACGGTGAGGCTGATCAGCAGTACGCTGAGATCCTGCTGACGGAAGCAGAACGCCGTGGCGGTCAGATCGTCGTGAACGGACTCGGAGATCACGTCCGGACGGTAGCCGTAAAGATTTGAGCCGACGGGCGGGGTGATGACCCGCCTGCCGACGCCGAGGGTGAGCGGATGATTCATATTTACCTCCTTGACGGATCGAAATGGTCTTACTGCGTCTATTGTAATACATTTGTCCGCGCTTGGCAACCATGCTCTTTCCGCGAAAATACCCAAAAATTCACAAACATCTTATTGACAAACGTTCGCGTGCGGTGTACCATGTATCAAAAGAGGAAAAAACGCCCGAAATTTCGGTTTCAGAGCGGCTCTTTCCAAAAAACGGCAGGGGAGGATATATGCTTTACCAAAAAATTCTCATGGATGACGAGCCATATCAGCTTCGCGTCAGCCGCATTGCCCCCTTTGAGGAGCATCGCCACGCCGATATTGAGCTCAATTACTGCGTGCGGGGCGGCTTCAACGTTTTGGTGGACAAAAAACGGTACCGCGTCGGGGCAGGGGAGCTGGTTTTGATCGGACCGATGGTCGCCCATGAGATCCCGCCGCAGAGCGACGGTGAGCGGCTGGTGCTGACCGCCGTCGTTGGGTCGACCTTCCTCAAGAAGCATTTTGGCTTTTTCGCAAACGCCTCCTTCCGCTCGCCCGTGTATCCTCTCTCCCCATTGTCGGAGGGGGATCGGAGTCTTTTGCTGCTTTTACGGGAAACGGCGGAGCTTTGTCGGCATCCCACAAGCCACAGCGACCTTCTGATCACGGGAAATCTCTATAAGATCTGCGCCTTTCTGCTCGATGCCCTTGCGGCGTCCGGTGTTTCTGCCGAGCGGGAGACGGGGGATCTGCGGCGTGTTGCCAATATTGAGCGAGCGCTGGATCTGATCCATTACGAGTACGCCAAGCCACTCACGGTGGAGATGGCTGCCGCCGCGACGGGGTATGGCAAAAGCAACTTTTGCAAGATCTTCAAGGACGTGGTCGGGGATAGCTTTCATCACGTGCTCAACCAGTGCCGCGTCAAGAACGCCTACGGATTGCTCAGCGAGAGCGATATGCCGATCTCCGCCGTGGCGCAGGAGGTGGGCTTTGGAGAGGCGAAAACCTTTTGCCGCGTCTTCAAGGAGGTCACGGGGATGACGCCGGGGACGTATCGGGCGCAGGCAAAACGGCTGTCATAAACACAAAAGTATTTTGCCGTCAAAACAAAACCGTGGGGTGAGTCGCTGAATAGGCGACTCACCCCATTGTGATGCGGTCAATACAGACCGCTGTATTTCGGAAGAGGATAGTCTGCCTCGTAGTTGCGGCAGAGGTCGAGAAAATCTTTTGCGGAGGAGGTCAGAAATTTGGATTTGTGCTTAACGATATGAAAACGGCGCCGGAAGGTCAGACCTTCTACGGTGACGGGAACGACGAGTCCCTTTCGGATCACGCCCGATACCATACGGTAGGGGAGGACCGCGATGCCCAGCCCGTTGATAACCGCGTTGACCAGCGCGGTGGTGCTGACAGCCTCCCATTCAGGCGAGACGGAGAAATTCGCCTCTTCGATCACACGCTCAAACACTTCTCTTGTGCCGCTGCCGTGTTCCCGAAGTAAGAATTTTTGGTTTTTAAACTGTTCTGCCGTCAGCTTCTGTCCCGCTTGAAATTCACCGTCAGCAGGGCATATGACGACCAGCTGATCCTCCATATATTCCTCGCAGGACAGGGACGGATGATGTGCGAGCCCCTCGATCAGGGCAACGTCCAGCTCGTTGGAAAGCAGCTTCTCCTCCAGCTGTCCCGACGGCGCAACGGTAACTTTGATCCGTGTTCCGGGATATCGGCTGTAAAATGCCTTGACGTAGTTCGGCAGAAATTGCGATCCGATGGTGATGCTGGCACCCACCCGAAGAACGCCGAAATAGTCCCAGTCGCGGATCTCCTTTTCCATTTCGTCGAACAGGGAGGAGATATGGGTGGAATATTCCCAAAAGCGCTGTCCCGCCTCGGTGATGGAGAGGCGGCCACCGATCCGCTCAAACAGCTTTACGCCGTAATACTGCTCCAGATCCTTGATGGCAAGACTGACCGCAGGCTGTGTCATATGCATTGTTTCTGCCGCGCGCGTTGAATTGCAGCCGTTCTCACAGACCGCTCGGAATATCTGGATGTGCCTCAGTGTCATGATTTTTTTCCTTTTTGCTATAAGTAAATATATATCGGACCCATTTAATTATATTATTTCCATTATTCCTTGTCAAGAGGTATAATAAAAAACAAGGGGGAATGGATATGAACAACCGAAAAAAATATGGGGTGCTGTTTTGGTCGACCTTTCAATTGAGCGCCTGTACCTTTGGCGGCGGATTTGTCATCGTGCCGCTGATGCGAAAAAAATTTGTGAGTGAGCTGGGATGGATCGGGGAAGAAGAGATGATGGATCTGATCGCGATCGCGCAATCCTCTCCGGGTGCCATTGCCGTGAATGCGGCGGTGATGCTGGGGTACCGTGTGGCAGGCGTATTGGGGGCTTTGGTCTGCGTGGCAGGGACGGTCCTACCACCGATGGGGATCATTTCGGCAGTCTCGGTTTTCTACGCACAGTTTCGTGAGAGCCCGCTTGTCGACGCGGCAATGTCGGGCATGCTTGTCGGTGTGGCGGCGGTGATTACGGACGTGGTCATCACCATGATCTGTGGGGTATGTAAGCAGCGGCGGATATTGCCCGTTGCCGTGATGCTCGCCGCATTTGCGGCAGTTCACATGCTGCATATCAGTATGATCGCCGTGATTCCCGCTTGCGGCGTGATCGGTGCGTGCGATACACTTTGCCGTGCGCGGCGGAGGGGAGTGGGGAAATGATCTATCTGGAATTATTCTGGAGCTTTTTTCAGATCGGACTGTTCAGCATTGGCGGCGGCTATGCGGCAATGCCGCTGATCAGGCATCAGGTGGCGGAGGTCCACCGCTGGCTGACGATGGAGCAGTTTGCCGATATCGTCACCATTGCGGAAATGACGCCGGGGCCGATCGCGATCAACGCCGCGACCTTTGTGGGGATCCGGGTAGCGGGTCCTCTTGGCGCGGTGGTGGCAACGGCGGGCTGCGTTGTTCCGTCCTGTCTGATCGTGATGCTTCTCGGCTTTTTGTATTATCGCTTCCGGGGGCTTGGCATCGTGCAGGGGATCCTGAGTGGCTTGCGGCCGGCGGTGATCGCCATGATCGCCTCTGCCGGGATCTCGCTGTTGCGGATGGCACTGTTCGATGCGGAGGAGATCCCGCTTGCGATGGGTGCGGTCGAGCTGTTTCCCGCGGTGTTGTTTGGTGTGGCTTTTGCGCTGTTGCGCATGAAAAAGGTGAGCCCTATGCGGATCATCATGGGGACGGGTGTGATCGGAATGATCTTTTATTTTACATTTTGAGAGGAGGACGACGGTGGAACGTGAAGCTTTGACGGAAGGAACGGTGAGCGGAAAACAGCGCTACACCATATCGTCCGGCGTGTTGACGCGGGAGAGTGACGGAAAGCCGCTGTTGCGCATTGCGGGTGTTGGCGCAAAGCGTGAGAAACGGATCTGTACCATGGACGGGAAGATCCTGGGAAGCGTTGTTGTTCGCGGCAACGAAAGCGGGCATGTGAGTGAGCGGGAATATCTGCTTCTGGATACGCTGGGAAAGACGTGTGCCGTTGTGCGTCCCGCCTACGCGGCAGGGGAGGATCCGAATGAGGCGGGCTGGCCGGTCCATCGGACGCCGACGGTCGATCGGGCTGAGGTGCTGATCAACGGAGAGGCGTGTGAACTGGTGATGCACGATACATACTGTTATACGTTGACCAAGCGCCATCGGCAGGGACAGGCAAGACTGAGACATAAGGGGCTTTGCGGCGGTTGGCTGGTGGAGGCGGAACAGGACTTTACACCGAAGATGCTGAGTGCGTTTTACGTCTTTTGCCGCTATATGGAGCAGGAGAATGAGTTTCCAATCGTATAATGAAGAGGGCTGAGCGGGAAGGCTCAGCCCTTTTATGATATTTGTGATATCTATAAATTTTATTTATACACCCCATATTTCCCCCGGTATAACGCAAGAAAACGAAATTACATTTATTTCCAAAACCCAAAAATTGATACATAAAATGTGTGATTTGACCATCAAAAAAAGAAAAAAACGCCGTTTTGGCCCGTTGACGGTGCGTTTTTGCCATGATATGATGAAAGTGCTTCCAAGAGGCATTTCGGAGACACACTGAAAATCTAACATGAAGGAGAACACACCATGAAAAAGAATCTGATGAGAGTATGCGTTTCCATGCTTGCGATTTTGATGTGCGCGGCATCCTTCGCATCCTGTGGCAGCAGCGAGGAGCCTGCCGACACCACCACTGCCGCTACCACCACCGCGGCAACCACCGAAGCGACCACGCAGGCAACCACTGAGGCAACGACCACAACGGCGGCGACCACCACCAAGAAAGAGACCACCACGACCACCACCGAGCCTCCCGCACCGCCGGTGGAGGAGGTGAAGGACGGACTGATCGTCTTCTACGAGGACTTCAATTCTTACGCAAACACCGACAAGACCGAGGATGCGCTCAAGGCGATCAAGTGGACCAAGCTGACCAAGGAAAAGGACGGCGTTTACAGCGAGTCCGATGCCGAGTTTGCTATTGTGGACGGCAGACTGTACTATGACAACTACGATGCAGAGGCGCTTCCCGAGGGAGACACCCGCGTGCGCGGTAAGGACAGCTACTACCGGATCGATATGCTGGTTGATGACTACATGAAGCCCATCTCCATGGGCAAGTATACGCTTCAGTATGATCTGGAGTATACCGATTCCAAGAGTATCAGCCGTTATGCGGTGGTCATCACCGAATGCTCTGCCGACGGTCAGTGCTACAACTCCTTCCATTTCCGTATCGGCGGCTATGGCAACAACCAGTGCCATTTCTACGGTTCGTGGAAGACCTACGATGCCTTCGACCCTGCAACCGACCTGTACGTTGCCTCCACCGCTACCGATGCGGAGACCGCGGCTACCAAGGGTACTCCCATCTCTTTCAAGCTGCTGGGTAAGTACTATAATAAAGAGGACGTTCATATGTTCGCGAACATCCCCGTTACCATCAGACAGCAGTGGGATCCCGAGATGGGCCACAGCTGCTTTATGAAGACCGCGGAGATGAAGGATTTCGTGCAGGTCTCCGAGCCTTCCGTCAATGCAGACGGCCCCATGTATATCGGCTGGGACGGTTGGGCGGTTCAGTTCAAGATCGGCGCGACCATTGACGGGTATATCGACAACATCGTGATCTGGACCGGACACGGCGCACAGCCCTCCGGCAAGACCGTTACCTATAAGCCGGCAGCCTGACCGTTGCGCAGAGTGGAGCGAAAACGTTTGAGCTGAGGCTTTACCTCCGCTTACCCGACGGATGTGTCACGGCGCGGTAAGCGAAAAAAACATTGTTTTCACCGGGTGCCCTTGGCGCCCGGTGTTTTTTTCTGTGCCTGCGCCTTCTTCTTTTTTGTCGCCGAGAAGCCGAAGGTGCCGATCTTTTTGCCCAGCTCAAAATATTCACCGTGGGCGAAGGCGGCGAGGTGCGCGCGCTCCAGATGCAGCTTGCCCTCCTTGTCCAACAGCGATTCGTCCACGTGGACGTGGAGTATGTCCGCCAGAAACATGTCGTGGGAGCCAAGAGGGATGATCTGTGTCACGCGGCACTCCAGCGAGAGGGGAGACTGCTCGATGATCGGGCAGGCGACCTCCTTGGCGGGAGCGGGGGTCAGACCGCATTTTTCGAATTTATTGACCTTGGCACCGGTGTAGATGCCGCAATAGTCTACGGCGCGAACCATCTCGGCAGTGGCGAGATTGATGACGAACTCGCCGCTTTCTTTTATTATAGGATAAGAATACCGTTTCGGGCGCACCGAGATATAGGTTCTGGGCGGGACGGTGTTGGTGATGCCCGTCCAGGCGATGGTCAGAATATTGGGGTGCTCCATCGTGCCGCAGCTGACCATTGCCGGGGGCATGGGGGCGATCAGCGCGCCGCCGCGCCAGATTTGCTTTGCCATATCGTTGTCCTCCGAGGGGATTTCCGTTTGGATCGGGTGTGTATACAGTATAGCCCCAACGGCAGCCGTTGTCAAGAAAAACAGATCTTTTTTTCGCCTTCTCCGCAAATCGGCATCTGAATCTCCGAAAAACAACCATTTTGTTCCAAAACAGATATGATGCAATTGAATTGCGCAAAATGTCAATGGTGAAATCCAACAAAAACTTGCGAAAAAGGAAAAATGAATGACAAAAAAAGCTTTAAATTCTTGACAAAAGGGAAAATACATGGTATGATAATAGTGCTTTGTAAAAAGTAACCTGGAGACACACTGGGGAAATTTTTTTGAGAAGGAGACTTTTACAATGAAATCCACTCTGATTAAAGTATGTGCTTCCATGCTGGCAATCATGATGTGTGCTGCTTCCTTCGTAGCATGTGGCAAGGCTGATGAGCCCGCTGACACCACCACTGCAGCTACCACCACCGCAGCTACCACTGCAGCAACCACCGAAGCCACCACC
>JAFTMG010000034.1 GCA_017452525.1 Clostridia bacterium
GCCGGTAAAAGAGGGCAAATAAAATAAAGCCCCTTTAGGGGCATGCCTGTGAAAGTCGTGCGGTTGGCAGACTTTTCGACGAGCCTATAGGCTCAGCCTGTGACATGCCCTAAGGGGGCTTGTGCAAGCCACCGGCACGGCAGGTGGTCTTGACTTACTGTTGAATTGCTTTGGTCTTCCACTTGCCGCGGCTGAAGAAGAAAACGGTCAGCAGAGCGCCGATGACCCAGGAGACAAGAAGGGAGATCTGGATGCATTCCTGTCTGCCGTGAGGCAATTCGGCGGTGCGGGTCAGAAAGGAGATGCCGTATGCAACGGGAACGCGAAGCGCAACCGTGGTGATCAGCGAGATCCACATGGGGGTCATGGTGTCTCCCGCGCCGCGCATAATGCCCGAAAGGCTCTGCGTGACGGCAACCGCGATGTAACCGACCGCCAGGATCAGCATGAGACGGTAGCTCAGATCCACCAACGCCGCGGTGTCGGTAAAGATGCCCATCAGGGGCTTGCCGAGAAAGAGCAGAACGACTGTGATGATGGAGGAGCAGGCAACAGCCAGAAGCGTACCCTGCTTGGCACCCTTGGAGACGCGGTCCTGCAGTCCCGCGCCCACGTTCTGTCCTGCGTAGGTGGTCAGCGCCGTACCGAAGGAGAAGTTCGGCATCATGGCGAAGCCGTCCACACGCATAATGACCACGTTGGCGGCGATGAACATTTCGCCAAACTGATTGGTCAGCGACTGTACGATGATCATGGCGGAGGAGAAGATCGCTTGGGTCAGACCGGAGGGGAGACCGAGCTTAACGAGGGTCTTGACATAAGTACCTGCCGGTTTGAGCATTTGGCGATTGAGGTCAAAATGCTCGCGCATCCGCGTCAGCTTGATCATGCAGAGGATCGAGGAGGCGACCTGCGCAATGACGGTTGCCAGCGCAACGCCGGCAACACCCATCTGCACGTAGGCAACGAAGACAACGTCCAGAATGATATTCAGCACGGTGGCAACCAGCAGATAGAGCAGGGCAGAGAAGGAGTCGCCCATGCCGCGGAGGATGCCGCTGAGAATGTTATAATATGCCATGCCTGCCATACCGACCAGCGAGATCATCAGATAGTCGGTGCACCAATCCAGAATACTCTCGGGCGTGTTGAGCATGACGAGAACGGGGCGGATCAAGGGGGCGGCGATTAAAATCAAGCCGAGACATGCAATCGCGGTGACGGTGATACTGTTTCCGATGGTGTATGAGAGGCTCTCGCGGTTTCTGGCACCGAAATATTGGGATACCATGATATTTGCGCCTGCCGAGATACCGATGAAGAGGACCAGCAGCATATTGAGGATCGGTCCCGCGCTGCCGACCGCCGCCAGTGCGTTGTCGCCGATGTAGTGACCGACCACGATGCTGTCCACCGAGTTGTAGAGCTGTTGGGCAATGTTGCCGATCAGCATGGGAATGGTGAAGGCGACGATACTTCGCCAGGGTGCGCCAACGGTCATATCGGTGGGCGCATTGAGCTTTCTGAGCATATCTTCTCTCCTTGATCTTTGATGTTATTAACCTATCTATTATACCACAAGGTCGTGCAAAATGCAAGAGTGGTTGATAAAAAAGGGCTTGATCCCCCTGCAATAAACAACAAAAAACACCCGAAAGCCTTGGCTTTCGGGTGTTGAATATGACGCGAAGAGAGATCATTCGCCGAAAATCAGCTTGACCGCCTGAATCGAACGAGGCAACAGCGAAAGACGGACGGCGCCGTTTTCTACGGGAAGCGCGGTCGTCTCGGTCTCATGAGTATCGGTAAGATAAGCGCGGAGGATGGGACGGCACCGTGTCAGCGTGATCTCCTCCTCGGTGTCGGAGACGCTGTAGAGGCGCACCACGGTACCCTTGCCGTCCTCGGAGGGCTTGACGGCAGAGACGCGGACGTTGCCGCAGACCGTGCCGGAGACACCCGTTGTCGGGAGTGTGCCCGTATGGTAGCGCCCGGAGACGAAGGGGAGCGGGTGGCAGAGGCGGGAGGAAAGGGCGCCGATCTCTTCACGGGCGCAGGCGGCGACGCCGAGGCGCATGGTGAAAATGCCGTTGTCCGAGCAGGGATCGGGATGGTAGGCGTTGCGGAGCAGGGTGATCTGCCCGATGCCGTCATGACAGCGGAAGCCGTATTTGGTATCGGCGAGCAGAGCAACGACGTGCTCGCTCTCACCGCCGATGCCAATGGCGCCGATCGAAGGGATGTCGAAGGGCACCGCCTCGCGGACGAGCGTGCCGTAGGGGATCTCGGAGAGCGAGGTGCCGTCGGGGGTGTAGGACACGGGAACGGCGAAGGAGAGCTGGGGGATCATCTTGCCGGGGATAGCGTCCTCACGGAAGTCCGCTTTGGCTTCAAATTCCAACATTTCGCTGTTTTCTTTGAGCAAAACGGTAACGTTCAAAACGGAGCGTTGATATTCCAGCGTATAGACGATGCGGCTGAAGAGCGGTGTCTGCGTGATCTCCGTGAGTCGCACGCCATACGCTTCGTTGATATCCGTCACCTTTTTGTAGGGACCGATGCGCCAGGCGATAAAGCCGTATGCGGGATTCTCCTCAATGGCACGGAAGAAGCAGGAGGGGCGGTCGATCAGCGTCTCTCCGCTTCGCTTGTCGATAAGGGAGGTCAGACGGCCGGTGGGTCTGTCAAAGACGGCACGGATCTTGCCGTTCTCCATCACCACGGGTACGTCGTTGATCATGGTGTGGTCGGTATGCTCGTAGGTGCGTGGCTGCGGATTACGGTAGCCCTCATAGGGCTTTTGTGAGACGGTGACGGTGGTATATCCCAGCGCGGGAACCTTGACACGGACGAAATAGGTGCGGTAGGAGTGCCCCCAAAAGCCGTGCTCAGGTCTGTGCTCATTCAACAGCGCAAAGGGGATCGGGTTGCCGCGGTCATCCGTGAAGACAGTCTGCGCAAGGTCGTAATTGTAGTCCCAGAGAGTGACCTCTGTTACCTCGTCGCGGTCATAGGCAGTGGGATTGAAGACGTGCAGGGCGCGCGTTTTGCCGCGTCCGCGCTCACTCGAGGGGAGACGGAAGCTGCCCGATTCGCCGACGGCAAAGCCTACGCCGCCGCCCTCCGATCGGGTATCGTTGTCCTCGTCAAAACCCAAGCCCGTGGTGTCGATCCGATCGGCGATGGCATTCATCGAAGCACTTGCCGAGGTCTGCAGGGCGGCGAGGGTCTCCTGGAATTTTCCAAGGGCGTATTCCCGCGTCTCAATGGTGCCCGAGCCGGGGAGAATGTCATGGAAATGGCTGAAGAGGATATTTCGCCAAGGCGTCTCAAAGCGGGCGGGATCACGGGGCGCGTCGGCAAGATCTGCCGCTGCGGCGGCAAGGGACTCTGCCTCAAATGCACGTGCCTCCGCCTTGCGGTTTGCCATTTTGATGCGTGCCTGTGTGGTGTAGCAGCCCGCGAAGAGAAAGTTGCGCTCGGTGTCGAGCACGGGGAAGTCAACGCCCGACTGCTCGGCTGCGGTGAAAAACTCTTCGTAGGTACCGAAGCGGATATTGGGGGTCAGCGGCCATGTGCGATATTCGAGGATCCGCTCAATGTCAAGGCGGGTGGGACCGCCGCCGTGGTCGCCCACACCGTAAACGCAGAGAAAGGTATCCAGCTTTTCCTGCTTGCAGAAATTGGGCACGATCTCAAAGCAGGCGGGGGTGATGTCCTTGTTATACCAGCCGTATTCGCGGTAGGCAAGGATCTCCTTGCCGGAGGGGGCGCGGTAGCGGTAGAAGCAGGGACCCTCACTGCCGCGGCAGTGATACATAAAGCGGATGCCCGCGTCCGAAAGGATCTCGGGGACGGTGATGGCATGACCGAAGGTATCGGGCACGAAATCAATACGGATCTGATCGGCGGGGATCTGCAAAAGCTTCGTCAGATATTTTCTCGCCTCAAGAAGCTGGCGGGTCATGGATTCGCCGCAGGGCATATTCTTGTCGGGCTCCACCCATTCGGCGGCCGTGACCTCCCAGCGTCCTTCATGAACGCGCGCGCGGATCTCGTCCAGCATATCGGGCCGGTATTTTTCGATGATCTCGTAGGTGGATGCCTGCGATTGAGCAAAGGTGAATTCGGGATACTCGCGCATCAGCTCCAGCATGGTGCGGAAGGTGTCCACCGTGACGGTCGCCGTCTCGTTGTAGCCCCATTGCCAGTTCATGTCGATGTGGGCGTGTGCCACGAAGATCTCCGTAAGGCTCTTGGCGGCAGGGGAGAGATCGGCAAGCGATGCCTCGACCTCGCGGACGGTGGAGGCGGTGATCACGCCGTCGTCGGCGATGCGGGCAAGCAAAAGGTCAGCCGCCTGCTCCACGCGGCTGTCGTAAGCGCCGCCGCGGAGGTTGGAAAGGCTGTCGAGATACGTCAGCTCCGAGCAGATGCGCTCGGCATAGCGGCTCTCACCGCGATGCTTGTCTATGGCTTTGAGTTTATCTTTTCGTGTCATGGCTGTACTCCTTTGCTTGTCGTTATGCTTTCCCACAGCATCCGAAGAGCGTCATTTTCTTTTTGACCTCCTCGCACATCTGCGCGACCTTATGATTGCGAACGTCCAGATAAGAGAGCCCCATCTCCAACCCCTCCTTCATGGCGCGGTTGCCCGCGAGGCACAGGTCGGTGAAGATGTTGACCTTGCTGATGCCGCAGGCAATGGCTTGGCGGAAATCGTCGTCGCTCAGCCCCGAGCCGCCGTGGAGTACAAGGGGAAGATCCAGCGCGCCGCGGATCTCCTTCAAGCGCTCCAGATCGAGGCTGGGCTTGCTTTTGTAAGCGCCGTGGGCAGTGCCGATGGCGATCGCCAGCGCATCCACGCCGGTGCGGGCGGCAAAATCAAGCGCTTCCTCGGTCTTGGTGTAGAATTGGGCGGCGTTCTGATCGTCGCTGTCTGCCTGCCCGACGTGGCCGATCTCGCCTTCGACCGCCGCGCCGAAGCTGTGGGCGATCCGTGCGATCTCGCGGGTGTCCGCGATATTCTGCTCATAATCGCCTGCCGAGCCGTCGAACATGATGCCCGAAAAGCCGAGCTGCAGCGCCTCCATGCACCGCGCAAAGGTCAGACCGTGGTCATAGTGAACGACGACGGGGACACTTGCCCGCTTTGCCGCCGCCAGAATGGCAGGGGAGATCAGCTTCAGCTCTCCCGCGGGCAGAAGGATCTCCGCCGTGCCGATGATGACGGGGGCGCGCAGCTCCTCCGCCGCGGAAATGACCGCCTCCAGCATGTCGGTGTCGGTCGTGTTAAACAGTCCTACCGCGTACTTCCCGCGGTGAGCGTCCTGCAGGATCTCTTTTAAATTTACCAGCATCGTTTCGTCCTTCCTTTCTCAGTCTTCTTCGATCTTGGGTGCGCGGACGATGCGGGTGTCGGTGAATTGATCGGTCTCGTCCGTGCTTGTGGTGGAAAACTCGGAGATCACCGCGCCTTCTTTGCCCGCGGCAAACCAGTGCAGCGTCTCGGGGTAGATGGTGAATTGCTCACCGGGCAGCAGTACGGTTTCGTGAAATACCGTGACGTGGGTCGGGGGCAGGGGAATGCTGACGTCCTCCTGCTTGGCACCCGGATCGGTGTCGGTGTAAAGGTATACTTTGCCGTAGCGGCAGCGGAAGGTCTCCTCCTTGCCCGCCCGTCCTGCCGTGGGTACGTGGCGATGTTCGGGGCAGGTCTGCCCGGGCAACAGAACCATCTCCTTGGCGCATACGCGGGAGGTGTTGATATAGGTCACGATCTCGAGCCCGATCCGATAGACGTCGTCCAGCCCGAAATCCGCGATCTCCAGCCGCCTCATCTCTTCTTCGGTCAGAACAATGCCTGCCTTGCGGTAATATGCCAGCGCAAGCGCCTTCACTTCTTCAAATTGCGATTTTTTCATGATGACCTCCCGTGTCAGAGTGTGATCCGCTCATATGTGCGGATAAAATCCAAAATGTAATTTTTGTCCTTCATGCCGCTGACCGAGTCCTCGGCGGCGAGATTGCAACAAGCCGCGCCGGAGGCAAATTCGAGCATGCTCCGATCGTCCTCGCCGTGGTAGAGGGCGTAAAGGCACCCCGCGCAAAAGGCGTCGCCCGCGCCCACCGCACCCTTGACGTAATGGGGCGGGAGTTGGATAGAGGGGACCACGCTGTATTCTCCATTGCGGTTCAGACAAAATCCCGCTTCGGGACAGTGCAGGATCACGCGCTTGCCAACGCCGTGAGACAGGATGATCTCCATCGTTTTGCGGATGTTTGGGAGGATCAGCTTTCCCTGTGCGTCGCGGGAAGGGAGCCCCGAAACGCCGCCGCCCTCGATCTCGTTCATAAAGGCGTTGTCGATATATTTCAGGGCGGGGATGACCTTTTCGGCAAAATTGCCGCTACTGTCGCTGACGAGATCGACGGAGGTCTCGATCCCCATCTCCTGCACCTCCTTCAAAAAGGCAGCCATGACCGTTCCGTGCTCCGGATGCGGCTCGTCGAAGCGGTCCAGCAGCAGAATGTAGCCGATGTGCAGCATTTTGCAATGGAGCTGCGAGAGATCAATATCCGCGGGGGAAAACTCGGCGTTGGCGCCGCGGTGGTGAAAAAAGGTACGTTCGCCGGTGGAGATGACGCTCATGACATCGCTGAAGCTGGTGGGCGCGGTATGAGAGATGACAACGCCGCCGGTGTCGATGCCGTTTCGGATCAGCTCACCGAGCACGTATTTTCCGCCGTCGTCATTTCCGAGCCGCCCCAGCGCGCTGATCTGCAGCTGACGGTCGATCCTGGCGAGATCGATGCCCGTGTTGGGCACGCACCCGCCGACAGCAAGAGAGGTGGAGCGGATATTGGAGAGCATTCCACGCTCGGGATAGAAATCGATCTGCTTGACGCAGTCGGTCAGCATGTTGCCCGCAATGGCAATGCCGTGGCGCTCGCTCATCATCAGATGATCGACCGTCGTGCCGAGCAGACGGGCAAGGGCGGGGAGCTGTGTGATCTCCGGGTATCCCGCGCCCCGTTCCCATTTGCTGACGGTCTTGTTGCTGACGTACAGCAGTGCGGCTAGCTCTGCCTGTGTCAGCCCCTGCTTTTGCCGCAGGCGGGCAATGTTGGCACCGAGTGCCTGCGCTTTTTTTGTCTCCTGCATCACGGTCCTCCTTTGCAGTGTTCTTACTTATGATTATAAATCCCTTTTTCGGTGCTGTCAACCGCTTTTTCGTGGATATCGATCGGAGATATGAAAAAAATTTTTCTACGGATCGTAGACATGCGGAATATGCAAAACACCACCCGGAAGACTGCAGTCTCCCGGGTGGTGTTTCTATGATATTCAGCTTTTGAAAAAGTGAATTACTTCTTCAGAGCAGCCTGTGCTGTGGCAAACAAAGGGAGGAAACTTTTGCCGTGTTTTGCCGCTTGCCCTCAATACCTAATGTTTTCGGCGGTTTATCGGGTGAGAAACGCAAATACCAGTCAAATCCATCTTTGTGTGCAACGATTTTTTTCAACAAAGGCTCGTATGACATCTGGAGAAGTTACAAGAACTTCGTGCCAAATATGGCTATTCGCAGAAACAAGTAGCCGACTTAATTAAAGTGTCACCGTCAATAGTTTCCGGATATGAAACCGGAGAGAGAACACCGAGTACGGACGTTCTTCTTCAATTAGCCAACATCTATAAATGCAGCACCGATTATTTACTTGGTAAAGATTCGACTCAACCTCCAGTAATATTAGATACCAGCGGATTGACCGATGCTCAAATCCAAGCAATTCAAAATTTAATTATTTCTATAAGAAAAAAGTAAAGCACTATCGCAAAATGATAGTGCTTTTTTGATTTACAATAATAATTTTCAACTTTCAACTTTCAATTTAAAGTATACTATCCAAAGTTAAGATTTCAACAGATTCATCAGTAAAATACTTTTCATCAGGGTGCTTTGGATTGGATATACCATTATCTAACAAATATTTATAACGGCAATTTCTTTCAATAAGTTTGAGTATATGTGCTATAGATAGCAAGTTGTATGCCCCATCTTGCCTAACTTGATAAAGTTCCCATTCCCATTCCATTCTTTCGGTCATAGAAATAGGAATATCGTTTTTAAATATATCTTTATCTTCTTCTATCACATTGCAAAAAATTTGTCTGGAAATAAGTTGACCAGAAAAGGCATAGTCAACTCTACCTAAAATAAATGCACGTAATACTGAAAGAGCAGCCGATATTGCTAAAGCCTCATTAAACGGCCAGTGTTTTAGGTTTCCCTTTGAATCAGGCTGATAATAAAGCATATCTACTTTTTTTATAGGTTTTGTTTTAAGAATTGCAATCATAATTGCCGCTGCAACTTTATGCCTATTTAAAGGAGAAGAACTGTCACGCATATATAGTTCTTTTGCGTGTCGTATTTGCTCATCATAATGTATTTTGAAAGATTCTTTCCCACACGATGGGCAACATAATCCTCCGTGTGTGCGATTCATTTCATTAAAAGTTGGGATTATAATTTTGTTCCAAATTTTATCAAGTGTATCTGCTCTCATTTTTTCTCCCTAAATTACATATTTAATCACTATTAGGTATATGAAGATTAGATAATGATAAATATTTTTCACATACATCATCTAAATATATGTCACCATTTAAAGATTTTTGACGAGAGTATGTTTTCTTGTTTTTAACTATAGAAATATATACACATATAATAGTTACGAGTAAAGCAACAACAAACGCAATCCCTGCAATAATGGCAACAATCAAATTAATATCCATTTTAAATATTCTCTTTTCTAAATTTATTGATATAATCTCATTGACTATTATTTGTCAAAATTGCGATTATACCATTGGAAAAATACGGTTATCATGGGATATGCTTTTAATGGTATGCACGCAATCGGACATACAGTTAAAAGAACCTTCCAAACAAAAGAAACCGCAGTGTTTCCATCTGTTTCTATGGATAAGTAAACGAATAACAAAATCATACAAACAATCGACATTATGGCACAAATAGACATTAAAACTATTTTCCATTTTTTATCGAATCTTGTGTTTTGAAATTCTTCTATAAATTCCACAAATACTGGAAAGAAATAAACAAAAGCCGATACAATCATCCATCCCGTATTTTTTGCAAATAATGCGTTTATATAGGTAATGTACGCAACCACAGCAAATACAAATGTCAATGTTGTACCTAAAAACGATTTACTCATGCTTTATAACATCCTGCCACTTTACTTAGAGTCTTGTTTAATCATTATTTTATAGTATCGCTTTTTACCATTAAAATAATTACACATCAATAAAACAAATATATTTTTTGCCTATTTAGCTATAATGTATTCGTAACTACATACATTACATATTATGTGTAAAATGTATGTAGGGTGATGTTAATATTAAATTTACCCAACAAGCGTACTACCATTTGAATAATACGCTTGTTGAGTTGAAATTATTAATCAAAATTGATTTTCACAATTACAGTATACTATATCTATTCTCGTTAATCTTAAAGTCTGCAACAACTGAATAACATACATCAAGCTAACGAAATTTCATTAAATGAATACTGAAACGTGTAGGTCATTCCATTTGTGTACTCTATGCCGTGTTGAATATGCGTAGAGATAAGCCTTGGCTTGACCCAAATCTATTTTGAATTCTTGTACTTTAACGAAATTACTTTTTCCTACTTTCGTTAATAGCAGCCTGTGCAGCAGCCAGTCTTGCGATCGGCACGCGGAAGGGCGAGCAGGATACATAGTCAAGACCGATGTTGTGGCAGAACTCAACGGAAGAGGGGTCACCACCGTGCTCACCGCAGATACCTACGTGGAGATCGGGGTTCACGGGCTTACCGAGAGTGATAGCCATGTTCATCAGCTTGCCAACGCCGGTCTGGTCGAGCTTAGCGAAGGGATCGTTCTCGAAGATCTTAGCGTCGTAGTAAGCGCCCAGGAACTTGCCTGCGTCGTCACGGGAGAAGCCGTAGGTCATCTGGGTCAGGTCGTTGGTACCGAAGCAGAAGAAGTCAGCGTTAGCGGCGATCTCGTCTGCGGTCAGGCATGCGCGAGGAATCTCGATCATGGTACCAACCTCATACTCCAGCTCCATGCCGGAAGCGGCGATCTCAGCGTCAGCGGTTGCAACGACAACGCTCTTGACGTACTTGAGCTCCTTGACCTCGCCTACCAGCGGGATCATGATCTCGGGCTTCACGTTCCAATCGGGATGAGCCTTCTTGACGTTCAGAGCTGCGCGGATAACGGCAGCGGTCTGCATCTTAGCGATCTCGGGGTAGGTGACAGCCAGACGGCAGCCGCGGTGACCCATCATGGGGTTGAACTCGTGCAGAGAAGCGATGATAGCCTTGATAGCCTCAACGCTCTTGCCCTGCGTCTTAGCCAGGAGAGCGATCTCCTCCTCAGTGGTGGGAACGAACTCATGCAGCGGGGGATCCAGGAAACGGATGCAAACGGGGTTGCCCTCGAGAGCCTCGTACAGCTTCTCGAAGTCGCCCTGCTGGTAAGGCAGGATCTTAGCCGGCGCAACTTCACGCTCCTCAGCGGTGTCAGAGCAGATCATCTCGCGGAATGCGGCGATTCTGTCTGCCTCGAAGAACATGTGCTCGGTGCGGCACAGACCGATACCCTCAGCGCCCAGCTCGCGAGCCTTCTTAGCGTCTGCGGGAGTATCAGCGTTGGTGCGGACCTTCAGGGTGCGGAACTTGTCAGCCCAGCCCATGATGGTGCCGAAGTTGCCGGAGATTTCAGCGTCAAC
>JAFTMG010000035.1 GCA_017452525.1 Clostridia bacterium
GCAGCCGAAGCGGCAGGGTCTCGGAGGTGCCTGACGCGAACGAAGTTTGCCCGCTCGAACCATGACAGGTCGGCATCCGTCAGCCCGCTTATAACCGCCCCGTCCGCCCCCCTCCACGGCGAGAGCAAGATAAACACCCCGCCTCATACCCCTATTTGAAGATTTTAGGAGGGTCAAGGGAACCCTTCAAAAAAGGGTTCCCTTGTGGGTGCAGGGCAAAGCCCTGCCTTCGTCCGCGCCACGATACCTCCACCCCGATAAACCCAAATTTGAAATCCGCCCCCAACCGCACGCTTTTACCCGCAATGCTCGTCCATGATATTCCGCAATGCCGACAAAGGCACGTTCATGTTAGCGTCCGCTAACTTATTGAAATTATAATATACCGCAAGCGATTTGTCAATGCTTTTGCTGAAAAAAATCATCTCCCCCTTCCCTCCGCCTCTCCCCTTCAACCTTTTTCGCCATCCCTCTTGATTTTTTGACCGCTCTGTGATATGATAATAGGAGAAAAACGAGCAAAGGAGGAGAGCGTATGCTGCAATTGGCAATTTGTCACCTGCCCACCTATTTCGGCGAAGCGCCGAGCCGCGAACTGATCGAGCAGCAGGCGTCTCTGCTCCCCGAGGAATTCCGCACCCGCGTGCTGGAGCGCAAATACCTGCCCTCCCTGCTGCAGAGCCTGGGCGGCATGCTGCTGCTTCGCCACCTGCTGGGTCCCGAGGAGTTTGCCCGCCTCGCCCCTACCATTCAGCATGACAAAAACGGCAGACCCTTTCTGCCCGGCGGCGAGCTGGACTTCAACATCTCCCACAGCGACGATTGGGCGGTCTGTGTGCTGGAGCGCGACGTGGACTCCCCCCGCGTTGGCGTGGACATCCAATCCATGCCCCACGGGCGCAACATCGACAAGATCGCCAAGCGATTCTTCACCGAAAACGAATACGACTACTATTCCGCCCACCACGACCGTCCCCTTGCCTTTCTCCGCGTCTGGACCCGCAAGGAGGCGCTGGTAAAATGGAAGAGCGGCAAGCTCGCCGCCCACCTGAGCAAGGTGGACGCCCTGCGCGCCACAAGCACGGAGCCCATCGCCTACGACGAGTACGTCATCGGCGACAGCTATATGCTGACCGTCTGCCACCGCCGAAACACCGCCGCCCCCGCCCAGAACGATTTTCTCTGGATGGTCTCCCCCGAAGAGTGATCTCTCCCCCACCTGACGCCGTCCGGTGGGGCTTCTTTCCCATATATTACCTGCCGTGCGGGCGCGAATGTTCACATTTGGTCCACCAACGCCGGCGAAAACCGTGCTACAATAAAGACACCGCCCCAAAATGACCTACAAGGAGCCATCATACATGAAAAACACCACCAAAAAAGCCTATCGCCCCCGGCGGCTTCACCACGTTGTCTATCAGGTGATCGCCCGCCCCGTTGCCAAGCTGCTGACACGGAAATACCGCTTCCGCGTGCGCAACTGCCCGCCCCGCGAGACCTTCCGCAAGCCCTTCATCATCCTCTCCAACCACGTCTCTAACATCGACCGCAATTTCATCATTGCCGCCCTGCCCCATCAGGCGTATTTCGTGGCAACCGAGGATCTGTTCTGTCACGGCACCCTCTCCCGCCTCATCCGCAAGTGCTTTGACCCCATCCCCCTCTTCAAGCCCGATCTCTCCACCGCCCCCGTCCGTCAGATCCTGCGGCGCATCCGCGGCGGCGACAGCATCATCATGTACCCCGAGGGGCATCACTCCCCCGACGGGCTGACCACCGACATCAAGGAATCGGTGGGCGCGCTGATCAAGTCCGCCCGCTGTCAGCTCATCACCTTCCGCATGGTGAACGGCTTCTTCATGGCACCCCGCTGGTGCTCCTCCTTCCGCCGCGGTCCCGTGCGCGGGGAGTACGTGGGGGTCTATTCCCCCGAGGAGCTGGCTGCCATGAGCGCCGAGGAGATCACCGCGCTGATCAAGCGCGACCTCCACGAGGGTGCCTACGCCCGCCAGGAGGCAGAGGGCACCGCGGCATTCGTCAGCGACCGCCGCGCCGAGCAGCTGGAGGTCCACTTCTACATCTGCCCCATCTGCGGCACGCACAGCCGCCTCCATAGCCACGGCAACTCCTTCCACTGCGATGCCTGCGGCAATCACGCCGTGCTGGACGAGCATCTGCGCATCCGTGCCGAGGAGGGCTCGGCGGCGTTCCCCTTCGATAACTTCACCGATTGGGCGGATTGGCAGCGCGTCCGCGAAAACGAGTATATCTCCTCCCTGCCCCGCGAGGGCACCGTCTACCGCGACAGCGGCTTGCACCTGATCGAATATTGCATCGACCGCTATGCCACCGTACATATTGCCGACACCGAGGCGACCGCCTCCTTCGAGGGCTTTACGGTGGAAGCAACGGGACTGCAGGTCAAGTGGTCCGATCTCCCCTGGTTCAACTTCAACCGCGGCGGCAGAGCCTTCCAATTCGTCCACGAGGGTCACCACTACGAGCTTTGGGGCGAGACCTTCTGCGCCGCCCGCTACGGCAATCTCTATTTCCGTTCCCGCTCGGAGGACGGCTCTCTCCATATCAGATACTGACCGCGAAAAATCCACTGCATAAAGGAAAAATTGGGGTTTGTTGGGGTGGGAGGTATTGGGGCGCGGACGAAGGCAGGGCTCTGCCCTGCACCCGCCAGAGGGAACTTTTCGAGAAAAGTTCCCTCTGGACACCTTCAAAAGCTTTCACACTATGGGTATGAGGCGGGGTGTTTATTTTGCTCTCGCCGTGAAATGGTTCGGGCGGGGCGATTATGAGCAGGCTGACGGATACCTCCCTTGCATGGCTCGAGCGGGCAAACTTCGTAAACGTCAGGCACCTCCGAGACCCTGCCGTTTTGGCTGCCGTGGCGCTCGC
>JAFTMG010000036.1 GCA_017452525.1 Clostridia bacterium
ATCAAAATCACATTGACCCATTCATCCGCGAATTGATGAAATGTTTGCTGTTCCGATATAGTTTGCGTCCCGCTCAACAATAACTGTTTTCTGAACTCCGCAAGCTTCGCTTTTACTTCCGACTGCTTTTGGGCTTTCCAACTCTTTCGGTGCTTATTGCCACCATCGTCAAACCAAGTGATTTCCGCACGCCATCGGTTTTCCTTTTCGATAAAGTAAACCGTTCCCTCACCGTTCGCTTTCTTTTGTGTAGCTTTCATTCTTTCTCCGTTCCTATCATCTTGAAGCAAAAGCGAATTTGGGTGGTAACGCGGGTGGTAACGCCGCTTCAAGAGATGATATAAAGTTGATTGAATGATGTGGGCATTTGCTTGCGATTTGACTCAAATTTGATAAAAAGTGGTTCAAAAGATGTTAAAAACCCGATAAAAGCAAAAGAAAAACACGAAAATCGTAAGATTTTCGTGTTTTTCTTGGAGGCGCCACCCGGAATCGGACCGGGGAATAAAGGTTTTGCAGACCTCTGCCTTACCGCTTGGCTATGGCGCCATATTTGGTTTTTAGAAATCATGGGTACGAGGTTATCGTACCCATGTGTTGGAGCGGATTACGGGGATCGAACCCGCCACCTCAACCTTGGCAAGGTTGCGCTCTACCAAATGAGCTAAATCCGCATAATGGCGACCTGAAGGGGACTCGAACCCCTGACCTCTAGCGTGACAGGCTAGCGTTCTAACCAACTGAACTACCAGGCCATGGTTGCGCCTTCGTGCCGATCTCTCGACAGCGTTGATATTATACCACAGGCGTTCTCTTTTGTCAAGTGTTTTTTGAAATCTTTTTTATATATTTTTCGGGACAAAAAGATTGACAAACTCTCCCGATATCGCTACAATAAAGGAAAAGAAGGCATATCACACAAGGAAAATATCCACACAATGACAAAAAAACCTTGATTTTTGCCCCGATCTGCGCTATCATCTCAGTATCACAACACAAAAGAGGTCCCATCATGTATTACGGTATCATTATGATCGCGGTGCTGATGTTCAGCATGCAATTTCTGTTCAATCAGCGTTTTCAAAAGGAATACGGCAGCGGTCCCAAGTCGCTTCTGACCTTTTTTCTCGGCTACAATGTGGCGGGGCTGTTGGTCCTTCTGATCATCAACCGGTTCCGGATAGAATTCTCCTGGTTCACCCTGCTGCTCGCCCTCCTTTGGTCGGTCAACTGCCTGGTGCTCTCCTATTGCAGCTTCAAGGCGTTTGAAAAGGTCAATCTCTCGGTCTACTCCCTGTTCTCCCAGCTGGGCGGCATGATGCTCCCCTTCTTCGCGGGTGTTTTGCTGTTTGACGAGAAGCTGACCGCCGGCTCGGTCATCTGCTTTGTTCTGGTTCTGATCTCGTTGCTCTTCACCGTCAAAAAAGGCAGCGGCGGCTCCTACATCATTTACTACGCCGGCATTTTCGTGCTCAACGGCATGGCAGGCGTACTCTCCAAGTGGTTTGCGGCGGCGCCGTGGGAAAAGACCTCCTCGGCCGGCTATTCTATTCTATCCGCCGCCGTGGCTGCCCTTCTGGCGGCTGTCATTTTACCGTTTATCAAGGGCGAGCGCCTCAAGCTCTCTGCCAAAGGCGCTACCAATATGTTGGGCTACGGTGTGCTCAACAAGATCGGCAACTACCTTCTGCTGATCGCCCTCGTTCATCTGCCCGCCTCGGTACAGTATCCGATGGTCACGGGCGGCGTCATGATCTGCTCTACCGTCATCTGCTTCTTCACCCATCAGAAGCCGGGAAAACGGGAGATTGCCTCTCTCGTCCTCTCCTTCGTCGGCATTCTGGCGCTTGTTTTACTGTAACCTTTATCCAAATATATCAAGGAGGACATGAACATGAAAACCATTCGCATCGGTATCTTCGGTCTGGGGCGCGGCGCCTCTTTCATCAACATCATCAAGAGCTGCGGCGGCGAGATTGTTGCCGTCTGTGAGAAGGATGAAAAGCGCACCAAAAAGGCGCTGGACAAGATCGGCTCTCCCGAGGGTGTGACCTGCTACACTGACCCCGATCAGTTCATTGAGCACGACATGGACGCCGTATTTCTTGCCAACTTCTTCCACGAGCATGCCAAATACGCCATCCGCGCACTGGAGCGCGGGGTACACGTGCTGAGCGAATGCATCAGCAACGGCACCATGGCAGAGGGTGTTGCCCTCGTTCGCGCCGCAGAGAAATCCTCGGCGATCTACATGCTGGCGGAAAATTACCCGTACATGAAGTTCAACAAGGAAATGAAACGCGTCTATTCCGGCGGCACGCTGGGCAAGGCGCTCTTTGCCGAGGGCGAATATTGCCACCCCGTTGGTCCCGAGGATGACAATTTCACCCTCACCTACCGCCCCTACGAAATGCATTGGCGTCATTTCCTGCCCCGCTCCTACTACATCACCCACTCCCTCGCGCCGCTCATGCACATCACCGGTGCCATTCCCAAGCGCGTCACCGCTTTCCCCGTTTACGCGCCGCTGGAGGAGGAATATCCGACCGGCACCCGCGTGGGCGACCGCGCGGCGGTCATCACCTGTCTCAACGACGATGACTCTGTCTTCCGCGTGACGGGATGCGCCGCATGGGGCGCGCATGGCAACTCCTACCGCGTTTGCTGCACCAAGGGTCAGATCGAGAACATTCGCGGCGGCGACGGTAAGGTCATGCTCCGCTACAACGATTGGGACGTGCCCGAGGGGATGGAAAAGGTCAATTACTATATGCCCGAGTGGAACGATCCCGACGCTGAGAAGATCGCGCAGTCCGGCCACGGCGGCGGCGACTATCTCGTCATCCGCAATTTCTTCAACTGCATCCGCACCGGCGAAAAGACCGACTTTGACGTTTACTTCGCCACCACCACCGCGTCAGTCGCCATTCAGGCGCACCGCAGCGTGATGTCGGGCGGCATGCCGATGGACATTCCCGATTTCCACCTGGAGGAGGACCGTGTCAAATTTGAAAACGACTACGACACCCCCTTCCCCGACCTCGACGGCAACGGCGCCACCGTTCCCTGCTGCTCCCGCCCCGACTATCTCCCCTCGGAAAGTCAGCTGGAGCGCTATCGCAAGGTCATCAGCAAGGCATAATGAAAACGGGGGCTGAGTCACCGAACAAGTGGCTCAGCCCCTTTTTGATATCCGTGTCCAGCGATTGACAGCCAGCCCCGTCAGCGTCAACTCAACCGTACCCACCCCCGCCGGGTCAACGGCACCACGTTCGTGCCATTCGGAGGGAAAAATATAGTAGCCGAACAGATCGCCGTCACGGTAGGCGATCCCGGTATTTCCCGCATAGAGACAGTCAAACGCTTCACCGCGATAGCTACCGCTCATCTCCGCAGTCGTGCGAGAAGTATGGCCGCCACTCGCATCGGGAACACTGATCAGACCGCTGACCAGCGACCCGCCGTCCGTGTCGTAAACCCCGTGCGCACGAAAGAAAATACGGTAACTGCCCGGATTGTTACGCTGAGGCGCATCGTACACCACCTCATCGATTTCAATATACATCTTTCCCTCGCGGAAGATCTCCCTTCCCGCATTGGAGGCGAGATCGTCCAGATCCACCGTAAAGGTACAGGACTCCGCCAACGTGGTATAGGAGTGCGCATACCGAGTGGGATCATAGGTTACAGCAGGCAGACCCTTGACGATCAACCGTCCATAACCTTCAAATGCCAAATACTTCAGTGCCACCGCCAGAATCAAAATGACCGCAACAACGATCACAGACCGGATCACAGGCCTCTTTTTTACAGCACCGATCATATACAGATCACCTCCCAAGAACTGTTTTTCTCTTTCCGATCTCATCATACCATAGGGAAAACACGCTGTCAAGAGGTTTTGAAATAATTTATACTTTTTTTGTGTATTTATTTTTCTACGGTGACTTAGTCACGGAAATCGACAAAAAAATACATTATAATAAAGGCGTAAAGATGAAACATCCCCCGCGTTTCGGGGAATAATAAGGAAAGTTTATTTTCCAAGGAGGATATATTATGTCTGTTTTGCAGATCACCAAGGATAATTTTGAGGAACTCGTTGTCAAAAACGACAAGGTCGTTTTGTTGGATTTCTGGGCACCCTGGTGCGGTCCCTGCCGCATGGTCTCCCCTCTGGTCGATCAGATCGGTGAGGAGCATACCGACTTTGCCGTCGGCAAGGTCAACGTGGACGAAGAGCCCGCGCTGGCAAAGCAGTTTGGCGTGATGAGCATTCCGACGCTCGTTGTCGTCAAGGGCGGGCAGGTCGTCCGTCAGGAAGTGGGCGCCAGACCCAAGCCGCAGATCGTGGCGATGGTACAAGCATATCTCTGATTCTTTTCATAAACTCCTTCTCAAAAACCCCGGGGGCATCTCACAGCCAAGTGAGATGCCCCCAACTCTGTTATGGAATCATTTCAAAAAGTCCGAGAAGTCGTCGTTGCCGCCAAGGGAGACGGTGCTGCCGTCCTCGCTCACGGCAAGGTCGGTGCGGTGTACCAGCTGATAGGCGGAATCTGCCTCGGGATGTGCCTTGCAGGTCAGCTCGATGGCAAAGCGCTCGGGGATTCCCGAGGTGACTGCCAGGCGGAAGGTACCGAATTTACCGTTTTGGCGCGCCTCCACCGCCTCGGTGTTCAGCGTAGCTATGGGCATTCTCACACCATCAAAGACCAGCGTAACCTCCACCTCCATCGGCTCAGCGGGGGTATCGCTGTCATTCAACACCCAGACCTCGCCCTCCATCACCTCGCCGCTGAGCCAGCGGTTGCGGGGAATATTGAGGGACAGCAGGGTGGGACGCAACGCCGCCTTGACCTGTGCCAGACAGGATTTGGGGCGGGCGGGCCAGTTGATCAGGCTGTTGCCCGCGGCACAGGGCCAGGGCTCGTTGAAATCCCAGTTGATCGCCATGGCGCACAGCGGTGCTTGACGGCGCATTTCCTCAAACATGGACCGATAGCACATATCCTGCAGGTAGATCGACTTTTCCACCAGATCGTCCACACTCGTATAGCCGCCAAAGAAGTGATGCACCTCGGGAATGCCCAGCCAGCAGGACTCGTTCCACGCCTTGAAGCCGTGGTGCGAGCGCCAGATGTCGTTTTCGCCGTTGCAGTCGAGATAATTCTCCTCGTCCATGATGTATTCGCGGATATACGCGGCGGGAGAGGCGCCGTTACAGCCAAACTCGGTATATCCCGTGCTCTTCGACCGCTTGACGGCACAGATAAACTCCTCCCCGTGAGAATAATCACCCGCGCGGCGCTCGGCATCGGGGAAGACCACCTTGACGTAGGAGCCGTGGGAGACACCGTGCATGGGGGAGGTCATCTGGAAGGGAGTGAAGCGGTCATGCTCGAAGCAGAGCTTATCCAGAAGGCGCAGGGGATGGGACTGCAGCGTCAGCCCCGACCAGGAATTGAACAGCTCGTTGCCGCCGCACCAGAAGGTGAGGCAAGGATGGGTGCGCAGGCGCTTGATGATGGAGACCGCCTCCTGCTCCAACACCCGCAGATACTCGTCGGTGTCGGGATGGCGGTTGCAGGAGAGCATGAACTCCTGCCAGATCATGATACCCAGCTCGTCGCACTTTTCGTAAAAATACTCGTGGTTGATATACTGTCCACCCCACATGCGGAAGATGTTCATGTTGGCATCCACCGCCATGGCGATCAGCTCGTCGTAGCGCGCGTTGGTGGCAAGACAGGGGAAGATCTCGGTATTGACCCAGTTAGAGCCCTTGGCAAAGACACGGCGGCCGTTGATCTCGATCTGTGCGGGGGCGGCAATGGGTCCCTTGGGGAAGGATCTCTCAAAAATCTTGGAGCCCTCGGTCAGGATCAGCTTGGAGCGGCGGAAGCCGAGGCGACGGGTCAGCGTCTTGCCCGCACCGGTGACGGCGAGGGTATACAGCGGCTGCTCACCGTATCCGCGGGGATACCACAGCGCGGGATGATCCAGGGTCAAGGTCAACGTTCCGCAGCCTTCGGCGGCGGCGACCTCACGGCCCTCGGCGTCGGTCAGTGAAAGACGAACCGTCCCCTGCCCCGCGGTCTCCACCTCGGCGGTGACGGTGACCTGCGCCAGATCCTCGCTCAAGCGGTAGCTTGCCTCCAAGGAGACGGGCGCGCCCTCGGCGTAGGTCTCCACGAAGATCTCACCCCAGATACCGATGGGGGTCAGACGGGGATGCCAATCCCAGCCGTAGGAGGAGGCAGGCTTGCAACAGGCTGCCGCCTGCGAGCGGTTGCGGATATGGCGGTATTCCTCCAGCTTCGGGATCGGATAAAGGATCACCGAAAGGGACACCTCGCGCCCCGCGTAGCGGGTCACGTCCAGCACGACGGGGGTGAAGATACCCTCGCCGCTGCACACCGTCTCACCGTCGATGCGGATCTCATAGCGGTAATCCAGCCCCGAAAGGTGGAGAAGCGCCGTCTCTCCCGCCTCACAGCAGACGGCGAGGGTGCTTTCGTAAATAAAATATTCGTCCTCCATCCAAAAGAATTGGCGGAAGTTGGTCCCATAGTAATAGGGCGGATAGCCAAGTGCCTCGGCATAATCCAATTGTACCGCGCCCGGCACGTGTGCGGTGATCTGTTCCGTGCCGCCTGTGGCAAGATCGCCCGTATGTGAAAGGGTCCAGCTATTGATAACAGTTTTCATCATCGGCTCCTTCGGTTACAAAAAAGGGGAGCCACGCTCCCCTTTTCGGAATTTGCTTTACGCGTGATACAGCTTTTTGGTCTGATATTGCGGTTCGCAGGTAATATTGACGCCCAGCTTGTGGAAAACGTTTTCGTCCACGCGGGAAAGGATCACGGTGGAATGTGCCTCACATCCCTTCAGATTTTCCAGCTGCTTCATGGCAGACGCCGCGTTGGCATCGGTGACCGCGCAAATGGCAAGGGCGATGAGGATCTCATCGGTATGCAGACGAGGGTTATGGTTGCCCATATGCCCAACCTTCAGCTTCTGGATCGGCTCAATGACGGTGGGGCTGATCAGATGGATGCTGTCGTCGATTCCTGCCAACACCTTCAGCGCGTTGAGCAACGCCGCGGACGACGCACCCAACAGAGAAGACGTCTTGCCCGTGATCATGGTGCCGTCAGCCAGCTCGATCGCCACCGCGGGCGCGCCCGTTCTCTCCGCCACAGCCAACGCAGAGGCAACCGGCTTGCGATGCTCGACCGTGATACCGGCGGAGCGCATGATCAGCTCCAGCTTGCGCACGTCGTTGCCTTCGGAAAGACCCTGACGCACGGTACAGCAGGCACTGTAGTAGCGGCGAAGGATCTCCTGCCGCGATGCCTCACAGCACACCTCATTATCCAAGATGGCGTTTCCGACCATATTGACACCCATATCCGTGGGGCTCTTGTACGGACACCTGCCAAAAATGCGGTGGAACATTGCCTCAACCACAGGGAAGACCTCGATATCACGGTTGTAATTGACCGTAGTCTGACCGTATGCCTCCAGATGGAAGGGGTCGATCATATTCACATCGTTGAGATCCGCCGTTGCCGCCTCATAGGCAAGGTTGACGGGATGCTTGAGCGGCAGATTCCAGACCGGGAAGGTCTCAAACTTGGCATACCCCGCCTGCACCCCGAACTTCTGCTCGTGATACAGCTGAGACATGCAGACCGCCATCTTGCCGCTCCCGGGACCGGGCGCGGTGACGATGACAAGCGAGCGCGTGGTCTCGATATATTCGTTCTTTCCAAATCCCTCATCGCTGACGATCACGGGAACATTGGAGGGATAATCGGGAATGGAATAATGCTTGAAAACGCGGATGCCAAGCGAGCCCAGCCGTTTTTCGAAGGCGACCGCCGCACGCTGCTCGCAATAGCGGGTCAGCACCACGCTGCCCACGTACAGACCGATCCCGCGGAAGGCGTCGATCAGACGAAGCGTGTCCTGATCGTATGTAATACCGAGATCGCCGCGGCGCTTATTCTTTTCAATGTCATCGGCGTTGATGGCAATGACGATCTCCGCCTCATCCTTCAGCTGAAGGAGCATTCGCACCTTACTGTCGGGTGCAAATCCGGGCAGAACGCGGGACGCATGATAATCGTCGAACAGCTTGCCGCCGAATTCCAGATATAACTTACCGCCAAAGGACGCGATGCGCTCCTTGATCTTCTCGGTCTGAAGCTGTATATACCGCGCGTTATCAAAACCGATCCTTGCCATATTCAACACCTCTTTCTCACATTCCGTTATTTTCTCAAAAAAGGAAGGAAGACACCCCGCGGGGGTGTCTTCCGCCCTTCTTATTATAGCATTACGTCAAGCGATTTGCAAGAACTTTTTAAAAGTTTTTTCAAAAAATTCTGTTTGCCGATCAGTGATACTGCGGCAGCCAGCCCTCGTGTGCCTCGATCAGATCGTCGCAGAGGGAGACGATATCGTCGATGGACAGCTCGGAGGAGGTATGGGGATCCATCATGGCAGCCTGATAGATCAGCTCCTTCTTCTTGGTGACAGCCGCCTCGATGGTCAAGAGCTGAACGTTGATGTTGGTCATGTTCATGGCAGCGCAAATGGTGGGCAGCTTGCCGACGTGGGTCGGGTGGATACCGGTGTTGTCGACCAGACACTTGACCTCAACGCAAGCCTCGGAGGGCAGGTTGTCGATCAAGCCGGTGTTCAGCACGTTACCGCCGATGACGTAAGGATCGCCCGTCACAATGGCATTCATGATATGAGAGCAGTACTCCTTGGTCTGGGTGTGGGTAACGTTGCCGTCCAGATACATCTTTTCTTCATCTTCCCACTTCTTGTTGTGGTTGATGCAGCGGCGCGGATACTCATCCAGCGGGATCTTATAGCGGTCGATCAGCTCGGGATACTTGGACTTGATGAAGAAGTTGTTATACTCCGCGTTATGCTCGCTGGACTCGGTGCAGTAGTAGCCCAGACGGCGGATGTACTCGTAGCGGACCAGATCCTTGTCGTCGGTGTTGGGATCGTCCAGACGCGCAAAGGCGCGGCGGCGGATCTCGGGATAGAGATCGTTGCCCTCGGCATCGTACAGCTCAAGCAGCCAAGCCATGTGGTTGATGCCCGCGATCTTTTCCTTGACGGGACCCTTGGCGATGACTTCGTCCCACATACCCAGCTTCTTCAGCAGATGGCTGGAGCAGACCTGAACGCTGTGGCAAAGACCGACAGACTTGATGGGGGTGTATCTCTGCAGATAGCCCGCCAGCATCGCCATGGGGTTGGTGTAGTTGAGGAAGTATGCGTCGGGGCAGACCTTCTCCATGTCACGGGTGAAGTCCTCCAGCACGGGGATGGTGCGGAGCGCGCGGAAGATACCGCCGATACCGAGGGTATCGCCGATGGTCTGGCGCAGGTTATACTTCTTCGGCACCTCAAAGTCGGTGACGGTGCAGGGCTCGTAGAGACCTACCTGAATGGCGTTGATGACGAAGGTAGCACCCTTCAGCGCCTTCTTGCGGTTCTCCACACCCAGATACTTGCGGACCTTGGCGCGGTTCTTGTTGATGTTCTTATTCAAAAGGCAGATCATCTTGTAGGAATGCTCCAGACGGACAGCATCGATGTCATACAGCGCGATCTCGCACTCGCACAGCGCGGGATGCAGCATCGTGTCGCCCAGCACGTTCTTGGAAAAGACCATGCTGCCGGCACCCATAAACGTAATCTTGATCATAAATTCAGTCTCCTTCTCTACCCGATGGTGGATTTTTGGATTGTTTACACCGAGCGGTGATATTACCATCATTTTAATATTTTCCCGCGGAATTGTCAACGGGTTTGGGCAAAAAAATGTCGGTAATTTCGTTTTTGGCGAAAAAGGCGGCTCCTTTCTCCCATTGGGCGGCAGGTCGCTCCCTTTTCGGTTGCCGTGATCTCAACTCCGTACCGCCGCCCCGCGGAAAATATCACACAACGGATCCATCACCGAATACCCTTCGGATCGCCTCCAGATAGCCGTAGCCGTATTGGTCGTCCGGCTCCAGATAGCTCGTTTCCGTCCACTCATTCCAGCTGTTAACCGTGATGAGCGGCACGTCATGCGCGTTGGCAAACCGCTTTGCCTCCCGCAGTGCCGCCTCAAAATTTTCGGGCGTATTGTTCTTCACGATCCCCGGTCTGAAATGACGGAATCGGGGATTGTTGTCCCAGCCCACCGACACGTGGGGATAGTACGGGATGCGGTACGCCTTTTCTATGGCCTCCCACTCCCGTGTCACGTCAGGAACGATCTCGCGATAGTCGCGGTCGATATTGACAAAGTGAACGAACTGATAGTGCGTCAGCGAATCAAAGCCCATTTGTTCCACCAGCTCAGGGGTGGTGGCGACCGTCTTTCCGTCCACTCCGGTGATGTTCTGCCCCTTTCCGCTCCAGCGGACGAATTGGAAATGAACACCCTGCAGCCCCGCTCGCTTCGCCTCTTCCCTCAGCCAATCCATCGCCTCGGCGGCGCGATCCACACCGCCAAGACCCTCAACAAAGTTTTTCATATCATAAATGCTGACGACCGGCTTGCCGTGAATTTTATAGTAGTTTTCCCGGGTAAAATACCGCTCGATCCACCGTTTGCCGATGATCTCAAACTGCGCCCGATCCACGCTTCCGCGCCAAACGGTCTCCTTCACGCTGTCGGAATTGCGGATATCCCACAGATAGTTGGCGTCATGGTTTGCCCACATGATGTAAAACTTCATTCTGTCCCGATTCGGCGCCCGCAGAAAACCGTCGTTCAGACAATTCTCCAGAAAAGGGCGGTTATCGTACCAATACCAATCGTAAATGAAAACGTTCACGCCGTGATCTGCGGCGGCATCGATCTGCATGCGCATCACATACGGGTCCGCCTCGTTCACGTAGCCCCACAGAGGCTTTCGGTTCCAGAAATATCCGTTCGGCTTGGGGCGGGAATTCTTGACCGTCTGCCATTCGCCGATCCCTTCTTCCCAAAACATTCTCGTTCTCGGCTCGTCGCCCGTATAGGCGGGCCAGATATATGCGGCAACGTCATATTTTTTCATATTCGACTCCTCCTGTTTTCGCGTACAACATCACCAAGCCCGCGCTGAGGAGCGCCCCGCCGATGATATCGGTAAACCAATGCACGCCGCTGATCCATCTGCCGATCACCGTAAAAGCGATAAACACGGCGGAGACAAGCAGAACGCACCGTCTGAGCGCCTTGCCCCGGATGCGGACGTGCCATTGCATCATGGCGGTAGGCATGACACACATCACAAGCAACGTGGTCGACGACGGGTAGGATGCCTCAAGGCACCCGTCGATCAGCACGGGTCTGTAATTGATCACAATCTTTTCAAAAAGCACGTACGCCGCCATCACCGCGACGTAAAAGCCACCGAGGGCAAGAATACTTCGATCGACCCGCGCGATACGCCCTCGCCCGATCCATTGCGCCAGCCCCAGCGCGGCAAAGCCCAACGCTACGCCAAGCGGCACAAGTCCCAGCCAATCCGTGATCACGTACAATATCATATGCACGCCCGTCAGCTCATGAACGTACCCGTTCAGCGTCGCAAACCCTACGGCGGTCTCCTGCGGACCGATGGGCTGCACGTCCACCAAGCGCACAAGCACCGTCCAAAGCACGAACGCGGCAAGCAGGATCGGGGGCGCGACCCCGATCCTTTGATTTCTTTTTTTCATGTTTCTCACAACCGTCCTTCCGTCATATATGCGGCTCTCGCCTACCCATATATTAGCGGAAGACCGCAGGAAAAGCAAGAAACGGGGCGTCACATCCGCGACACGGTCCGTGTCAGCGCCGTCGGATTCCCACAAGTGCCTTCACGGTCAGGAAAACGAAGGCAAGCATGGCGGCATACGGTTGCAGACTCATGATAAAGAGCAGCACCGCGACCGCGCCGAGCGACAACGACAGCTTCGTTTTGCTCTTCAACCAGACCGAACCCCGACAGCTCTGCAACGCAAGCGTCAGCGTACCGACCAGCATCAGACCAATGACAGCAGCAAGATACACCACCCTTAAATACGGCTGTATGCCGTTGGGGGCAAACAGCGAGACCGCTTGAACGGTCCCCCCTCCCCGCCCGGCAAAGAGGGGCAGAAAAAGCAGCATTGCCATGCTCAGATCCAACAAGCCGTAAACAAGATCGCAAAAGCGTGTTTCCTTTTGCTTGTGATCCTCCTCGGCAATCGTCAGGAGCTCACCGGGGGAAAGAAGCTCATCCACCGTCACCGAAAAGAAAACGGCAAGTGACTTCAAAGACTCAATGTTGGGATAGCCTCTGCCCGACTCCCATTTGGAGATCGCGGTGCGGGATACGTAAAGACGCGCCGCCAGCTCCTCCTGCGTCAGCCCCCTCTGTTTTCTCAATGCCTGAAGCTTTTCATGTAATTCCATGGATCCCCTCCGCGGCAATACTGCCATTTCCGTGTCAGTCTCTTTATCGTAAATATACCGTGTATTCCTTCAGAATATCCTTTTGATCGTATCCCTCCAGAGAGCCCGTGTTGCGGATATAGAACACGACTCTGTCCCCGTACACCTCAAAGACAAGATATTGCGCCAGCTTCGGCGTTGCCGTGTTGGGGTGATGCTTCACCTCCGTCTCGCCACCGTAGCCGCTCATGCCGTCTTCCTCAAAATATTTTCTGCCGAATGGACGAAGTCCGCCCATGTGGACCAAGGAATAGGCATAGTCTTTTCCGCGGGAATCCGTCCCCTGCAGATTGGCATCGAGAGGTTCGTTCCGCTCGTTGAGATGCAGGACCGCGCCGGACGAAAAGTCTCTGTAGCAGGAGCTTTCCCCATGCACGTGACCGTACAGATAAAAGGCGTTCCGATGCCCCTTGAAGATATCGTAAAAGAGCGTGCGATCACCGTTCACCATGGTCTCGCACAAATTCTCGCCATGGAAATAATAGATTGCCGACAAATGCCCCACCACGAACACAGGCTTGTCGCCATCGGGGTCGATCTCGTCGATCTTGTTCTTGACCCAAAGCAGCGTTTCGTTGTTATAGCACCCCTCGTGGGAGTTGAACGCCGTATCGGGATCGATGTTGATACCGATGAAGTCGATGCCGTTGACCGTGTAGTGGAAGGCTCCCCAATAAAGCTCCCTCGGCTTTTCCTTCGAAACAAGGATCAATCGCTCCGACGCGGGGAGCGCGCCAAACGCGCCATCCATCAGATCATAAAAATCCGTCGTGTTATACGGCTCGTTCTCCGCAGTTCCGATATCGCCAAGGATCATATCGTTGTTGCCGGTCACGTACAACACCTTGCCGTCTGCGGCGCTTTCCGAGATACAGACGTGCATTTTCTGCTTGATGTCCAAAAAATTTTTCTTCGGCAGGGCGCAGGATTTGTTCCAATGCGGATAATCCGAGATATTATCTCCGCCGACCAGCGCAATATCCGCCACGCCAAACTCCGCCATCGCAAGCTCCTTGGCTTGGATCAGCGATCTTCTGACCGTCGTGGGATAATCCAGCATAGATTGCTGATTGTGTATATCGGTAAAACAAAAGGCTGTTAAAATCTTTTCCATTTGGCTGTCCTCCCATGTTTCAAATGCATTGCGCATTTGATGTTAAATTGATTATATCACGCCCCCTGCGTGATGTCAAGTGCGCGCTCCGACGCCTGCGACAAATACGATGATGCCTATTTTGAAACCCAAAATCTCCTGCTGATCGTTTTGGAAGAACCCAACGGCTCGATCCGACATCAGATCACCCATGTTCGAAAAGCAGAGGAAGCAGACGGATGGATCGTCACCGTCAAACGGATCCGTCCATCGAAACTCCAAACCGCGGATATGGCCGCCCTCGAGGTACAGGCAGGTAAGGTCATCACGCCGCAGGATGCGATCACGATCCAAATCGAAGATGAGTAAAAAACAGCTGGCCAAGTCAAGACCACCGGCCGTGCCGGTGGCTTGCACAAGCCCCCTTAGGGCATGTCACAGGCTGAGCCTATAGGCTCGTCGAAAAGTCTGCCAACCGCACGACTTTCACAGGCATGCCCCTAAAGGGGCTTTATTTTATTTG
>JAFTMG010000009.1 GCA_017452525.1 Clostridia bacterium
CGGGTGCAGGGCAGAGCCCTGCCTTCGTCCGCGCCACGATACCTCCACCCCGCCTCATACCCCTATTTGAAGATTTTCGGAGGGTCAAGGGAACCCTTCAAAAAAGGGTTCCCTTGTGGGTGCAGGGCAAAGCCCTGCCTTCGTCCGCGCCCGCTAAACTTCCAATTTGCTATCTTCAACCCCAAATCCTGCCGCCTCGCCGTTTGCGCGCGGAAAAAAGTTCCATTATGCGACAATTGCCCCGTAGCTCTTGACAAATCCGAAAAAGAAGCTATAATATATAATGGATTATTTTGATTATCATATCATGGAGAGCTTATAACATGCAGATCAAATTGAGAAATAGAATACTGACGGGTGTGCTGGCGGTGCTGATGCTGTTGGGAACGCCCCTGACGGTGTCGGCGGAAGCCCCCGCGTCGGTGACGTCCGCGTCTGCGGCGGATGACCTTGCCGCGTCGCTGGACTTCTCCCGTGCCGATGCCACCCACGCCGTATCGCAGGACGTGAGCGTTCTGTTGGCGGCGGCACAGGGCTCGTGGACGGGAAGCGCCCCCGCGCAGGAGGAGTACGCCTATCTGCGGGACGAGGAGCTCACCCTTCGCTACGACGAGGCGGTGTCGGCGGACCATATCTCCACCACGGTGGAGAACGGCGCTCTGACCGTGACGGTACAGGCGGTGGCGTATACCGCGCAGAACGGCGAGACGGTGCGCTGGATCCCCACGGCGGCGACGCTTGGCGGTGAGAGCAAGACGCTGGCGGAAAACGCCGAGCGGACCGCTTGGGAAACGACCTTTGCGGGGCCGGACGAGTCTGTACTGCACACCCTTGAGGTGACCTGGCGTGCCGAGCTGTCGCTGACGGCAGAGACGGTGGACGGGCTGATCAACCGCGCGTGGCGTGACGCGTCCGCCATGCTGAGCGCGCAGGCGCAGTATGAGAAGGACTTTGCCGCGTATGAGACTGCCATGGCAAAATACCGAGCCGACATGCAGACCTACGAGCAGAAAAACACCGCTTATCAGGAATATACCAAGAAGAAGGCGGCATATGATGCAGAGCTGAAGGCATATCGCGAATATCTGGACAAGGTGGCAGCCTACGAGGCGGTTGTCGCCGCCTACGCCGCCTACCAACAGGCGCAGACCGCTTATCAGACTGCCTTTGCCGCCTATCAGGCACAGCTTTCCGGCATGCAGGCACAGCAGCAGGCGTATCAGAATTACCAGAACAATCTGGCACAGCGCGCGCAGGTGCTTGCCAAGCTGGCGGTGGTGGAGAGCCTGTTCCGCACCGACTCCGAGGGACGCTCCATGAAGAAAACGCTGATGGGCGATACCGTTGCCTCGGTGGTCGCCCGCCGCAGTGAGCTGGTCGCTGCCGGTGCTTCGGCGGCGGACGTGGACACTGCCAACACGTCCACCTCGCTGTTGCAGGCACTGCTGATCAACTATGAATATGCCGCCGCGCGCGGCGACGACGCGCGGTATCAGTGGTACCGTGACAATTATCAGTCCCTCAAGACCGGCTTCGTCTCGCTGTACGGCGCGCTGAACTCGCTGTACGGCAACACCATGGTCCGCACGGTGCTGCAGATGCAGGGCAAGCTGGAGAGATACTGTCAGTTCGTCAGCCAGCTGTACGTGATCAGCACGGCGCTGGACGATCTCACCTCCTTCGATCCCAATTGGAAGATCCAGACGGGCTCCAAGACGTGGGCTGCGCCGAAGGATCTGCTGGAGTCGGTCCATCTGCTGACCGACACCAACGCCTATGCCCCCAACGTGCCGCTGCCCGCGGCGGTACCGGCGGTGGAAAAGCCGGTCCTGCCCGCCGCTCCCACGGCGCCCACGCCGGTGGCGGCACCCGTCAAGACCTGGACCAAGGAGCTGACACCTCCGGGAGAGGCACCCAAGTCGGTGGCAAAGCCCACCAAGCCCGAGCTTTCCTCCTACACCGTCGGTGAGCCGACCAAGCCCGTTGCCACCGCCGCGTTGCAGGCAGTCATGACGTTGGTGGAGGCGGAGAAGCTGGGTGAGCGCACCCGCGCCGCCGCGCCGCTGACCTTCTCGGTGGAGACCTCGCTTTCCCGCTCGGTCAACCTCTCCTCCAAGCCGGCTGTGACCTTTTATAATTATAATGGAAGCATTTTGCACGCCGTGCAGGTGACGGCAGGCTCCCCCGTCTTCTACGAGGGTGAGGCGCCCGCCCGTCCCGCGGACGCGCAATATACCTACACCTTCCGCGGCTGGACCACGGCAGACGGCAAGGAGGCGGATCTTTCCGCTATCACCGCCGACACCGAGCTGCACGCGGCGTTTGATACCGTGCTGAACCGCTACACCGTGACCTGGGTGATCGGCGACCGCCGCGCGGAGCAGGAATACGCCTACGGTGAGATCCCCTCTTATAACGAGATGGAAACGGTGTTTGCCGACGAGACCTACGAATATACCTTCATCGGCTGGGCGACCGCCCTTCGTCAGGTGACGGGCGATGCCACCTACGTGGCGCTCTTCCGCGTCCGCTCACTGACGGAGTCTGCCTATGCCGTCACCTTCACGGTAGGAGAGCGACAGGTATGGCGCACCTACTCTTTCGGCGAGATCCCGTCCTTCGACGATTTCGAGAAGGAATACATCGACGAAAATCGTCGTTATACCTTCATCGGCTGGGATAAGGAATTTGAAACGGTGAAGGGCGACACGCAATACACGGCGCAGTTCGACAGCCAGTGGCTGGTCCCCGCCGGTGAGATGGGCTCGGAGGGTGCTGCGGTACAGGAGACCTCTCAGGAGCTGACGGTGACCACCGACGAAATGGTGGCGGACCTCCGATGGGCGATCGGCTACGCCAAGGAGAAGGGGCTTACCCTTTCCCTGAAAATGGCGGATGCCCGCGTGACGCTGGACGACGAGGCGCTGGCCGCGCTTTCGGACGCCGTATTCTTCCGCCTTGCGCCCGTGGCGGCGGAGGAGGGCATGAGCTATCTCTTTACCGCTGCCGACGCCTCCGGCAAGAAGCTGACGCCGAACTGCGAGCTGCTGCTGGAGTTGCCGCTGGACCGTAAGCTGGCGTCGCTGACCAAGCTCGGCGCCTATCTGGACGGCGCGGTGCTGGATGCCTCCCGCGAGGGCGGTGTGCTTTATCTGAGCCCCACCGCCTTCGGCACGGTCCGTGTGCTGCCCGCTTACCGCTTGACGGTGCAGACCGAGGGCAACGGCACGGTGCTGATCGACGGTGCCCCCACCGAAAGTCTGGCGGGCGAGACGCTGACGCTGCAGACCTATTGCGAGCAGGGCTGGGAGCTTGCCTCTCTGGAGGCGGTGACGGCAGAGGGCAGGGCGGTCGCCATGACGGGGGACAGCTTCGTGATGCCGATGGACGACGTGACCGTCCGCGCAGTCTTCCGCCTGAGCGAATATACCGTCGTCTTTATGAGCGAGGGCAGGGAGCTTTCCCGCGGCAACTATCACTTCGGTGACACCGTCGAGCTGCCCGCCGATCCCGAATGGACGGGTGAGACCGCCGAGGGCGAGCGCGTCACCTTCTCCGGCTGGAGCCCCACCGTCAGCGCGGTGAGCGAGAACGTCACCTACGTGGCACAGTTCACCACGGCGAAGCTCAACGATTATAACAGCGGTAACAACAGCAACAAGCTGGTCACGGTGGCACTTCCCATCGTCGGCGGCGCTGCCGCCGTGGGCATCACCTTCGGCATTTTGTGGCGCGTCAAGGGTCCCGCATGGTTCAAAGGGCTGTTCGAACGGCTCAAAGAGCTGTTTTGTAAGACGAAAAAATAACTTTTTTTGAAAAAGTACTTGTTTTCCTGTCAGATATGTGATATAATTTGCCATATATCTGTGGATATAAATTAAAAAGGAGATATACGACTATGATGAAAACTGGTTATCGCACGTCTGCGAAAGTATTGGCTTTCTTTCTTAGCTGTCTGATGCTGTTCAGCACACTGGCTGTCGGGGCATCCGCTTCCAGCTATCTGGTCAGCGGCGGCACCGCAGACAAAAACTATGCTTTCGGTCTTGAGACCGACGGTGCTACCAACACCACCACCGCACTTCTGGTGATCAATGCCACGGCGCTTGGCGAGATCCTGGAGAACAGAGATCTGACCCGCGCAGATCTGGAGTCCTTCCTTCCCCAGATCGTTCTGGATGCGATGGACAATAAGACTCTTCCCAATGTTGAGGATGTTCTGGATGCTATGAAGGATACCGGAATCCTTTCTTACAGTGCCATCACTGAAATCTTCTCCGAAGATCTGATTAAGAGCTATGTGGATCTGGATCTTGTGGATCGTATGATCGGTCTGGATAATTTGGATCAAATCATGGACATGGATGCTCTGGTGAATGAAGAGATCGAGACCATCATGGCAAATGAGGCACTCGCAAACGCATTTGCCGATGATATTCAGCCTCTTCTGACGGCGGATATCATCGAAGCGGCAATTTCTTTGGATGATGTGGCGGACCTGTTGGATGATTCCGCGCTGGACACTCTGCTGACTGCAGACGTGGAGAATGCTATCGCCGCTGACGCTACCATCAAGAATCATCTTCAGGAACTGGCAGAGGGTACTCTCTCCCTCGAGCAGCTCTTCGACGCAGCTGACTATGCGGATTTGATCAAGGCCATTGGCATCAAGACGGTGCTGAATAAGGTCGGCGTAGGCGCATTTATCGACCTGGTCGGCAAGGACGCTCTGGTTGAGACCATCGGCTCCGCTGAACTGGTGAAGATCGCTGATTCTGATGTTCTGGTTGATGAGATCGGCAAAGAAACGCTGATCAATGCCCTGGGTGGTTATTCCGAGATCATGGATACCATTGAGGCAGTTGATAATACTTATTATGACACGCTGATCGACAAGGCATTTGAAGTGATTGATGAGAGCAAGCTCTTTGATATCGCCGATCAGAGTGTTCTCGCGGATACCTTGAAGGAAATCGCCAAGGATATCGCACTCGGTATTGATGAAATCGCTCTGAATGGCAGAGACGTTTACTACAACGGCTTTACCAAGGAGCTGGATGCCAAGGCTGCCATCGCAGCTGTGGCTGAGGCCGTTCCCACGCTGAACGATTTCGCAACCGTTCAGACCGGTGACAACATCTCCACCCTTTCCGCTGTCATCACCCTGAACAGCGGCGTCGTTCTGACCTTCAATTTCGAGGTCTATCTGACCGGTGATACCTCCGTGATCAACCGCTATGCAGATAAGCTGAACGACTACGTCGTAAAGTACACCGACGTTTCCCGCGACGGCACTACCCTCGTTGCTTCCTTCGACGACGGTTTTGCAGGCGCGCCCCTTACCCTGGCTGAGGTCATGAACCGTGTTCTCAACTCCACCCGCATCTCCGATGCCCGCAAGGCAGATATCTTCAGCGTATTCACCCTGACCGGTGATGAGCTGGTTGCCAAGCTGGAGTCCTTCGACTTTGACGTGATCAACGACGTGGTCGACGGCAAGGGCGAGTACGTCAGATACATCGCCAAGGTCCGCGATCTGACCGTCAAGGCGCTGAACAAGCTGGAAGAGATCGTTCCCGATGTTTATTTGACCACTTCTTTGGCAGACATGTACGACGAGACCTCCTCTACCGTCCGTATCGTCAAGACCGTCTCCGTTGATGCTGCCGAGGTTCTGGATAAGCTGCTGGACACCGTCAAGGATATGACCGGCAAGCTGGAGGGTCTGAACCCCGATCTGAGTGTTGTTGCAGGTCAGACCATCACCGCCGGTGTGGATCTCACCGTAAAGCTCAACAACATCTACCGCGTACGCTTCTATGACAGCGTAGAGACCAAGAACCTGGTCTACACCACCTTCCTGACCGAGGGTGCGCTGATCGACACCATCGACGGTGTGGCTCAGCTGGCAGGCTATACCACCTGGTATGACGCAGACGGCAACGAGGTCACCGAGATCGGCAATGCCAACATCGATCTGTATGCCGATTACGAGGAAGAGGATCCCATCATCCCCGACCCCCCCATCACGCCCGATAACTCCCCCTACTACACCGTCACCTTCGTGGCTGACGAGGCAGTGATTGCCATCGTTAAGTATGCTCCCGGTCAGAAGGAACTGACCTACGTTCCTAAGGTTCCCGAGAAGGTTGGCTTCTTCGGTAAGTGGGAAGACTACACTCTGAACAACAAGAACATCACCGTTAAGGCGATCTACACCCCCGCAAACAAGCTGACCGCTACCTTCGTAGCTGACGGCAAGGTCGTTGCAACCGTTACCTTCTATGAGGGCGACACCAAGCTGAGCAGCACGCCGAAGGTACCCGCTAAGACCGGTTACTCCGCTAAGTGGGAAAGCTACACGCTGGGCAAGACCGACATCACCATCAACGCCATCTACACCGCAAAGACCTACAAGGTCAGATTCTTCGGTAACGGCGGTACCGGCTCGATGGACGCGCAGACCATGACCTACGATCAGGCTGCGAACCTGACCAAGAATGCATTCGTCCGTGAGGGCTACACCTTCGTGGGCTGGAACACCGTCAAGAACGGCTCCGGCACTGCATACACCGACGGTCAGTCTGTTAAGAACCTGTCCACCGGCAACGAGGTCGTTCTCCATGCACAGTGGAAGGTCAACGAGATCGTAACTCCCGAGGTCAAGACCTACACCGCAACCTTCAAGGCTGACGGCAAGGTCGTTGCTACCGTAGAGTTCAAGGAAGGCGACACTGCTCTGGCAAACGTACCTGAGGTTCCCGCAAAGACCGGTTATGCCGGCAAGTGGGCTGATTACAAGCTTACCAACGCCAACATCACCATCGAGGCTCTCTACACCGCCAACACCTACACCATCGTCTTCAACGCAAACGGCGGTGCCGGCACCATGGCAAACCAGACCATGACTTACGACATGGCTGTTGCCCTGACTGCCAACACCCTGACCCGTGAGGGCTATGAGTTCAAGGGCTGGAACACCAAGGCTGACGGCACCGGCACTGCATACGCAGACGGCGCAAGCGTCAAGAACCTGGCTGAGAGCGGCGAAGTTACGCTGTACGCTCAGTGGGAAGAGGCCAACGAGCCTGTGGTCGAACCTCCCGTAGAGCCCAAGAATAATACCACTCTGATCGTTGTCATCATCGTGATCGTTGTTCTCGCAACGGCAGGTGTTGTCGTCGGCGGCGTGATCTTCGGTAAGAAGAGATAATCCAAGTCGATCCGATCGAGTTATATAAACCCCGCCGGGCGCTTCCAAAGAGGCGCCCGGCGGGGTCTTTCCGTCTTGTCGGTGACGGCAGTTGCGCGGCGAAGCGGACGCTGCTGCATCGGAGGCGCCTTTTTTTCGATGAAGACGCTTCGGAGATTTGGATTGCCGCTTACTCCACGGTGACGGATTTGGCGAGATTGCGCGGCTGGTCGATATGGCAGCCGCGGGCAAGAGCGGTGTGATAGGCGAGGAGCTGGAGCGCGCAGGCGGCGGGAAAAAGAGCAAAAGGCGCGGGCAGAGCGGCGGCAGATGGGATAGCGGGGAGGAGTAGCACGTTTTCGGCGGAAAGACTCAGCGCGTCGGCGAGCGCGGCGGTGGTCACGGTCAGCACGTGGGCGCCGCGGGCGCGGACCTCGCGAATGGCGGTGAGCGTTTTGGCGCTCAGCGATGGATCCGTCATCAGGGCGAGCACGGGGGTGCCCTCCTCGATCAGCGAGATGGTGCCGTGCTTCAGCTCGCCCGCGGGATACGCCTCGGAGTGGATATAGGAGATCTCCTTGAGCTTGAGGGAGCCCTCGGTGCAAAGGTCGGCGTCGATGCCCCGCCCGATGAAATACAGATGCTCGCAGGCGGCAAGGGGCGGGACGAGGGCGGCAATGCGGTCGCTCATGGCGAGGGTGGCGGTGACGGCGGCGGGGACGTCCTCACACAGAGAGCGCACGCAGGCGCGCACCGCCTCTTCCGTCATTCGTCCGTTGACCAACGCCAGACGGAGGGCGAGCAGAGTGAGCAGCGCGCATTGCACGCTGTACGCCTTGGTGCTTGCCACGGCGATCTCGGGACCCGCCAGGGTGTAGAGCACCTCATCCGCCTCCCGCGCCACCGAGGAGCCGACCACGTTGACGATGGCGAGGGTGGGAACGCCTGCAGCCCGCGCATGCCGCAGGGCGGCAAGAGTGTCGGCGGTCTCCCCGGATTGGGAGAGGAAGACGCACAGCTCCCCCGCAGGGTCGAGAAGGGGGTCGCGGTATCGGAATTCCGAGGCGATCTCCACCTGCACGGGCAGGCGGGCAAGCTGTTCGATCAGCCGTTTGCCCACAAGCCCCGCGTGCATGGCGGTGCCGCAGGCGATCATGCGAAGGGAGCGGACGCGGCGAATGCGGTCGGTGTCCAGCGAGGGGAGGGAGAAGTGCGGCAAACCGTCGCGGATGCGGGGAGAGAGGGTGCGGCGCAGGGCGTCGGGTTGCTCGTCGATCTCCTTACGCATGAAATGGGCGTAGCCGCCCTTTTGCGCCTGCTCGGTGTCCCACGCCACCTCCTCGGTGGGGAGAGAAACGGCAAAGCCGCGGCGGTTCACGGCGTGAATGCCGTCCCGCCGCAGAATGGCAACGGTGTCCTCGGGCAAGCGGGCGCAGGCACGGCTGTGGCGGAGCAGGGCGGGAACGTCTGAGGCAAGGGCACAGCCCTGCGCGCCGCGTGCAACGATCAGCGGACTGTCCCGCCGCATGGCATAGATGACCTCGGGACGATCCTTGAAGATGACGGCGAAGGCGTAGGAGCCGCGCAGCCGCTCCGCCGTGCGGAAGAGGGCGTCAACGGGGTCGCGGGAGTCGGCGTAGAGACGGTCCAGCAGCCACGCCGCCGCCTCGGTGTCGGTGTCGGAGAGAAGGCTTATACCCGCCTCCCTCAGCTCGGCGCGCAGCTCGGCGTCGTTTTCGATGATCCCGTTGTGGACCAGCGAAAGATGCCGCGTGGTGTGCGGGTGGGCATTTTTGTCGTCGGGGGCACCGTGGGTTGCCCAACGTGTGTGCCCGATGCCGCAACGGCCGTCCGCCGCCGCAGGGTGTGTTTTGAGCTTTTCGGTCAGCTCCCGCAGCTTGCCCTTCGTTTTGACGGTGAGAAGCGGCTCCTCACCGCCGAGGGAAACGGTGACGCCGACGCTGTCGTACCCCCGATATTCCAGCGTCCGAAGACCCTCCAGAAGGTGAGGGAGGGCATGCTCCTCACCCACGTAACCAATGATACCGCACATGATGATCCATCCTTTCTGCAGAAACGTTCTTTACATGATATTTGCCGTGTTGGAAAAATGTCAAACAGAGAGGGCGTGTTTTGTAAAAAAAAGCCGCGGCTCGGGAAAATTCCGGGCAGGAGAGGCGAGGGTAGGTAAGAGACGCGCCGCGTCCCCCACGGCGGAACGGCAAAAGGAATCCTCGAAAAAATGCGGGAGATGTTCAAATTGGGGTTTGTCGGGGGACGCGCAAGGGAACCCTTTTGCAAAAGGGTTCCCTTGACCCTCCTAAAAATCTCAAACGATGGGATTGGGGCGAGACTGCCGGGGTGAAGCTCAGCGGGAACTGCAAATTGGGGTTTGTCGGTGAGTTTGAAGATTGTAAATTGGTGTATGAAGGTGTTGGAATATTGTTTCGGCATAAACCGTTCGGCTCTGGGGGTCCGCTTTCTTTGCAGAAGCAAAGAAA
>JAFTMG010000037.1 GCA_017452525.1 Clostridia bacterium
AACAGCGAGATAAACACCCCGCCCCATACCCCTGCCACAAAGATTTTAGGAGAGTCCAGAGGACCCTTCAAAAAAGGGTCCTTTGGCGGGTGCAGGGCAGAGCCCTGCCTTCGTCCGCGCCACGATACCTCCACCCCGATAAACCCAAATTTAAAAAGTTCAAACATTCGATATCCTCCATTTTTGCGACCTCGAAATCAACCATTTGACGTAAGAAAACCAATATAAAAAGGGCTGAGTCACAAAATGAATGACTCAGCCTCTTTCGTATTCGGTTCAGAACAGCTTATCAATGGCTTTTTTGTCGTAGACGCGGTGTTCGTTGCAGAAGCGGCAGTTGACCTCCAGCTGCTCGGGCTTGCCCTCGGCGACCTGCTCGGCGAGCAGCTCGTAGAGCTTTTCCTTGGAGAGGGAGCGCAGGGCGGCGTCCGTCTTTTCGCGGCTGCAATTGCAGCGGTATTCCACGTCCAGCTCGTCAAATACGTCGAAGGGGATGTCCTTGAGAGCGATCTGCGCGATCTCCTCGTTGGAAAGTCCTCTGTCAAAGAGGGAGGAGACGCGGGAAAGCTCTGCAGCGTTGCGCTCGATCAGATCCACCGTATCTGGGGCGGCGAAGGGAAGGAGCTGGACGATCACGCCGCCGGCGGCGCGGCAGGAGAGATCCTTGTCCACCAGCACGCCCAGCGCGCAGACGGTGGGCACCTGCTCGGATTCGGCAAAATAGGTGGCAATGTCCTCGGCGATCTCACCGCTGACCAGCGGGACGGCACCGGTGTAGGGAAGCTCACCGCCCATATCCTTGACCACGGAAAGCATGCCGTGACCGATGGCACCGCTGACGTCCAGCTTGCCGTTGGACTTGAGGGGGGGATCCACGTCCGGATTCTGAATATAGCCGCGAACGTTTCCGATATAGTCGGAGACGGCAAGGAGTCTGCCCGCGTCGCCGTCGCCTTCGATGGTGACGGTGATGGAGTCGGTCTTCTCGCCCAGCATGCACCCCATCAGGGAGGTGACGGTGAGAAGTCTGCCCAGCGCCGCCGTGGCGGTGGGGGCAGTACGGTGATAGGCGATCGCCCGGTTGACGATCTCTTTGGAATTGATCACGTGGATGCGTGCGCTTCCGTCAGCCGTCATGGCGCGGAGAATGGTGGAGGACATAGTGGGGATTCCTTTCGTGTATGATCTTGTGATTCAGTCTTTCTTGGCGCGGGCGACGATATACCATCGCTCGCAATCCTGCGCGGGGGTGGAGAAGTCCGTATCTCCGTGGACAGCCAACAGCTCGAAGCCGGTGGCGCGCAACGCGGCGGTCAGCTCCTCAAGGGTGTAGCACCGCTCGGTATGGGATTCATCCTCGCGGCGGTAGCTTCCGTCCCCGTCCTCGGTAAATACCGTCAGATCAAAATCGCACAGTCGGGTCTCGGGGTCATAAAAATTCTGCCAGCCGCAGTAAAGGAGGCGGTCGCCGTCCTCCTCGTCGAAGATATAGGCATTGTCGCCGTAAATGTGTTCGAATTTATAGGGGGTATTGACGTCAAAGAAGAAAAGCCCGTCCGGGTCCAGATAGTTGTGTACGGTGGCGAAGCACTCCTTCAGATCGCCGTCCTCGGTCAGATAATTGACGCTGTCCAGACAGCAAGTCACGGCGCCCACCGTGCCGTACAGCTCAAACTCCCGCATATCCTGCATGAGAAAGAGGATCTCGGGGTGAGCCGCCGCGCGGGCGCGCTCCATGGCGATATTCAGCATCTCGGCGCTGCCGTCCACGCCGATCATATCGTAGCCGCGGCGGGCAAGCGTCAGGGTCATGCTGCCGGTGCCGCAGGCAAGGTCCAGCAAAAGCTCCGGCTTTTGCGGCAGATAGCGGCGAAAATTCTCTTCAATATAGTCCGCCCACGCGCCGTAGTCGACGTCGGCGTTGACGCGGTCATAAAAGGCGGAGATGGCGTGATAAGCCCGGTAATTCATAAGCGTTCCTTAGTATTTTTTGATGCGCTCCATACGGTCAAGCACCGTGATATAGCCGTCGTTGCCGTATTTCAGACAGCGGTTGACGCGGCTGATGGTGGCGGTGGAGAGCCCCGTCTGCTTGGCAATGTCGGTGTAGATGTAGTTTTCCTTCAGCATTTTGGCGGCGAGCAAGCGGCGGGACATTTCCTGCAGCTCGGACACGGTGCACAGATCCTCAAAGAAGTGATAACATTCATCCATGGAATCGAGTGTCAGGATGCCGCGAAGTAAGAATTCAAGCTTTTCATCTCGGACTTTGTTTGACATAGTCGGTACCGGACCTTTCGTTGATTTTGAGGTATGAAGCAGGCTACTGCTTATATAATACCATGTTTTACGCGCAAAGTAAAGCCTTTTTTACAAAATCCGTCTTGCAAAGATGAAAAATTTGTGATATACTACCATACGTGAGAGGGGGCGCGTGCCGTGGAGAACAAGAAATTCGCGAAAAAGCGAGTAGTGACCAACTGCGAGAGCTGCGTTTACTACGATTTTGATGAGGATCTGGACGCCTACGTCTGCATCCGCAATCTGGACGAGGACGAGATGGAGCGCTTCCTCGCGGGGCGCAATCACTCCTGCCCATACTATCGGTTTTACGACGAGTATAAGAGCGTACACAAGCAGATATAAAGAACAGGTCGGTTTGCCGCAGGGCGTGCCGACCTGTTTTTTGCGGTACGGTCCGGGCGGGATCAGACGCCGATCTCCTCGTAGATCTCCATCAGCCGCTCCTCCGCCTCTGCCTGCCGCTGTTGCAGGGCGGCGGCTTTTTTATAGTCGGTGGCGGCGTCTCCGAAGAGGGCGGCGGAGATCTCCTCCAGCTCCGCCTCCAGCGCCTCCGCTTCCTTTTGCAGGCGGGCAAGCCGGTTCTTCTGCTTGCGCTCGTCTGCCAGCTTTGCCTTGTTTTGCAGATACGCCTCGCGGGAGGCGCTGCTCTCGGAGCGGACGGTGGCGGCGCTGCCGGTATCCGCGCCCATGCGGGCGATCCTCTCCTGCTTGAAGGTCTGGTATTCGGTGTAGCCGTGCCCCACGTGATCCACGTGATAGTCGTGCAGGTCGCCGTCAAAGGCGGGACCGGGCTTGATCTCCAGAATGCGGGTGGCAAGCTTTTCCACCAGGTAGCGGTCGTGGGAGACGACGAAGACGGTGCCGTCAAAGCCGTCCAGCGCGCCTTCCAGCGCCTCGCGGGAGTTGATGTCCAGATGGTTGGTGGGCTCGTCGAGAATGAGCAGATTCATATGGGAAAGGATCAGCTTTGCCAGCGTCAGCCTTGCCCGCTCACCGCCGCTGAGCACGCGGACCGTCTTTTCCATATCGTCGGCAAAGAAGCGGAAGGCGGCAAGCACGGCGCGGATATCCATCTCGCGCATGGTGGGGTAGGCGCTCCAAAGCTCCTCCAGCACTGTGTTGGAGGGGGTCAGATTCTGGTTTTCCTGATCGTAGTAGCCGATCTCCACGTTGTAGCCCATCTCGATCTTGCCCGCCAAGGGGGCGAGCTTGCCCAGAAGCAGTTTGATCAGGGTGGATTTGCCGCAGCCGTTGGGACCGATCACGAAGACGCGCTCGGTGCGCTTGATGAGAAATCCGATGTCGGTGAAGAGGGTCTGTGCGCCAAAGCCCATGGTCAGGTCCTTGACGGTGATGACGTCGCCGCCGCTGGGCAGCTCCTGGGTGAATTTCAGGCGGATGGCTTTTTCATCCTCCATCGGCTTTTCCAGCTTTTCCATGCGGTCGAGCGCCTTCTGTCGGCTCTCGGCGGCAATGATGTTGCGCTCGCGGTTCCATTGCCGCTGTTGCGCGATATACGCCTCCTGCCGCGCGATCTCCTTTTGCTGATCGCGGTATTGCTTTTCGGCGATTTCGCGGTCGATGCGGCGCTGCTCCATGCTCTTGGTATAGCCGCCTTGATAAAGCTTGGCGCGGTGATGCTCCACCGAGAGGGTCTTGTTGGTGACGCGGTCGAGGAAATAACGGTCGTGGGAGATGACCATCACGCATTTTTTGTAGCCGATGAGGAAGGTCTCCAGCCATGCGAGAGTCTCCATATCCAAATGGTTGGTGGGCTCGTCCAGCAGAAGAATATCGGGCTCGCGGCAGAGCTGACGCGCCAGCGCCAGACGTGTGCGCTGACCTCCGCTGAGCAGATCCACCGAGCGGTGGGAAAGGGTCTCGTCGAAGCCCATCTTTTGCAGGATGGCGGCGCATCTGCCGCGGAACTCCAAGCCGCCCAGTGCCACGAAGCGGTTGTAAAGGTCGGTGTATTCGGCAGTCAGGGCGGTGCCCACGGCGGCATCCCGTCCCCCGTGCAGATCCAGCTGCTGCTCCAGCTCGGCAATGCGCGCCTCCATGTTGAGCAGCTCGGGGAAGGCGGTATACATCTGCTCCAGCGCCGTGTCGCCGCACAGGTCGGAGACGGTGAAGGCACCCTCCTGGGTCAGCACGCCCACGGTCTTGCCCTTGGAGATGTATACGTTGCCCTCCTCCGGCTCGTATTCGCCGAGGATCAGCTTGAAAAGGGAGGATTTGCCGCTGCCGTTGACACCGATGATGCCCAGCTTGTCGTTCTCCTCCAGCGAAAAGGAGATCTTCTCCAAAATGGTGGTGGTGCCGAAGCGCAGGGTAAGATCATTGATACTGATAGCGATCATAGATTATCGTGTTGCTCTTTCTTTAAAATAATGTTTTGGGATACGCGCCCGCGGCGTGGAGGGCGGCGAGCTGATCTGCCACCTCCTGCTTGTCCTCACGGTAGGTCATGCCGAACCAATGGGAGGGCGTTGTGTCCACGTGCAGGGAAAGCTTGCCTGCCTGCAGCAGATCGCCCGCCATGATGGGGAGAAGGCACTCTGCCTTTTGCTCATCGGGCGCAAGTCCTCGCAGAAAGTCGTGAAAATAGGCGCGTATATGCGGGAGGTCATTGGCGCGATAGCCCCAGAAATTCATGGAGACGGGCACCTCCGGGTCGAGAAGCGCGCCATCGGCTGTGGGAATGCCGTCGGGGGTGACGGTGATATTGCGGGTCTCGCGAATGTCTTGTAAGAGTCCGCCCTCGGTGCGGCAAAGACCGCGGGTCACCCCGCCGTTGCGGCTGAGGGTGTTGCCGAGGCGGTAGGTCACCATACCTGCCTCTCCCCGATCGGGCAGGGAACGGAGCAGGCGCGCCATGCGCCGATATGCCTCGGGACCGTAGTAATCGTCGGCGTTGACAGTGGCGAAGCAGTCCTCGGGGGCGATGTTCCCGGCGGCGCAAAGCAGGGCGTGGACGGTGCCGAAGGGCTTGGTGCGTCCTTCCGGGACGGTGTACCACGTCGGAAGGGAAGAATAATCCTGCACGGCGTAGGAGACGCGCGCGACATGGGCGATGCGGTCCCCAAGCACCTGCCGGACGGTCTCCACCATCTCTTGCTTGAGAATGAATACGATATGGTCAAAGCCGGCGCGGACGGCGTCGTATGCGGCATATTCCATCAGCATCTGTCCGTCGGGACCGACGTGGGAGATCTGCTTGTCGCCGCCGAAACGGCTGCCGAGTCCTGCGGCAAGAATTACCAGCGTCATGTTGAGTCTCCTTTCTGTCGTGTTGGCATATTCCCCTTTATGGTAACCAATTTTGCCGCTTTTGTCAAGAGGTATCTTGGAAGATGAAATTTTGACGTTGGAAAATCTTGACAATTGCCGGGGAATATGATATACTGAAAAAAATCTGTGTGGGAGGTGCGCGGTGAAAAAAAGGTTTGCCAAGGTGTATCTGGAGATCACCAATATCTGCAATCTGCATTGCGATTTTTGCCCGGGCAACCGCCGCCCGCCCCACAGCGTGACCCCGCGGGAATTTGAGGTGCTTGCGGACAAGCTGCGCCCCTATACCGATTATCTTTATTTTCACGTGATGGGTGAGCCGCTGCTGCACCCGCAGCTGGAGGAGCTGTTTGCCATCGCCGGAGAGCGCGACTATCACGTTGCCGTTACCACCAACGGAACGCTCCTTGCCGCGCGGCATGGGCTGCTCGTGCGCCATGCCACAGCGCCGCTGTATAAGGTCAGCGTGTCTCTGCACGCCTACGAGGCAAACGGAAAGGTCCTGCTGGACGGGCATTTTGAACCGACCGTCCGATTGGCGCGGGATCTGAGCGAGCGGGGAACCATCGTAGCCCTTCGCCTATGGAATCTGGACGGGCAAAGCCGCGCGGAGGCACACCACGCGCATAACGAAGCGATCCTCCGTGTCCTGCACGAGGCGTTTCCTGAGGAGTGGGTCGAGCATCACAACGGCTATAAGATCCGCGACCGCCTCTATCTGGAATGGGGCGAGCGCTTTGATTGGCCTTCCCTGACCGCCGCCCCCGATTACGGCGAGCGTGGGACCTGCTACGGTCTGCGGGATCAGATCGGCGTCCTTTCCGACGGCACCGTCGTCCCTTGCTGTCTGGACGGCGAGGGGTGCATTCCGCTGGGCAATCTGCATCGGCAGGATATGGAGGAGATCCTGAATTCTCCGCGTACCCGTGCGATGACCGACGGGTTTGCGAGAGGATATTTATCCGAGACCCTTTGCCGCCATTGCGGCTACGCGCGAAGATTTACAAAAACAAAATAACGATCATAAAGGAGAGATCACATGAAACTCACTCTGGAACAAATGAAGGAGATCACCTTAGGCGCTTTGAACGTGGAGGTCAACGCGGCGGGAGAATTTTGCTTCTACCGCTTTACCGAGCATCAGATGGAGGATGTTTACATCGAGCTGCCCGACTTTTACAAGAAGTCGAAGGCGGCGGCGGGCATCCGTCTGGATTTCCACACCAACTCTGCCACCATGTCCTTCCACTATACCATCAAGAGCGGCTCCAGCCGGAAATTCTATTTCTTTGACTGCTGTGTGGACGGCGTGATGGTAGCGCACGAGGGCGAGATGGAGATGACCGCCAAGGAGGGTGATATTACCCTTCAGCTGGGCAACGGCAGAGACGAGCACCGCGTGACCGTCTGGCTGCCGGGTCTTTCCATCGTCCGTCTCTCCGACGTGACGCTGGAGGATGGGGCGAGCCTGCGCCGCGCGTCCGTGAGCCGCAAGATCCTCGTGCTGGGCGACTCCATCACGCAGGGCTACGACGCCGTTTACGCCTCCCTGAGCTACGCCAACAAGATGGCGCATATGCTGGATGCCGAGATCGTCAACCAAGCCATCGGCGGTGAGATCTTCCGCCCTGCCATTCTTGACGAGAAGCTGCCCTTCGAGCCGGATCTGATCACCGTTGCGTTCGGCACCAACGACTGGTCCGGGCAGACCGCCGAGGCGTTTGAGAGAAATGCCGATGCCTTCTATACCAAGCTGGCGACCCTTTACCCCGACACGCGTATTTTTGCCATCCTTCCCATCTGGCGCGCCGACTGGGAGAAGGTCACCAAGACCAAGCCCTTCCACGAATCCCGCGCGCTTCTGAAGGAGCTTGCCGAGAAGCACGATAATATCCGCGTGATCGACGGCATGGAGCTCACCCCCCACCTGCCCGTCTTCTTCTCCGATCTCTACCTCCATCCCAACGATATGGGCTTCGCCATCTACGCGGAGGAGCTGGTCAAGAGAATGATCGCCATCGGTCTGTGATTTTTTTGCATAATCGTTAAAAAATCAACGAAAGCTCTTGCGTTCCGGAAAAAGCTGTGATATAATGTTAAATGGTGGATTGTGTCACGATCCGCCGAAGCACAGACGAAAGTTAAAATGAATATATTTTTGAAAGGTGGACATGAAAATGACCTACAACAAGAAGAACATTGAGGATGTCGAGGTTGCCGGCAAGCGAGTTCTCGTTCGCTGCGACTTCAACGTACCGCTCAAGGACGGCAAGATCACTTCCGACAAGAGAATCGTCGAGGCTCTCCCCACCATCAAGTATCTGATGGGCAAGGGCGCTAAGGTAATTCTTTGCTCTCACATGGGCAAGCCCAAGGGTGCTGTTGTTCCCAAGTACACGCTGGCTCCCGTTGCCGCACGCCTCACCGAGCTGCTGGGCACCACCGTTGAGCTGGCTGCCGACACCATCGGTCCCGATGCCAAGGCTAAGGCTGCAGCGCTGAAGGACGGTCAGGCTGTTCTGCTTGAGAACACCCGCTTCGATCCCAGAGAAGAGAAGAACGATCCCGAGTTCGCAAAAGAGCTTGCTTCCATGGCTGACATTTTCGTGAACGATGCATTCGGTGCAGCTCACCGCGCGCATGCTTCCACCGCAGGTGTTGCTCAGCACGGCGGTCTGCCCGCAGTTTGCGGCTACCTGATCCAGAAGGAGATCGGCGTGATGGGTAAGGCTCTGAGCGATCCCGCACGTCCCTTCGTTGCCATCCTCGGCGGCGCTAAGGTTGCGGACAAGCTCAACGTTATCAACAACCTGCTGACCAAGGTCGACACCCTGATCATCGGCGGCGGTATGGCTTACACCTTCCTCAAGGCAAAGGGCTATGAGATCGGTACCTCCCTGTTCGACGAGACCAAGGTTGACTACTGCCGCGATATGCTGGCAAAGGCTGAGGAAAAGGGCGTGAAGCTCCTGCTCCCCATCGACACCGTCATTGCTAAGTCCTTCCCCGATCCCATCGATGCTGAGATCGAGGTTGCAACCGTTGATTCCGATAAGATCCCCGCAGACATGATGGGTCTGGATATCGGCGAGAAGACCCGCGTTCTCTTCGCTGACGCCGCTAAGGCTGCCAAGACCGTTGTCTGGAACGGTCCTATGGGCGTATTTGAGAACCCCACCCTCGCAAAGGGTACCATCTCCGTAGCACAGGCTCTGGCTGACTCCGAGGCGATCACCATCGTCGGCGGCGGCGACTCCGCAGCAGCTTGCGAGCAGCTGGGCTTCGCATCCAAGATCACCCACATCTCCACCGGCGGCGGTGCATCCCTCGAGTTCCTCGAAGGTCTGGAGCTGCCCGGTATCGCTTGCCTGGAAGACAAGTAATCAAAATAAAAGAATACGAGGTATCAACCCATGAATACTGCAAAGAGAAGAACTGTCATTGCCGGTAACTGGAAGATGAACTTCACTCCCTCCGAGGCAAAGGCATTCATCGAAGAGATCAAGCCGATGGTTGCAGGCAAGGATAACTGCGATATCGTTTTCTGCGCTCCTTTCGTATCCATCGCTGCCGCTATGGAGGCTGCTAAGGGCTCCAACATCAAGATCGGTGCTGAGAACGTGCACTTTGAGGACCACGGTGCCTTCACCGGTGAGGTTTCCGCAAAGATGCTGAAGGAGATCGGCGTGGAATACGTTCTGGTCGGTCACTCCGAGAGACGTCAGTACTTCGGCGAGACCGATGAGACTGTTAACCTGCGCACCAAGGCAGCGCTTGCTGCCGGCATGAAGGTCATCCTGTGCCTGGGCGAGGTCAAGGAGCAGAGACTGTCCGGCATCACCGACGAGGTCGTCGGCATGCAGACCAAGCTGGATCTGGCAGGCATCTCCGTTGAGGATCTGAAGAACGTCATCATCGCATACGAGCCCGTTTGGGCGATCGGTACCGGTCTGACCGCTACCCCCGAGCAGGCTGAGGAGACCTGTGCCGTTATCCGCCGCGTGGTCGCTTCCCTCTATGGCGACGATGCTGCTGAGGCAATGACCATTCAGTACGGTGGTTCCATGAACGATAAGAACGCTGCTGAGCTGTTGGCTAAGACCAACGTTGACGGCGGTCTGATCGGCGGCGCATCTCTGGTTGCAGAGAAGTTCACCGCGATCGTGGATGCTGCTCAGTAATTGAGACGTAAATAATCATAAAACAGGACTTGCTGTCGGAAGATGGCAAGTCCTGTTTGATTTTATGATTTTTTAATGGCTATGTCACATCGAATGACTGATTTTTACAGAGAAAACAGAGAAAAATAAATCAATTTGACGGTGTCGGATATTTGAGATATTCAAATTGGGGTTTGGCGGGTGGTTTAAATTCACATTCTGAGGTGTATCTGGCATTCCTCAGCGGGGAAGACTAAGATACAACACCGCCTTATTAATTATTGGAATATAGCGGCTTTGGTGTGTCTGTAAGCCCTGCCAAATAATCAAGAGAAATGTTGTAGTATTTAGCAAGTGTGATAAAGTGGTGCATAGGGAGTTCTCGTTCCCCTGCTTCGTATCGAGCGTATTGCGGTTGGGTTGTGTGCAGTAGTTCAGCAATTTCTTTTTGTGTCATGTCATGGTCTTCTCTAATATCAAGTAAACGCTGATAAAATTTCATAATAGAACCTCCTCCTGTTTGTGTAGAATAATTCTATCATAAAATATCCATTTAGGTATTGACATATATCCAAATGGATATTATAATAAATATATCCGATTGGATATTCTTGCTGATAAGGAGGATACTATGAAAAAAACATTGGTTGAACTATGGAACGGAAATTTAAATCCGGGTGAGTGGAGGACGGATAACTCACGGCGGTTGGGTAATTTGCTGGATATGCTTGAGGAAAATATCAAGGAGCTTTCCGGAGGACTGAATGGGGAACAGAAAAAGTTATTAAAGGATATCGATGACAGTTATTTGGAATCGGAATGTATCTCTTGCGAGGATGCATTTGTGAAAGGTTTTTCGTTGGGTGTGAGGATAATGGCAGAGGCGTTGATTGGTTAGTCGGAGGAATTGCTTTAAATCATGTTGCGCCTGAATCGGTTCAGCCGCAATATGATTTAGCGTGAGTTCAAACAAAAACTAATATCTGCAGAAATGAAGGACCCTGTCACCGTGTCGGTGACAGGGTCCTCTTTGGTATGTCAGGCGACGGCATATCGGTTGACGATCCAGATGCCGCCCATGATCAGGGCGAAGGCGACTGCCGAGAGGAGCTTGAACTCGTCCCCCATGATGATGATGCCTGCCAGCACCGACACCACCGTGCCGAGATTGCCGAAGATGGTGGAGCGCGCCACCGTCAGGCGGGAGAGGGAATAGTTGGCGAGCATGTATGCGCCGCAGGATGCCGCGCCGCCCAGATAGAGAATGGCGAAAATGAACTCTGCGTGAGAGAGTGCCTCGGTCAGCATGCCCACCGTCTCCCCGCGGTATTGGGCAAACGCCAGCACGGCGAAGAAAACGAATCCCACCGTAAACATCACGTAGGTCAGCTCAAAGGGCGTGAAGGTCTTGGAGAGCTTGCGGACGTAAAGGGAATAGAAGGAGCCGAGAAAATACGCCGTCAACAGACAGAGACAGCCTGCTACCGTGTTCTGCCCTCCCGTACCGCCCACCGAGACGAGGATCACGCCCGCGATGGAGATGACGATACCGCACCATTGCCGCCCCGTGGGACGCTCGCGCAGAAGCAGGGCACCCAGCGCCGCCGTGAAGATGGGGCTGATGGCGGAGATCATGCCGGTGAAGGAGGTGGTGGTATATTTCAGACCGTAATTTTCAAACACAAAGTAAAGAACGGGCTGCAGGATGCCGAGCAGGATGGGTCCCCAAAGATTTTTGCCGCGCAGATCGAGCTTGAGCACGCGGGTGGCGACCAGAAGATTGAGGACGATCACCGTGACGGTGAAGCGCGCGCACAAAAGGATCATCGGCTCGCTGACCTCCAGCGCCATTTTGGAAAACAAATAGCTGAATCCGAATATGGTATAGGCACCCGCGGCGGCGAGCATGCCTTTTTGCGTTTCTGTCATGAATATTCTCGCTTTCCGAGCGGCGTGTCTGCGCTCCGCTTTATTGTATCATGGCAAAGCACGTCTGTCAAGCAATCTTTTCGCGTGTGCTTGCGGGAAAAAGGGCTGAGTTGCCGAAAGCAACTCAGCCCTGCGATCGTGACGTTATATGCCTCGCGGCTCAGACGCGCTCTACCTTTTCGATCACCACGTTGACTCTGGGGCAATCCTGATAGTCGGTGGGCAGCTCGGCGATCTCGTCGACCACCTCAATGCCCTTGGTGACCATGCCGAAGGCGGCGTACTCGCCGTCCAGATGGGGGGCATTCTGATGCATGATGAAGAACTGGGAGGAGGCGGAGTCCTTGACCATGGTGCGTGCCATGGAGAGTACGCCGCGGGTGTGCTTGATGTCGTTCTGACGGAAGCCGTTGGAGGCAAACTCACCCTTGATAGCGGCGGTGTGCTTCTGCTGAAAATCTTCGTTGTAGCCGCCGCCCTGGATCATAAAGCCGCAGATGACGCGGTGGAAGATCAGACCGGAGAAGAAGCCCTCGTCCACCAGCTTCAAAAAGTTTTCCACCGTTTTCGGTGCCTTATCGGGATACAGCTCGGCAGTGATCTCGCCGAAATCCTTGACGGTGAATTTGATAATGGGATTTTCCATGATGATAAACCTTTCTTATTCGTCTTATTTGTTTTCCTGCCGCTCCATCGGCTCGTATGCCAGAAGGAACAGCTCGTCGATGCGGGCCTGCTGACCCGTTACGTATAAATAGCCAAACAGGACCTCAAGCCCGGTCGCCATGCGGTACTGCGCCACCGTGGCGCTTTTGGGCACGTTGGTGTGGCCGATGTTGCGCCCGCGGCGGTAGAGTGCCGCCTCCTGCTCGGTCAGATGAGGGAGGATCCGCTCGGCGGCATCCGCTTGCGCACCCGCGCGCACATAGTGGAGTGCCTCGGCATTGAGATCGCGGGAGGTGGAGAAGCCGCGCTGGAGCAGGCGGGTCCGCACGCAAAGCTCCATCACGCAATCGCCCAGATAGGCAAGGGAGGGGGTGGAGAGCTGGGCGGGATTGAGACACGAGGTGTCCATCAGTCGCCGTCCTTCCAGCCGGCGTTCGCGAGGGCGATGCGGATGGTGTCCTCAATGCCGTCTGCCATCAGAATGAAGCCCAGATCGTTGGGGTGAACGGCATCCAGGGTGCATTCATACTCGTACTTACCCATGAAGAAGCTCTCGCCGTCGATATAGTAGACGTTCTGATCTCCCAGCGAGCGGGCGTAGCGGTAGGTATCGAGAATGATATCCTTGCGGCGCTCGTTTGCCTCGCCCAGATTGGTTGCCAGATTGGGCTTGGTGATCATGATATAAGGAATATCGGGGTGCTTGGCACGGATGGTATCGTAGAGCGGGCGGTGGGTCGCCTCCAGATGCTCGGGGTTGGGGGCGTTGTGGTCGTAGTCGCTGACAAAGCAGCACATTTCCTGCTCCGCCAGCCAGTTGGCGATGGCAGGCTCGCCCTTGGCGTTGCCCGAGAAGCCGTAGTTGAGAACGTTCATGTTCATGCGGCGGCAGATGATATTGGTGTATGCCATGCCGGGGCGGCAGGCACCGGTGCCGTGTACGATGGAGGAGCCGTAGATGACAATGGGCTTCTTGTTGCGGTAGGGCATCTCACCGCCCAGCTTGGCATCCTCCTGCAGACCGATCTCCAGATGGGACACGCGGGAGTGGAGGGGGAAGTGGATGGTAAAGTAGCGCATCTTGCGGCTGCCGAAGCGGATGATCTGCTCGTATCCGCCGGTCATCTTGACGGGCGGGATGAATGCCTTGACGAAGCGGGAATCGGTGGCGCTGTCCAGATACAGGTCAAAGCCGGCGGACTGGATCAGCGTCATGTGGGAGTTGCGCCCCACCACGGGTATCATGGCACGGATGGCGATATATTGAGAATCGGTGGAGAAGCGCACGCGGCCGCCTGCGCTCTCCTGCTCCAGTCTGACCACGCCGGGGTTGGTGTTTGCCGCCACTTCGACGGGCAGGCGGTGGAAGGTGGGCTCGGTGTAGGGCTCGTAGAAGTTATAGAGGGAGAAGGCGGGCTCTTTGCGCACGTCATAGTACTTGACGTCGGGCTCGGTGACCACCGTCTCGATCAGCATATTTTTATCGACCTCCACGTATGCCTCGGGTTTTACGGCAGCGGGCGTCTGATTCTGTTCCTGATTGCTCATGTTCTTTACCTCCTTACATTCCGGTCATGACACCGCGCAACGCACGGCGCAGCATGCATTCCATGGCGTCGGCGATCTTCATCATGCCGATGTCGTTGGGATGGCAACCGTCTACGGTGCAGCTGTCGCGGTCGGGACCGCGGAATACGCCTTCACCGTCGATGTAGAAAACGTGCTTGTCCCCTTCGGCGCGGGCACGGCGGTAGGTGTCCTGAACGATATCGCGGCGAACGGCGTTGGTATAAGGATCGCGGTCAAAATCGGGCAGGGACATCATGATATAGGGCAGATCGGGGTGCTTCTCGCGGAAGACCTCGTACATATGCCGATGGGTCTTCAGCAGATGCGCCGCGTTGGGCGCGTTGTGGTCGTAATCGCAGATGAAGGCGCTCATCTCCATGTCGGACATGTACTGCACGATGGCTTCCTCCGCCTTGCCGCTGCCCGAGAAGCCGAGGTTGACGTGGTCGAGTCCCAGGCGACGGGAGAGGATGTTGGAGTAGCAGAGACCGGGACGCGAGCAGCATCCGCCCTGGGTGATGGAGGAGCCGTAGATGACGAAGGGCGGCAGGGGCTGATACGGCTTACCCTCGCCCAGCGCGGCGCTCTCCTGCAGACCGATGAAGAGATCCTTCACGGGGCTGTAGGTGGGAAAGTGAATGGTGATATCACGCATCTTCCGATCGGGGAAACGGACGATGGTTTCAAAGCCGCCCTTTGCCGAGGTAGAGGGGCGGAAGGTGCGAAAATAGCGGCTGTCGATGGCGGAATCGATATAGAGGTCAAAGCCGGTGGACCCCGTCATCGCCATATGGTCCATGTGGCACATGGCGGGCATGACAGCCTTGAGCGCCACGTAGGAGGAGTCGGTGGAAAAACGGACGCGTCCGCCCGCGGTCTGGCGGGAGAGACGGGCAACGCCCTCGCTGGTGGCGTTCGCCACGTCCTCGGGCAGGCGGAGGAAATGGTCGAGATTTTGGGGATCGACCAGTCCGTAAAGGCGGAAGGGCGCCTTTCTTACGTCATAAAAGCAGAGATCCGGCTCGGTCAGCGTCGTTTCCACGAGCATGTTCCGGTCATATTTGCTTACAATATCTTCAGCCATAATCGGGTTTCTCCTTTTTCTATGGAAAATATTACATATAGGATAGCATAATTTGGCGGTGCTGTCAAGAAAGAGAGAGCTTTTTCCTTGGAAGAAAATCAAAAAGACGTGAGCGTGTTCGCGAAGGATGCGCCGGGGAAAGGCGGTCGGACCGACGCCGTGGGTGATATGTGAAAAAAAACATGTTTTTTACAATTATCTCTTGCGCAAAGCGCCGATCAATGATATAATAAAAAGACAAACACCCCCACACCCTACAAAGCAAAGGAGAAATTATGTTGAACAAGAAGCTTCTTTCGATGCTGTTGGTGCTTGTGACCGTTCTCGCTCTTCTCACCGGATGCGGTGACGTCGGCGAGACGCCGGATACCACAGCGGATACGAGTGCGTCGGCGACCGAAACTACCGCGGCACCGGCTCCCGAAGTGCCTGCCGAGCTGAATATCGTGACCGACGGTAAGGCAGTTTTCAAGCTGATCCGCGATGAGGATGCCTCTGCCTCCGGTATGGAGGTCGAGCAGGCGCGCGTGATCATGGATCAGGTCAAGTCTCTGACCGGCGCTACCATGGGACTCGGCACCGACTGGGTCAAGCGCGGCTCCGAGTTGGACAGCACTACCTATGAGATCCTGGTCGGCGTGACCGCTTATCCCGAGACCCAGGAGGTCATCAGCTCCCTCGGCTACGGCGACTGGGCAGTTCGTCTGGTCGGCAACAAGATCGTCGTTTTCGGCTTTGACCGTACTTCTCTCAGTCAGGCTACTTCCAAGCTGGTTACTCTCATGAAGGAAGGTGCCTCGGCGGACGGCAAGAGTCTGGTCCTCAAGACGGCAGATCTGAACATGAGCGGCACCAAGAATGAAAAGCTGAACGCGTTGCCCGGCTATGAAGGCGGCAACTTCTACGCTTACTACGCTGCCGGTGCCAAATGCGATGAGATCATCATCCGCGATACCAACGTGGAGCAGTACAACGCGTATCTCAAAAAGCTGGATGCGGCAGGCTTCAAGTGCTACACCACCAATGAGATCGCGGGCAATTACTTTGCCACCTACACCAACGACAAGTATACCGTCACCGCGGGCTACTATGACTATGAGACCTCCGCGCGCCTGCTGATCGAGCCCCTGGCTCCCGCAGTCGGTCTGAAGGAGGAGAACGTCTATACCCCCATCACCACCTCTCAGATCACCATGCTGGGTGTGGAATATGCCAAGAGTGACGGATCCTACGCTTCCAACGGTCTGTCCGTGCTGATCCGTCTGACTGACGGTCGCTTCGTCATCGTGGACGGTGCCTTCAATACCGGCGCCACCGCCAAGCTGTTGGTGGATGCGATGAAGGAGCAATCCGCCGCCTATGCCAAGTCCACCTCTGATATCACCATTGCCGCATGGATCGTCACCCACGCCCACGGCGACCATTACGGCTCTCTGCTGGGTCAGACCTCATACTTCAAGGAGATGAATGTGGAGCGTATTCTGGTCAACTTCCTCTCTGAGTCCGAGAGACAGAAGGCGATCTCCGCTTACTCCGGCAACTGGAGCTCCACCGAGGGTCAGGACTACAGAAATGTCCCTGCTGTCGCCAAGGCACTGGGTGCTGAGGTCCATCAGGTCCACGTAGGTCAGGTCTACTATCTGGCTGATCTGAAGATGGAGATCCTCTACACCATCGAGAGCTTTGCGCCCAACACCTGTAACGCGCTGAACACCTCCTCCACCGTCATGCGCATGGAGTTTGACGGCAAGACCACCTACATGAGCACCGGCGACGCTACCGGCTACGGTATGGAGATCTGTGCCGATATGTTCGGTGATTACATCCAGTCCGATATCGTTCAGGTCTGCCATCACGGCTATACCACCTGGGGCGATGACGCGGGCATGATCGAGGCATACAAGACCATCAACGCGCCCACCGTTCTGTGGCCGCAGGGTCTGAGCGCATACCCGAACTACAAGGGCAAGAGCTACAATGCCGTCCTGTTTGAGGTTCCCAACTATAAGGAAGTTTACGTTTCCGGCGCAAGAGGCGATCAGATCATCGTTCCTCTGCCGTATACCGTTGGCACCGCCATTGAAAAGCGTGCAAACGGCTGATCCGTGACCGCGGGAGGAGACACCGATCCGGTGTCTCCTCTCTTTTCTTTTGTCAGAACGAATAAAATCGGCGGTGGATTTTGGATATTTTGCACCTTGCGGGAAGAGCTTTTGATATGGTATAATATACTGAAATTATTTTTCGAAATCATCTGAAAAGGAGAACGCATATGAAGAAATTTCTTTTGCTGATACTCGCGCTGATCATGACCGCGTCCATGCTTTGTGCCTGCGGTGAGAGCGGCGAGATCACCGAAACCACGGTCGCGGATACCACAACGACCGCCGCCGAGACCGAGGCGCCCGCACCGCAGACCATTGATCTGGTGCTGGACGGCAAGGTCGTTTACAACGTTGTCCGCGACGAGGATGCGGACAGTGCCGCCATCGTTGTATCGCAGGCGAGAAAGGTCCTCAATCAGATCAAGGATTTGACCGGCGCTACGCCCAAGCTGAATACGGACTGGGTCAAGAGAGGTCAGCAGCTGGACAGCACCACCTATGAGATCCTGGTGGGCGTGACCGATCATCCCGAGACCAGGCAGGTCATGGAGTCTCTCAGCTACGGCGAATGGGCGATCCGTGCCATCGGCAACAAGATCGTCATCTTCGGCTTCAACGATACCACCATGTCGCACGCTGTGAACCGCTTCAACCGTATTCTGGAGAAAGGCGTCAGCGAGGACGGCAAGAGCCTGCAGCTGACGGCGGATCAGCTGGACGTGACCGAGAAGCACGATGCCCAGATGAGCGCGCTGCCGCTGTACGAGGGCGGTGTGTTCCGCTCCTATTATAAGGCGGGCAATTCTGTGGACGAGATCATCGTCGGCGAGACCACGGTGGAGGAATACCGCGAGTATCTGAAGAAGCTGGAGGCAAACGGCTTCTCCTGCTATACCACCCACGAGATCACGGGCAACCATTTTGCTACCTACACCAACGACAAGTATACCGTCACCGCGGGCTATTATGACTATGAGACCTCCGCGCGTATCCTGATCGAGCCGCTGGCACCGGCGGTCGGTCTGGAGGCGGACAACGTCTACACCCCCGTCACCACCTCCCAGATCACCATGCTCGGCATGGAGTATAAGAATAACGACGGCGGCTACACCTCCAACGGTCTGTCCGTGCTGATCCGTCTGACCGACGGTCGCTTCATCGTGGTGGACGGCGGCTTCAACCGCACCAAGCACTCCTCCGAGCTGATGCGTCATCTCAAGGAGCAATCCGCCGACTATGCCAAGAGCATGAAGGATATCACCATCGCGGCGTGGATCATCACCCATCCTCACGGCGACCATGACGGTATGCTGTACGGTCGCTACAGCGACTTTATGGGCATCACCGTCGAGCGCGTGCTTGCCAACTTCCTCTCGGAGAGCGAGCTGACCAAGGCAGACAATTCCTCTACCGTGGGCGGCAACTGGAACGCGTCCGAGGGCTTTGAGTATCAGAAGGTCCTGACCGCCGCCAAGGCGCTCAAGGCAACGGTACATCAGATCCATGTGGGTCAGGTCTTCTACTTTGCGGATCTGAAGATGGAGGTCCTCTATACCATCGAGAGCTTCGGTCCCAAGGTCTGTAACGCGCTGAACACCACCTCGGTCGTTCTTCGCATGGAGTTCGGCGGCAAGACCGTTTATCTGAGCACGGGCGACGCCACCGGCAACGGTATGGAGATCTGCACCAAGATGTACGGGGATTACCTGCACAGCGATATCGTTCAGGTCTGCCACCACGGCTACGGCACGTGGGGCAACGATGCGGCGATGATCAAGGCGTATCAGACCATCAACGCGCCCACCGTTCTCTGGCCGCAGGGACTGAATGCGTATCCCACTTATAAGGTTTTGGGATATAACTCGGTTCTGTTCGACGTTCCCAATTATAAAGAGGTCTACGTTTCGGGCGCGGAGGGTGACAGCATCATCCTTCCCATCCCCTATACCGTTGGTTCGGGTATTACCAACCGCGCCGCGGGCTGATACGATCTGTTTCACGGGCTGATCCGTCGGGATCAGCCCGTGTTTTTTTTGCCCGACCGCGGATAAAAACCGAAAATCCTATTGCCAAAAGAAGTGTTTTGTGATATAATAAAATGTGATACGTCTGTGCCACCCCGTAAAAAGAGCGAGGGCAATACGGGCACACCCGCGAGGACAACGGCTAACTTTTTAGACAATGCGTGACACAAGCCGATGCTCCCTGCAAAAAAACAAATGGAGGATTTTGTTTTGAACAACACATTGAAGATGCGCTCCGGCGCGACCGTCCGCCGTATGACACGTCAGCAGGCGGAGGGAAAAAATTATCTGACGCGTGAGATCCTGATGCAGATGCATCTCATCCCCGGCGGCGACCCGGTGGCATTCAGCTGTGCCGACGAGGCGGACGAGCAGGGAATGGTGGACGGCATCAGTACCGTTGCCTTTTACTTCAACCCCGAAAACGTGCAGGAGGCGCCCCCCGAGCTGTGGTATTTTCCCGATGCCCGCACCGATTCCATGACCCTGCCCGGCGGCTCGGTCATCAACCGCATGAGCATCAAGCGCGCCGCAGGCTGTGGCTATTACACCCGCGAGCGTCTCTCCCAGATGAACTATACGCCCATCGAGGAGCCGGTGGCGTTTACCTACCGCCCCGATAAGAGCGTGATCTATTTTTACGATAAGCGCACCTGCGACCGCGTGCCGCTGCCGTGCATCCGTTGCGGCAAGGGCGTCCGCTTCCGCAAAAAGCTGTGCATGGATTGCTACGCAAAGGAGCTGCAGCAGCTCTGCATCGAGGATGATATCAAGCGCAACACCTACTACCACATGTCCCGCGAGCGGGTTCTCTTCTTTGATCTGGAGCTGACCGGTTTCTACGATCATGATGAGATCCTCTCCATCTCCATCGTGGACGGCAACGGGACCATCGTCATGAATACGCTGGTCAAGCCTGCCCACACCAAGAAGTGGAAGCGTACCGAAAAGGTCCACGGCATCACCCCCGATATGGTTGTGGACGCACCGCTGCTCAAGGATCTGATCCCTCAGATCAAGGAGATCTTCGCGGGGGCAGACCGCATCATCGCTTACGGCGTATCCACCGACTACAGCCATATCAAATACATATACGATACCGAGGAGGAGCGCGAGGCACTGCACGCGAAGGTCCGCTGCTGCGCCAACGAATTCGTTCACTACGCGCACACCCACCGCCCCGACGTGCAGCATGCCAGCCTGACCGACGCCATGGCTTGTCTGGGGATCGATTGGGTGGGCGTGGCACACACCTCCATGGCAGATACCTTTGCCTGCCGCGACGTCTGGGAGCGTCTGTTCCCCTACTATTATGACGATGCCCCCGTGCTTGCCGAGGCGAGTCTTGCCGACTGAGGCGATATCGTTCGGTGTCTCAGAGGAGTTTTTACATGAGTATTCAGGAAATTTTGCTTTGTAAATACGGTGAGATCATTCTCAAGGGCGCCAACCGACGCACCTTTGAGGATCAGCTCACCAAGGAATTGCGCATCCGCGCCTCCCGCCACGGTCATTTCGAGATCCGCCGCGCCCAGAGCACGGTCTTCATCGAGCCGAAGGACGAGACGGCGGATCTGGAGGGCATGTTTGATGCCGCCCGCAAGGTCTTCGGCATCGTTGCCGTAGGCAGAGCCGCGGTGGCGGAAAAGAACATGGAGAGCATTGAGGAGGTCACCCGTGCCTATATTCCCGCCTTCCTGCGGGATAAAAAGACCTTCAAGGTGGAGGCAAAGCGTTCGGATAAGGCGTTTGCGCTCGGCTCTCCCGAGATCTCCCGCGAGATCGGCGGGGTCATCCTCTCCTGCTGCCCCTGGCTGCGGGTGGACGTCCATAATCCCGAGGTCACGGTGCGGGTAGAGGTGCGTGAACATAACGCATACATTCACGCGGGTCAGTTCAAGGGCGCGGGCGGTCTGCCCGTCGGCACCAACGGCAAGGGACTACTCCTGCTTTCGGGCGGCATCGATTCTCCCGTGGCGGGCTATATGATGGCAAAGCGCGGCGTGCGTCTGGATGCCATTCATTTTGAGTCCTTCCCCTATACCAGCGAGCGCGCCAGAGAAAAGGTGCTGGAGCTGGCAAAGATCGTGGCGCAGTATTCCGGCCCCATCAACGTGCATATCATTTCGCTGACCCATATTCAGGAGGAGCTGGTCCGTGCCTGCGAGGAGGACTATTTCACCCTGCTTCTGCGCCGCTATATGATGGCGCTGGCGGATAAGCTGGCGAAGGACGAGGAGTGCAACGCGCTGATCACGGGCGAAAGTCTGGGTCAGGTGGCATCGCAGACCATTCAGGCGATCGGCGTGACCGACCCGATGACGAGCCTGCCCGTCTTCCGTCCCTGCATCGGTATGGACAAGGAAGAGATCATTACCGTCTCCCGTCATATCGGAGCCTTTGAGACCTCGATCCAGCCCTACGAGGATTGCTGTACCGTCTTTACCCCCCGTCACCCCCGCACCAAGCCGGTGCTGGAAAAGGTGATCGCGCAGGAGGAGAAGCTGGACTTCAACGCGCTGGTGGAGGAGGCGTACGCCACCCGCTATCTGGTTCGCGTCAGAGCGGACTATTGAGTTTTCCAATCACAAAAAGCACTTGCGGATCGCTCTCGCAAGTGCTTTTGTTTGTTTGGGATGATCTGCTTTGTTCCGCTTACTTTTTCTTGCGGCGGAAGATCAGACTGCGGAAGAGGATGAGGTTCATGACCGTGAAGAAGAGGATGAAGATGATCAGGGTCAGCAGCGGCTTGACGGGTGCGAGGGTGGCAAGGAACATCATGGGAAAGCCGAAGACGATGGCGGGGAAGTTCTGGTAGACCAGATTGTCCGAGGCGGGGGTGCGGAAATCGCCGTCGATCTCACGCAGCAGGATGATGCCCGTGCTTGCCGTGCCGGTCAGCATGCCGTACATGGCGAGAAACTGCTCCTCCACGTAGTCGGGGAAGAGGACTTTGGCAACGATGCGGTTATAAACGTAGGTAATGATCGCGCCGAGGACACCGAGAATGAGGATGATGCCCCAATAAGCCTCGAGAATGTCCAGACGGATGACGGCAATGCCCGCCACGACCATAATGTCGAAGAAGAAATTGCTGGCGCGGGTCATGAGGAAGTTGTTGGTATATTTCTTTTTGACGATGCCGGTCTTATAAAGCAGGTTCAGAAGCGTTTTGATCAGTGTGGCGGAAAGAACGCCGAGCAGGAAGTTGAAGCCGTAAATGACCGAGCGCATACCGGGCAGGAGAGAGCCGAGGAGGTATATCAGGAGATAGGCGCCGAAATACGCCACGACGATCAGCGCGATCTGCACGGTCAGCTTATCGATGCTCTCCTGCATGGGGATCTCGTTTTCCGGATCGACCTCTTCGGTATAGAGACTGCCGTCACGGCGGTCGGAAAGCTTCAGCTTGCCGCGTCGCTTCATGATATTGAGGTGGGTGACGCCGCCGAGGGCGGCGGAGAGGAAGCCGAGGGCGGCGATGACGAGACCGAAGTTCTTGCCGCCGTCAAAGCCGTGCTCCAGCTCGTAGATGGTGCCGTAGTTCATGGCTTGTCCGGTACCCTGTCCGTAGCCGAAGGGGAGAAGGACGCCGGCGGCGGGGCAGAAGCCCGCAAGGACCGTTGCGGCGACCATGGTGATGCCGAGACCGAAAATGCCCTGGATCAGATAGGTGGAGACGGTGGTGACACCGGTATTGAATATCTCGGTGGTGCGCTGTTTGTTCAGCTTACCGCCGTTGGTCTTGAAGGCGGAGGCAATAAATCCGAGTGCCAGGGTGTGGTAGGTGATGGTCTCCAGCTTTGCCGTACCGGAATAGGCGAAAAAGGCGGTATCGAACATGACGTCTCCCGTGATCAGACGGTAGATCGCCGCGATGACCAGCAGGATCACGCCACCCAGCACCGAGGTGGGGATGAGAGAATAGCGGAGAAGGGGAACGGTCTTTTTCAGCACGTTGCCGATCAGCAGACCGCCGAAGAGAATGGCGGTCAGTGAGATCCATGCCCATACGTTAAAGTCCCAAAAATTGCTCATGGGGGTCTCCTTTCCTGATGTTGACACATCGGTGATAGATATGCACGTATTTCAGCGCGTTGAAGCGCTTGCCGCCCTTGACCTGATAGATGTTGCCGCCGTGGTAGATATTGAGCTTGTTGCGGCCAAGCACCGCCATGGCGGTCACCTCGTCAAAGGGCAGGAGAAGCGAGGTGCCCTCCCATTCGACCAGAACGCGGTCACCGTAGAGGGAGAATCGTGCTTCCTCGGCGATCGTCTCCTTGCGCTCGTAGGGAATGACGCGCCGCAGTGCCGCCGTGTCGCGGTAGAGAGGCGCCTCGGTGAGTTGAAGCACGTCCAGCCGGTTGATGAAATCCTTTTGGTAGTCATACCACTCCGCCACAAAGGTGAAGGGAAACTCGAAGCCGATGCCCTCCAGCCGCTTGTCGGGCAGATAGCGGATCTGCTTGCGGCAGTTCAGGCAGGTCACGGTATCCCCGTGGCTCTCAAAGGTGGTCAGTCCGCAATCGGGGCAGACGTAGACGGCACGCTCCAGATATTCGGCGCGTTTCTTGTGGTGAAATCCCGCGTCCGCCTTCGCCTCGTCCACGTGAAGTCCGTCACGAATGATGGCAAACAGCTCGTCATCGGTCAGGGAGGCGTATTCCTCCGGTGGAATGACGCGGGAGACGTAGCTGTGCATCTTGCCGCGGCGCACCACGTCGCTCCAGCGGGGCTCCACGCCGTAGCCGCCCTCAATGCGGTAGAGGACGATGGGCAGACCCAGCTTGCGGGCGAGGGGCGCGATGGAGGGGCTCATGTATTCGGTCCTGCCGCTGTAGGTACGGTTGCCCTCGGGCGCGATGGCAATGGTGCCGCCCTCCTTGGCAACGCGGATGCAGTTAAGGATCGCCTTGACGTCGGTCGTCTGTTTTTTGATGGGAATGGGCTCGACCAGATAGCGGATGAGCGGGGAGACCCAGCCAAGAGAGAAGATGTCCTCGGTCGCCATGTAATAGACGGGACCGCGGAAGGACATACCCACAAAGAACTGATCGAAGGGGGTCTGATGATTGAGCAGGATGAGATAGGGGCGTTTTTCCTGCGCCTTGAATTTGTCGATGCGTATACCGTAATGCAGGCGGGTATACAGCTTCATGGGAAAGTATAAGAGATTTCGTACCACGCGGTGGCGGAATTTCAGCCATTTTTTCTTTTTGCTTTTTTGCTTCATGGACCCTCCTGCCGTACTCGGTGTATCGGTAAGCACTGCTTACTGAATATTCTATTTTATATTATATGGGCAAACGTGCCAAAAGTCAAGGGAAAACTGTTTTTTTACCCAAAGTGGGGGAGAAGGCAAGCGAAAAATCTCTTTCAGGCTGTTGATGAGGGGGTGCGATGCTCAAATTGGGGTTTGTCGGGGTGGAGGTATTGGGGCGCGGATAAAGGCAGGGCAGAGCCCTGCCTTCGTCCGCGCCCGCTAAACATCCAATTGGACCCCCCTCAAACCGTTCGCGAATCCCCAATTTGAAGCTTCTCCACAATCCGAAACGAAATCCCCGTCTTTGGGGCGCCGGGTGGCGTTATCCGTCGGGGAGCGGCGGATGCCTGTTGCGTGCGGAACCGTAAAACGCGCTTTTTTTCACTTTTACTTTGACAATGCGGTGCGGATGTGCTATAATGGATTTAAATACGATCGACAGACCACTTTGTCGGATAAAAGAAGGAGACCGAATATGAAAACCCGTATTTTAGCTATGCTTCTCGCGCTATGTATGCTCGTGTCGCTCATCTCTTGCGGCAAGTCGCCCGAGCAGGAGCAGGGGCCCATCACGCTGACCGATCAGTGCGGACGCACCGTGACGCTGGATGAGCCGGCGCAGACGATCGTCAGCTGTTATTACGTTTCCTCCTACGCCGTGATGGCGCTGGGGCTTTCCGAGCGTCTGGTCGGCATTGAAAATAAAGCGGCAAGCCGCCCCATTTACGGCATGAGCGCGCCGCAGTTCCTTGAGCTGCCCGCGGTGGGTACCATGAAGGAGTCCAACGTAGAGCTGATCGCCTCCCTCGCGCCCGATCTGGTCATCATGCCGAAGAAGCTGGCAGAGTCTGCCGAAACGCTGACCGGGTTGGGTCTGAAGGTCATTCTGGTGGACCCCGAAAACCACGGGGCACTCTGTGAGATGCTTTCCCTCATCGGCAAGGCTTGCGGCGTATCCGCGCAGGCGGAGAAGCTGATCGCCTACTACGATACCCAAATGAATACGCTGGAGACGCTGACGAAGGACGCGGCAAAGCCCGTCGTCTACATGGGCGGTAACTCCTCCTATCTGACCACGGCACCTGCCGCTATGTATCAAAGCTCGCTGATCACGCTGGCAGGCGGTGTCAACGCCGGCACCGCGCTGGAGGGTGATTATTGGGCAGAGGTGTCCTATGAAACGGTGCTGAGCTACGATCCCGACGTGATCGTTATCCCCTCGGGTGCCGACTATACCGCGGAGGATATCCGCAATGACGCCCAGCTTGCCTCGCTGAAGGCGGTCAAGAACGGTGCCATCTATACCATGCCCTCGGGCATTGAGGAGTGGGACTCTCCCATTCCCTCGGGTATTCTCGGCGCCATGTGGCTGACCTCTGTGCTTCACCCGGCGCTTTACAGCGCCGAGACCTTTGCGGCGGATGCCACGGCATTTTATGAGACCTTCTACGGCTTTGCGCCCGATGGCGCGCTTCTGAAATGAGTGAAAAGTGTGACCGCCGCCTCTGCGGTGTGTTTGCCGCGGTGCTACTGTTGCTGGCGGTGCTGCTGGTGCTGTCCGTCTGTGTCGGTGCCTATCCGCTGACCGTTGCCGACGCGGTGACGGCTCTTTGCGAGATGTTTTTGCCGCGTGACGTACAAGCGATGCCGACCCGTGTGTTCTGGAGCCTCCGTGTCCCCAGAACGGCGACGGCACTTCTGTCGGGTACGGTGCTCGGTCTTTGCGGCGCCATTTATCAACTGGTATTCCGAAGCCCCCTGGCATCCCCCGATCTGACGGGAATCGCTTCGGGGGCTTCCTTCGGTGCGGCACTTGCCATCGTGCTGGGCGTCGGCTCCTCCGCGGCGCGCATGGGCTTTGCTTTTTTGGGGGGCTTGCTTTCCCTGGTCCTCGTCCTGCTTCTGGTGAGCGCGGCGGGGGGAGAGCGGATCGGTACCTATATCTTGTCGGGCATCGTCATCTCCGCCGTGGCGGACGCGGGGCTGATGATCCTCAAAACGCTGGCAGATCCCGAGCGTCAGCTCGCCGCCATCGATTTCTGGACCATGGGCAGCCTTGCCGCCGTCTCGGCGGAAAAGGCGATCCCGCTCTTTGCCGTCGCCTTGCCGGCGGTGATCCTTCTTCTGCTGTTCCACCGCCCCGTGACCATGCTCTCTCTGGGCGGTGACGAATGCCGTGCCATGGGGCTTTCCCCCAACGTCTGGCGCGCACTTCTGCTCTCGTTGGCAACCCTTGCCGTGTCTGCCTCGGTGTCCGTCACCGGCACCATCGGCTTTGTGGGCTTGACGGCGCCGCATATCGCGCGCCTGCTGATCCGCCGTCGGGGCGGTGCCTATCTGTTCCTTTCCGCCTGTCTGGGCGGCGTCATCCTCACGGCGGCGGATCTTGCCGCCCGCACGGTGGGGGGCGGGGCAGAGCTGCCCATCAGTATTTTCACCGTTGCCGCAGGTGTCCCCGTTCTGGTGGTCCTGCTGTGCGCGGAGGGAAGGAGGCGGCAGACGTGGAGCTGAAGCTGAATCACGTGTCCGTCAGCTACGGCAGGCGGCAGATCCTGCGGGAGCTGGACCTGACCGTCCGCGGCGGTGAGATCCTCGCCGTATTGGGCGAGAACGGCAGCGGCAAGACGACGCTGCTGCGCGCCATTGCGGGCAACGTTCCTCTGCGGGAGGGAAGCGTGTTATGGGACGGGCAGGATCTTGCCGCCTGCGGTATCCGCAAGCGCGCCTCACTGGTGGCGACCATGTCTCAGGAGCTGACGGCAGAGCCGGGGCTTTGCGGCATGGATCGGATCGAAATGGGCTTTTTCCCTGAAAAAGGACTGTTTGGCAGGCTGAGCGCGGCGGAACGGGAGGAGATCCGCGAAATGGCGCACGCCTTCGGCATTGGACATCTGCTCGCGCGGGATCTGGCATCCATGAGCGCGGGCGAGCGGCAGATGATCTTTCTGTGCGGCGCGGCGGTGCGGAAAACGCCCGTCCTGTTGCTGGACGAGCCCTCCTCCGCCCTGGATTTCAATCGGACCGAGCGTCTGTTCTCTCTTCTGCACCGCCTTGCGGGGGAGGGGAGAGTGATCCTGACCGTCCTGCACGACCCGACCCTTGCCCTGCGGCACGCCACGGCGATCCTGCCGATGCGCGGCGGGCAGGCGGAGCGGATTGAATTGCGTGACACGGCGGACGAAAGGATCGAGCAGACCCTTCGCACGCTTTATCCGGGACTTCGGATCCACCGCGATCCGCTCTTCTGTTATACCGAGACCCAAATGATGAAATGAAGGTGGATAGTATGTTGACGATAGACCGTTATCTGCGCGCCTCGTCGCTGGAAGAGGCATATGAGGCGGCGCAAAAGAAAAACAGCGCGGTGCTGGGCGGTATGCTCTGGCTGAGGCTGAGCCACCGCCATGTGAGTACCGCCATCGATCTGTCCGCGCTGGGGCTTTGCGGCGTGGAGGATCTGGGCGACCGCTACCGCATCGGTGCCTATACCACACTCCGTATGCTGGAGACCCACGAGGGCTTGCACCGTGATTTCGGTGGCGTGATCGGAGACGCGCTCCGCGATATCGTGGGCGTCCAGTTCCGAAATCTCGCCACGGTGGGCGGCAGTGTCTTCGGGCGCTTCGGCTTTTCCGACGTGGTCACTGTCTTTTTGGCACTGGGGGCTTCTGTGGAGCTGTATCCGAGCGGTACCGTGTCCTTGGAGACCTTCTGCGGCATGCGCGGAGTCAAGGATATCCTGACCCATGTGATCCTGCCCAAGCGGCAGGTGCGTACGGCGTACCGCGCGATGCGGAATACCGCCACCGATTTTCCGTCCCTGAACGTTTGCGCGGTGCTGGCGGAGGATGCGCTGACCGTGACGGTGGGTGCCCGCCCCCTTTGCGCGGTGGCGTACCGTTTGCCTGCCGCGGGCGCGGGGACGGCGGAGGAGATCGCCGAAAAGATTGCCAAGGAGACGGTATTCGCCTCCAACAGCCGCGCGTCGGAGACCTACCGCCGGCACCTTTGCCGCGTGTTGGTCGCCCGTGCGGTCGATGACGTTTACGGAAAGGGAGGCGAGAGCTGATGGAGATCACCTTGACACTCAACGGCAGACGGATCACGGCGTCGGTCGCCGCCGATACCGTGTTGCTGGATTTTCTTCGCGCCCACGGATGCGCCAGCGTCAAGTGCGGCTGTGAGACCTCGGGGTGCGGTCTGTGTACCGTTTTTCTCGATGATACGCCGGTGCTTTCCTGCTCGGTGCTGGCGGTGCGTGCCGACGGTCACCGCGTGACTACGCTGGAGGGTCTGGAGGCGGAGGCATCGGAATTTGTTACCTTCATTGCCGATCAGGGTGCCGAGCAATGCGGTTTCTGCAATCCCGGCTTTGTGATGAACACCATTGCCCTCCTTCGGGAAAACCCCGACCCGACAGACGAGGAGATCCGTGCCTATCTGGCGGGCAATCTTTGCCGTTGCTCGGGATATGAGGGACAGACGCGGGGCATCCGCGCCTATCTGAATGCGAAAAAGGAGGGGAGACTGTGAGCGGACCGTTGAAAACGGTGGGAAAGGGCGTTCGGAAAAAGGACGCCATGCAGCTTTTGTTGGGAAAGCCTGCCTACGTGGATGATGTGACCCCCTCGGACTGTCTGGTGGTCAAGGTCCTGCGCAGTCCCCACGCCAACGCGCGGATCCGTGAGATCCGCACCGATATTGCCCGCAAGGTGCCGGGGATCGTAGCGGTCTATACCTACGAGGACGTGCCCGGGAAGCGGTTCACCATGGCGGGGCAGACTTATCCCGAGCCCTCGCCCTATGACCGTCTGATCCTGGACCGTCATCTGCGCTTTGTGGGAGACGCCGTTGCCATTGTGGCGGGCGAGGATGAGCGGGCGGTGGATCGCGCCCTGCGCATGATCAAGGTCAGCTACGAGGTGCTTGCGCCTCTGCTGGACTTCCGTGCCGCCAAGGACAGCGAGATCCTGGTCCACCCGGAGGAGAGCTGGCACGCGCTGTGCGACGTGGGTGCCGACAACCGCCGCAATCTCTGCGCCGCGGGCGTGGAGTCGGATGGCGACGTGGATGCGGTGATGTCCTCCTGCGAGGTCGTTCTGGAGCGTACCTTCCATACCCAAGCCTGTCATCAGGCGATGATGGAGACCTTCCGCACCTATACCGAGATCGACGCTTACGGGCGGTTGCACGTTGTCAGTTCCACTCAGATCGTTTTCCACGCGCGCCGCATCCTGGCGCACGCGTTGGATATTCCCAAGTCGATGATCCACGTGGAGAAGCCGCGTATCGGCGGCGGATTCGGCGCCAAGCAGACGCTGGTGGCGGAGATCTATCCCGCCTTCGTCACGTGGAAGACGAAGCGCGCCGCCAAGATGATCTATACGAGAGAGGAATGCCAGGTTGCCGGTTCGCCCCGCCATGAGATGGAGGTGACGGTGAAGCTGGGCGCCGACCGTGACGGTACGGTCCGCGCGCTGGACGTTTACACCCTCTCCAACACGGGTGCTTACGGTGAGCACGGGCCCACCACCGTGGGACTTTCGGGACACAAATCCATCCCGCTGTATACCGGCTCTCTGCAGGCGTTCCGCTTTGCCTATGATGTGGTCTATACCAATGTGGAGTCGGCAGGTGCCTATCGCGGCTACGGTGCCACGCAGGGCATCTTCGCGGTGGAATCTCTCGTCAATGAGCTGGCGGAGACGCTGGGGATGGACCCGGTGGAGATCCGCATGAAAAACATGGTCCGTCAGGGGCAGATCATGCCCGCCTACTACAACGAGCCCGCCTCCGCCTGCACGCTGGACCGCTGTATGCAGCAGTGTGCTGCCTCCTTCGGTTGGGCGGAGAAATACCCCGTGCGCCGTATGGCAAACGGAAAGATCCGCGCCGCAGGCGTTGCCATGGCAATGCAGGGCTCGGGCATCTCGGGCGTGGACGTGGGCTCGGCATCCGTCAAGCTGAACGACGACGGATTTTACGTGCTGCGCATCGGCGCGGCGGATATGGGAACCGGCTGTGATACCATTCTGGCGCAAATGACGGCGGAATGTATGGATTGCTCGGTGGAGGACGTGACCGTCTTCGGTGCCGACTCCGATGCCTCTCCCTACGATTCCGGCTCCTACGCCTCCTCTACCACCTACGTGACCGGTCGCGCGGTGGAAAAGGCGTGCCTTGAGCTGAAGGAGAAGATCTGCGCGTTGGCGGCGGAGATGCTCGGCTGTCCCGCCTCTGAGGTGGTCTTCCGCGGCCGTGAGGTGGCGCGGGCAGACGGAAGAGCTTCGGTCAGCCTGGCGGATATTGCCACCAAGTCCATGTGCGGCAATACCCTTGCCACTGAGTCCACCTCCTCTCACTCCTCTCCCGTCTCGCCCCCGCCCTTTATGGCAGGCATGGCGGAGATCGAGCTGGACCCGCTGACGGGCAAGGTGGAGGTGCTGAATTATCAGGCGGTCATCGACTGCGGCACCGTAGTCAACCCGAATCTGGCAAGGATTCAGACCGAGGGGGGACTGGTGCAGGGCATCGGCATGACGCTGACCGAGAATATCCGATACGATGATAAGGGCTATCTCAACGAGCGCTCTCTGATGCAATACAAGATCCCCACCCGTCTGGAAACGGGACGGCTGGCGGTGGAGTTTGCCCCCAGCTATGAGGAAAGCGGTCCCTTCGGTGCCAAATCCATCGGCGAGATCGTGATCAATACCCCCGCGCCTGCCATTGCCCACGCTATTTACCGTGCCACGGGGCATTGGTACCGTGAGCTGCCCATCCTGCCCGAGCGGATCGCGTTGGATCTGGCGTCGGAGGAGTCGGTATGATCCATATTATCTATCTTGCGGCGGGTCAGTCGCGGCGCTACGGCTCCAATAAGCTTCTGTCCCTGCGGGACGGCAAGGCGCTGTACCGATACGGGCTGGAGGCGATCCGTGAGGCGATGGGGACGCGGGAGGATTGCGCGCTGACGGTGGTAACCTGCTGGGAGGAGATCATGCGCGCGCTGACCGCCGAGGGCGTGCGATGCGTGTCCTGTCCCGACAGTCATTTGGGAATATCCCATACCATCCGTGCGGGTATCCGCGCCTGCGAGCCGCTGGCGGAGGAGGATCATCTGTGCTTCTGCGTGGCGGATCAGCCGAATCTGACCGCCGCGACGGTCGCGCGACTTTTGAACACCGCTACGGAGAGCCCGCTCACCGCCTGCCTTGCCGCGGGCGAGATCTCGGGCAATCCCACGCTCTTTTCGGCAACGCTTGCGGAGGAGCTGTGTGCGCTGACGGGTGACAGAGGCGGCAAGGCTGTGATGCGCCGCCATCCCGAGAGGCACATCGACGTCCCCTGCGACGTGACGGAGCTGACGGATATCGACGTCGCCGAAGAATGAATACAAAAAGCTCTTATGCTGTTGGCATAAGAGTTTTTTGTTCGTTGAAACACATCCAATATGGTTGGGAGGTTTGGTACGTTCAAATTGGAGGTTTGGCGGGGTGGAGGTATCGTGGCGCGGACGAAGGCAGGGCTTTGCCCTGCACCCACAAGGGAACCCTTTTTTGAAGGGTTCCCTTGACCCTCCGAAAATCTTCAAATAGGGGTATGAGGCGGGGTGTTTATCTTGCTCTCGCCGTGGAGGGGTTCGGGCGGGGCGGTTATAAGCAGGTTGACGGATGATAACCTGTCATGGTTCGAGCGGGCAAACTTCGTTCGCGTCAGGCTGCCTCCAGAATTGGCGCTATGCGCCAATTCGCCCTGCCGCTTCGGCTGCCGTGGCGCGCGCCGCTCGAAATGGGGTCATTTAGTGTACGATACGAAATTGTTGTATTTAGATTGGTCGGAATACTTTACAGACAAAGAGACAGCGGTTTGGACAGATCAATGGCAACAGTCTCGTGTCACACACAAAACAGCCCCATTACGT
>JAFTMG010000038.1 GCA_017452525.1 Clostridia bacterium
CAAATAAAATAAAGCCCCTTTAGGGGCATGCCTGTGAAAGTCGTGCGGTTGGCAGACTTTTCGACGAGCCTATAGGCTCAGCCTGTGACATGCCCTAAGGGGGCTTGTGCAAGCCACCGGCACGGCCGGTGGTCTTGACTTCTCCGCTAAGAATGCAGAAGAGAGGACTCAACCTTTTTGTTTTATACCCCAAACTCGACTCGCTGGATGATATGATCCTGATAGACCTTATCCAGCTCGCAGAAATAGCCGCTCCAGCCCCATACGCGGACGATGAGATTGGGATAATTTTCGGGGTGTGCCTGCGCGTCAAGCAGGCGGTCGCGGTTGATGGCGTTGATCTGGATCTGATGACCGCCCAGATCGATATAGGACTTGATCAACTGTGCCACCTTGCGCTCCCCCTCGTCATTGCGGAAGACGGTATCGTGGATCTCAATGGTGAAGGGACCGCCGTTGCAGATCTTGCGCATATCGTGCTTGGTAAAGGAGAGAATGGCGGAGAGGGGACCGTTCAGTCTGACATTGGGGGAGGGGGAGAAGCTGGAGGCGTAGGGCGCGCCCGCGAGTCTGCCGTCTGCCGTGGCACCGACCTTCGAAGCGTAGGTGATATAGCCCATCGCGCTGCCCGTCCCCGCGCGATAAACGCCGCCGCGGCAGTTGGGTTTGCCGTTCAACCCTTCGGAGTAGGTCTCCATCAGGAAGGCGGCAAGGGAGTCGGGGGCGTCTTCGTTGTTGCCCATCTTGGGATAGGAGAGAAGCGTTTGGCGCAGAGACTCATGACCCTCAAAATTGGCGTCCAGCGCCGCGATCAGTTCCTCGGCGGTCATCTCACACCGTTCGAAAATGCCGCAGCGGATCGCCTCCAGCGCGTCTGCCGCTGTGGAAATGCCCGCGCCGTGGAGCCCGAAGTTGTTGTATTTTGCGCCGCCACGGGTCAGATCCCGCCCGCGGGCGATGCAGGGGGTGATGAAGGAGGAGATGAGGGGCTGAGGATGACCGCCGAAGGTGCTTTTATTGAAGCGCTCCATCAGCGTGTCGCACTCTGCCAGCAGGTGGCGGCGAACCTCGGTGAGAAATTCTTCAAAGGTGCGGCAATGCGGGAGCGATTCGCGGGTCGCGCGGTCGATCACTTGCGGGAAGTTCATGTAGTAGATATTGGGAATATCGGCGCCGTTGTACTGCGCGATAAATTCCCAGCAGGCGGCAACGGCATAGTCGCGGGCATCCTCCGGGTCGTAGCCGAGGGCGGTCAGCGCGGGGATGACCACGTCGTCGTTGCTGTATTGCGGGAAGCCGAGCCCTTGCTTGGTCAGCTTGGTGCCGCGCTCATAGAGGGCAAGCGGGGTGCGGGGGGTGACGCGCAGATTGATCTTTGGGTCGATCAGAGAAAGCTCTTCGCAGGTATGGAGGCAAAGCTCGGAGAGATCGTTGAAGGCGTCGTTGCCGGCGCGGTCACAGCCGCCCAATACCATGCTTTGTCCGTTGTCACCCTTCTGGATGCCGATATACAGGTCGGTGTCGAAATTGAGGGCGATGAAAAACAGCTCGGTCAGTTCCAGCAGCTCCTCCTCCGTCGCGCCTGCCGCCACGGAGACGTCATAGTAGGGCTTCATGTATTGGTCAAAGCGCCCCAGGGGAAGATGAACGTGGTTGGCAATGCGCAGGATGAAGGAGAGAAAGCGAACGGTGATCAGCGCCTCGTAATAATCCCGCGCGCCGCAGCAGGGCACGTGCAGAAGTGCCTTAGCAAGCCGCTCGTTGCCTGCCTCCTCGGCGGCAAGGCGATATTTTTTGACGATGTGAAAGCAAGCGTCGTAGATCTCGCCGATGGCATCGTAAAAGGCGAGCGCCTCCTCATCCGCTTGGGGGCGAAGGGCGTCGATCTCGTCAAGAATCCCCTGCAGACCCTTTTTCAGCACGTTGGGATAGTCGATAACGACGTTGCCGAAGCGCCCTTTTTGAGGAATGGCGGCGTTGCAGTAGCGATTGAAGCCGAAGAGATCGTGCCCGTGAAAGACGGGCTCCTCACAGTCGATGGCATAGCGGATGAGCGCCGACTCGCCGTCCATATCCTTGGTGAAGCAGGCAAAAAAGTCGGGGTCCAGCGGGGTATCGACGCGGATATTGCGATAGCCTCTGGCGCGAAGGTGTTGCAATTGCTGTTTTACAGTTTCTGTCATGAGGAATTCCTCCTTGGGATGTTTACATGATCTTGACGCGGATGCCGTGTCGGGCGAAAACGTCCTCGCGGGATGCCACGGCGCGTTCGGTATCAAATTGCGGGTCGTATTCCCGCAATACGCTTGCGTATTTACTGCCCGCCATGCGGTTGTAGGGAAGCAGCTCGGCGTAATCCACGCCGCAGGACTGCATCAGTGCGGCGATGGCTTCGAGATTTTCCGCCGTGTCGGTCACCCCGGGAATGAGAGGGATACGGGTGACGAAGGGCAGTCCCGATGCCGCCAAGGATCGGTAATTGCGTAGAATGGGGGCGTTGTCCACGCCGCAATAGCGGCAGTGGAGGGCGGGGTCGATGAGCTTGAGATCGTAAAGCATATAGTCGCAGTCGGCGAGAATGGCAGAAAAGGTTGCCGCGTCGGTGTAGCCGCAGCTCTGCACGGCACGGTGGATATGCCCGCCGAGCAGGGAAAGACATTCGCGCAGAAATGCCGCCTGCGCCGTCGGCTCGCCGCCCGAGAAGGTGACGCCGCCGCCGTTCATTGAAAGCAAGCGCGCGTTGGCAAGGATCTTAGCGCACAGAGCCTCGGATGTGTAGACGTCGCCGCAGCGGCGCACCAATCCCCGCGGGCATGCCCGCATGCTTGCCTCAGTCAGCCGTTTGGTGCCGTCGGGCATGACCTCTCCTTGGGCGAGACAGGCACCACAGTCCGTACAGCCGTTGGGCGAGCGCCGATATTCGACCGCCGCCCGTTGTCCCTCGGGGTTGTGACACCAGGTACACCGCAGGGGACAGCCCTTGAGAAAGACCGTCATGCGGATGCCGGGCCCGTCAAATGTGGCAAATTCTTCTATGGAAAAGACCGTTCCCGTCATGTCCGTCCTCCTTTGGTACTTTTCCTTTATTGTATCGCAAACACTCCGACAACGCAAGACCTTTTCGTGTAAAATAACAGACAAAAGGATTTTTTTCCGAAGACGGGGCAGAGGAGTCTGCGTGCCCTCTTGCTTTTTGGCAGGGGGTGTGGTAAAATACAGAGGAAAGGGGATGGTCTTTATGAAAAAATATCTGATTCGATGCATGAGCGTATGGCTCACCCTCTCAATGCTCACGCTGTTGTTTGCCTGCGGCGACGGGCAAGCGGCGCAGACGGAAGATACCGGTCCCGAGCCGACGGCTTTTCAAACGACGACCGCCGCTCCGCCGGCACTCTCCTTTTTAGATGGGGACGGAGGTGCGCGCTTTTCGGTCATTCGCCCGGATAAGGCATCCCAGCAGGTCGTCCGCGCGGGTATGGCGGTACACGGGGCGATGAGCGAGCGGTTTGGCGTCTCACATAAGCTTACTTCCGATTTTCTGATGCCCAAGCAGACGGTCGAGCAATTTGCCAATCAATATGAGATTCTGATCGGCGAGACCAACCGTCCCGAGTCGGCGCAGATCGGCGCGGCGCTTGCCGCGGATGAATACGTCGTTACCTTTACGGGCTACAAGCTGGTTCTGATCGGGGGCAGTGACGCGGCGACCTATCAGGCAGTGCAAGCGTTTCTGACGCTGCTTGAAGGCGATGCGGCGGCAACGCTACTCGAAGAGGGCTTTGCGCTGCGGCAAACGATGGAGAGCGGCGGCTATCTCGTGGCGCTGACCAATCAGAACGGCGGCTATCTGGAGGTCTACGACCTGAGCACGGGTGTGATCGATGATACGACGATGCTCTGGAGCTATAAGACCAAATACAACAACGTCTGCGGCACCAAGCTGAGAAAGACCGAGCGGTACGGTGAGGTGGCACTGGCGGTCTGCAGCTCGTCTACCTATGCCTGTATGGCGACCTATCCCGCAGGGGAAACGGTCTGGTCAACGGAGGCAGCGGCAAGCGGTCCCCACAGCATTGAATGGATCCCCTGCGGGGTCATCGCGGTGGCTTCCAGCACGGGCGGCGAGATCCGCTTCTTCAAGCCCGAGGGTAAGACCTCCGCAACGTACGATGCCGTCGTGTCCCTGGAGGACGCCCACGGCGTGCTTTGGGATGAAAAAAATCAGTGCCTTTGGGCGATCGGCGGCAAGGTGATCACCGCCTACCGCGTGACGCTGACGGCAGACGGCGCGATACAGGTGAGCGAGGATCCCGCCCGTCATCTTGCACTGCCTACGGGCGGTGCGCACGATCTCGCACCCGTCTACGGCAACGCGGACGCGCTCTGGATCACCACCTCCTCCAAGGTCTATCAATTTGATAAGAACACAAAGACCTTCTCGACCGATTATGAGGGAAACGGCTCGCTCAACCGTAAGGCAGTCAAGGGTGTCGGTAATTTTCCCGACGGAAGTATCGTCTATATCTATCCCGACGGTATTCTGAAATCGCACACCTCCCGCAGTATGGTCTTCCTCCGCACGGTCGACGGTAAGCTGACCCCCGAAACCTTGGTCTCTCCCACGGGACATTTTTACAAGGTCCGCGTGTGGAGTACGGATTATCAATAATTCGCAACCGTCTCCCATGCCCCGCAGGGCATGGGAGACGGTTGCTTTGCGCTATTGAGGAACTTCAAAATTGAGCTTGTCGGTGGGGGTGGAGATTTCAAATTGGGGTTTATCGGGGTGGAGGTATCGTGGCGCGAACGAAGGCAGGGCTTTGCCCTGCACCCACAAGGGAACCCTTTTTTGAAGGGTTCCCTTGACCCTCCGAAAATCTTCAAATAGGGGTATGAGGCGGGGCGATTATCTTGCTCTCGCC
>JAFTMG010000039.1 GCA_017452525.1 Clostridia bacterium
AGATTGAACATAAAATGTGTATACAATCCTCTTGCACAACTGTTTACAATCTTGCTCTTGACAGGGGACGCCGGTCCCTACAAAATTTAACCTCTATCTCTTCGATAAACCCCAATTTGAACATCTCAAACACACCGACAAGCCAAAATTCAAATACGTCAAACCGTTTGCCAAACCCCGATTTGAGCCTCTCAAACATTCCCGACGCGCGGAAGAAAATGGGGTGACCCGATCGGCAGGCGGCGGACGCGAATCGGGAGCGGTCCGTTTTTTCGGAAAGAACATTGACACGTGTACCAAAGCTTGTTATAATAAAACAAAAGGACCAAACACGCGACAAGGAGGGGAAAACCATGAAACCGATGCTGCGAGCCATAGCTCTTTTGTCTGTCGCCGTGCTGCTGTTGACCGGATGCGGAGCAGAGAGAGAAGCAGGAGAGGATACCGTCACGGTGGTGACATCCGCCACAGAGGATGGCGCGGGTATAACGGAAACGTCCGCTGATACGACATCTGACGACATATCCTCGACCGAGGCACCGCCCACCGTCATGCCCGCCAAGGAAGAAAAAACACTCCCCGAACCTTATATCGACATCGAATTTTACGAGGACGGCACCATGCGCGATGCGATGGCGCACGTCACCTGCACCATGCCTGCCGCGGCGAACGGCAGAGTGGAAAACAGCACCGTCACCTTTGCGGGCAAGGACTACGCCGTGCCCCACCTGCACGTGGAAAAAGCGCAGGGTGCCGTGCTTCTGACCTACGAATATCTTCTTACCGAATCGGACGTGCAGCAGCTGATGGAGGGCGGCTTTACCGTGGAGACCTTTCTTGTCAACGGCAACCGTCCGGCTGCCGATTCCACCGAGCAATGCATGACCAATGCGGGGCAATCGGGCGGATTTGGACTTTCGATCAAGCACGGCAAGCTCGGATTTGGTGTTTACACCGACACCAACTATAAGACCGCCACCTTCCCCGGGAAACACGACACGAAGGAGCTGACGCATCTGCTCGGCGTTTACGATCCTGCCGGCAGGACGGTCAGCCTCTACATGAACGGTGTTCCCGTCAATACGGTCGAGGCGAGCGGCACTTTTCGCCCCGCACAGCAGAACTGCCACCCCTACATCGTTCTGGGCGGCGACGTGGGCAGTGGCGGCACGACCGAGCTTTACGCCACCAACACCCGCATTGCCGATTTCAAGCTCTACCCCACTGCCCTGACGGCGGCGGATGCGACCGTTGCCTACGAGGCGGCGGTGACCCGTCTGACGGGCGGTGAGCCGAACTTCACGCTCCTGTATCAGCCCGTGGAGGGCGTGCCCAAAGGATCGGAGGACGCGGCTTACAAAAACGTACTCGAAAGCTTTGCCGACGTCTGTGAGCCTCAGACCCTGCTCAAAGTCTCCCCCACCGTTTGGCAATGGGCAGGCGGGGAGCTGAGCACGCTCGCCGCCGCGGCAGAGCGTCCTGCCACCGTACTGTTTGAGCTGAGCACGGTAAACGGTGTGCTGCATGTCAGCGATGTCGCCCGCAACGATCTGGGCACGGCGGAGGATGCCGTCACGGCGCTGGGGGGCAAGATCATTCCCGCCTTTCGCGTAAGTGACCCTGCCGTTGCCATGCCGCTGACCGATCTGATCAACCGCCACAATCTCGGAGACTGCTTCGTGCTCTGTGCGGACGGCGATCTGCTCCGTCGGATCTGCGACGCAACGACCTGTGCCCGCCCCGTTCTGGACCGCACTGCCGTGACGGCGATCGATCCCGCCGCCATCTTTACCGAAGGCGCCCGCTACGGCACCAAGCGCGTGCTGCTTTCTGCCGAGCTGCTGACGCAGGAGATGGTGCTTGCCATGCACGCCCGCTCGATGACGGTCTTTGCCATGCTGGCAGATGATGCGGATATTGCCGATGTACACAACGCTGTTTTCAGCGCCGCCGACGGCATTCTGACTGCCGACGGTGCCGCCGTACTGAATTATTACCGCACCTTCACCGAAACGACCATTCCCAAGTCCACGCTGATGGTAGCCCATCGCGGCGACCATGCGGGGTATCCCGACAACACGATGCGCTCCTTCATATCGGGTGCTGAGTCGGGTGCCAACATCATTGAGCTGGACATCTGGATGACGGCAGACGGTCATCTTGTGCTCAATCACGACAGCAAGACCCACGGCTGGAGTGAGGTGCTGACCTGTACGGATGCCACCCGCGCACAGCTGGAGGCACTCACCTGCACCTCCAACTATGCCGCGGATGGTGACCGACTTGCCTTTTACGAGGACGTCCTTGAATACTTTTCCAAGAATCACACGGACATTGTCATCTACGCCGAGATCAAGGATACCCGCACCGCAACAGCTGACAAGGTGGTGCAGATGACCAAGGAATACGGCATGCTCGACCGCGTTCTCTTCCTCCAGAGCAATCTCTCCTTCGATCAGTACATCTACAACACCTATCGCGCGGCGGTCATCCGAAACTCCGCTCCCATATATCCCCGCACGGATCTGTCGCGCGCGCTTGCCCTTTCCTGCCTCGATCTGGCTGAGCTTCCCACCGACTATTTCACCCAATGGAAGGATGCCAATGAGGATCTGATGCGGATGCTTCGCCATCGCGGTGTTGCCTACGGTCCCTGGACCTCGAACACGGCAGCCGAGACCGACGCGCATTTCTTCCTCGGCTATGCCAACATCACCACCAACACGCCCCATCAATCGGATCACTACGCACGCTTTCTGAAAACGGAAACGGCGGCAGACGGCACCGTGACAGTGCGCTGTATCTACTATGACGGTACGGTAGAGGACGTGACCGCCCGCGCCGAATTCGTGCTCCTCTCGGGCAACGTGACCTTTGCCGACGGGCGCGTGAGCGGCAAGGGCAGCTACGCCTTCCGCCTGCACACCTCCCTGCCCATCCGCACCGATCTCTCCTATTGGATCTACTCGATGGCGGCGAGCCGATAAGCTCACGAAAAATTCCCCGTCTGACCCTCTTGTCAGGCGGGGATCTTTGTGATATAATAAAAGGTACGAAACGCGCGTCAAAAAGGAGGGAAAGGATGCAATTCCAAATCACACAGACGCAGGACGGCATGCTTCTGCGCGACTTTCTCAAAAAGCATTGCCACCTCTCCCACCGCATGACCAAGCGGCTCAAATACTCCGAGGGCGGCATCACGGTAGACGGCAGAGCGGTAACGGTCCGCCACGTTCTGCGCGAGGGTGAGCTGCTCACGTTGGCGGCGGAGGACGCCGCGCCCACCGAAAAGATCCGCCCGGTGGATCTGCCGCTGGACATTCTCTACGAGGACGGTGAGCTGGTGGTGCCCGCCAAGCCCGCGGACATGCCGACGCACCCCTCCCACGATCACTATGACGACACGGTGGCGAACGCGCTGTGCTACCGCTACGAGCAGATGGGCGTTCCCTTCTGCTTCCGCCCCATCAACCGCCTTGACCGCGACACCAGCGGGCTTTTGCTGATCGCCCGCGGGCAGATCGCCGCCGACCGCCTCAACCGCGCCATGCGGGAAGGCCGCATCCGCAAAAGCTATCTCGCCATTCTGGAGGGGGCGCCGAGCCCCGCCGAGGGGGAGATCGAGACCCACCTCTGCCGCACCGCCGAAAGCATTATCGTCCGCCGCGTCTGCACCCCCGAGGAGGGCGGCGACCGGGCACTGACCCGCTACCGCACCCTTGCCGTTTCGGGCGGCTACGCGCTGGTGGAGGCATCTCCCATCACGGGGCGGACCCACCAGCTCCGCGTGCATTTCGCCCACATCGGGCATCCCATCGTCGGCGACAGTATGTACGGGCATCCTCACCCGGATATGCCGCGCCAGGCACTCCACGCACACACGCTGACCTTCCCTCACCCCACGGACGGGCGGGAGATCTCCGCCCGCGCCCCCCTGCCCGAGGATATGCTGGCTTTTTTGAGGAAATACTTGAAGCAAGACGCCCGAACAGAAAGGATCATTACCCCATATGAAGCTGATTGAACGTTTCCGCCGCATCCCCATGCAAAAGCGACCCACCGCCACCATCCGCGTGATGGCGGAGCCGCCCGAGATCCCCGCCGAGGCGACCGCGCCCGTCGCGCCCGCCCCCGCGCCCGCGCCGCAGAATCCCAAATATCTGCGCGTCTCCCCCCTTGTGATCGGCATCTATCTCTTCACGGTGCTCTCCGCCGTTCTCTACACGGTCAGCCTGCTCTCCCCCGCCTTTGCCGATTTCTTCAACCGCTATATCAGCTCGGCGATCCGCGCCACCACCGCCACCCTCACCGGCTGGATCCCCTTCTCGCTGGCGGAGACGGTGCTGCTCTTCTCCCCCGTCATTCTCGTCTCGCTGATCGTCTACGCCGTCCGCTTCCGCTGTGACAGCTGGCGCGCCGTTTTCGTCTACATCGTTGACATTCTCGCCCTCGTGGCATTCCTGCTCTCTCTCTTCGTCTGGAGCTTCGGCATCGCCTATCAGGGCACGACGCTGGACCAAAAGCTGTCGTTGGACCGCCGCGACGTCAGCGTGGAGGAGCTGGAGGAGACGGCGAGGATATTGCTCGCGGAGGTCAACCGCACCGCCGCCGAGGTGGATTTCCGCCCGCAGGATTTCTCCGTCATGCCCTATTCCCTCGCCGAGCTGAACGGCAAGCTGCTGGAGGCTTACCGCCGCGTGGACGATGAGCTGCCCTTTTTGCAGACGCTGAACAGCCGGCTCAAGCCCGTGATCAACAGTGAGCTGATGTCCCACGCCCACATCACCGGCGTTTACACCTATTTCACGGGCGAGGCGAATCTCAACATGGTCTTTCCCGACTACACCATCCCCTACACCGCCGCCCACGAGCTGGCGCACCAGAGAGGCATTGCCCGCGAGGACGAGGCGAATTTCGTTGCCTTTCTGGTCTGCATGGCGTCCGACGACCCCTATATTCAGTACAGCGGCTATCTCAATATGTTTGAGTACGTTGGCGCGGCGCTCAGCGGTGCCTCCTCCGAGCGCTATCAGGCGATCTTTGCAGAGCTTGACCGTCAGGTCCTTTACGAGGAGATCTCCTACTCCGAATTTTATGCCAAATACCGCCACTCCAAGGTCAGCCACGTTTCCAACGCCGTCAACGACACCTATCTGAAGCTGCAGGGTACCCCCGGTGCCCAGAGCTACGGCATGGTGGTGGATCTGGCGGTCGCCTACTACAAGCAGAACCGCTGAACGCACCAAACCGCCGCCCCTCTCATACAATGGGAAGGAAGCGGCGGTTTTTCTTTGAAATTTTTTTCAAAAAAATCCCGCATTTCCCCGAAAAACCCTTTTCTTTACTCTCCGGCTATGTTATAATGAATACGAAAGCCGAGGTCGGCGGCGTATTGTGCCCCACCCCGCCGGGTCCCTACCGTAGGATCCGCGCCAAATCCCACAAAGGAAAAATCGGTCGCATCCTCCGCGGCCGACCGGTCGATACATCATGGAAAAGATCATCATCAAAGGCGGCAGGAGACTTGGCGGCGAGGTCTCTGTCAGCGGTATGAAGAACGCCGCGCTCCCCATCCTGTTCGCAACCATCCTCACAGGGGACAAGTGCGTGATCGACAACGTGCCCCCCGTCAGCGATGTGACCATCGCGCTGGACATTCTGCGCGCCATCGGCGCCGAGGTGACGTGGCGCACCCGCACCCGCGTAGCCGTCAACACGGCAGGCGTCCGCCCCTGCCTCTCCCCCTACCAGCTGGACAATCAGATGCGCGCCTCTGCCTATCTGCTGGGTGCCGAGCTGGGTCGCTTCAGCCGCGCCCGCGTGGGCTGGCCCGGCGGCTGTAATTTCGGGACCCGCCCGCTGGATCTGCATATAAAGGGCTTTGAGACGATGGGTGCCGCCGTCTCCACCGACAGCGGCTATATCGTTGCCGAGGCGCCGAACGGACTGCACGCCGCGAGCGTCTATCTGGATATTCCCTCGGTGGGTGCCACCGTGAATCTGATCCTTGCCGCCGTGACCACGCCCGGCACCACGGTGATCACCAACGCCGCGCGGGAGCCGCACATCGCGGACCTCGCCGACTTTCTCAACAAGTGCGGCGCCGACATCCGCGGCGCGGGCGAGGACGAGATCGTCATCCGCGGTGTAGAACGCCTGCACGGTTGCAGCCACACCGTCATCCCCGACATGATCGAGGCGGGGACCTACATGGCGGCAGTTGCCGCCGCGGGCGGCAGCGTGACGCTGAGAAACGTGGTTGCCGACCATATGGACTCGGTGAGCGCCAAGCTGCGTGAGATGGGCGCGGAGGTCACTGCCGACGCCGAGGCGGGAACCATGACCGTCAGCCGCACCGCGCCTCTTTGCGCCACGCACGTCAAGACCTATTTCTATCCCGGTTTTCCCACCGATATGCAGCCTCAGTTCGCGCCGCTCATGTGCTGTGCCGAGGGCATCAGCACCATCAGCGAGGGGGTCTGGAGCAACCGATTCCGCTATGTGGATGAGCTGTGCAAGATGGGCGCCCACGTTTCGGTGGACGGCTCCACCGCTACTTTTATCGGTCCCGTCACGCTGCAGGGCGCGCCCGTGGTGGCGTTTGACCTGCGTGCCGGTGCCGCCATGGTCATTGCCGGACTGTGCGCCGGCGGGCAGACGGAGATCACCAACGTTGAGGTGATCGACCGCGGGTTCTACAACCTTGTCGGCAAGCTGAAGAAGCTGGGTGCCGATATCAAGCGGGTGGAGGAATGAGAAATGGATATCCCCAACACCGACGCGTATAAGCAGTCGGCGTTGGGGATGTTTTTGGTTGGAGAATGTTTTTTGGGGGTGTTTTGGTGTTAAATATGGAAAAGTTAGTTTTTGTTTGGATGGGTTGGGATATTGTTGCGGCATAAAGCGGACCCCCAGAACCGAATGTCTAACGCCGAAACATTATCTCAACACCCCCAAACAAAAACAAATTTTATCCCTCCCGCGCGCAAAACCGTTATCCCATCATCTCCGCCAGCGCCTCCGCCACCAGCGCCGCGGCACGCTCGGCTTCCGCCAGACTGTTGCCGCTGGCACCGATCTCCAGAAGAAGCGAGGCGGGGGCGTATTGCTGATTATAGGTCGACTTTTTGACGTAAACGGGACGGCAAAGATCCCCGTACGTCGCGTTCAACGTGCGCCGCAGCCCGGCGGCGAGGGCAAGATTATTTTCCCAGCCGTCGTGCGCCGCGCCCGAGGCGTTGCTCCCCACCACGCACATCACCTGCGCCACCGCCTCCCCATTCACCACCGTCACGGGACGCACCAGCTGATCGGCAGAGGTCATGATCGAATCGCGGTGGACGTCGATCACCAGACGGATGGAGGGATACCGCGCCAGATAGCTCTGCACCGTCTGTGCCGAGCGGCTGTAGGAATCCTTGTAGGACTCCTTGTCGTGCAGAACGGTACTGTGAACGGTGACGATGCCGTTCGCGTTGAGGATATCGGCGATCACCTTGCCCACCGCGATCACCCCCTCCTCGGGGGCATCGGCACGCGCCAGCGGGGTGGCAGGATCGTACCACGTCGCCCCCTCCTCGCTGTAGCCCTCGGTGGCATGGGTGTGCAGGATCAGCACGCTGACCTCCCCCGCCGCCGCCACCGCGGGCACCGCCGCCTCGGACAGGGGCAGCTTTGCCATATCGGGACGGTAGGAAGTATCATTATATAAAAAGGTCTCCCCGTAGGCGCGCAGGCTGAGATCCATCGGCACGATGGGGATCATCCCCGTAGGCACAGCACTCCCGTCAAAGGCGTAGAGCGCCTCGGCGGTCAGCGGCGGTGCCGTCTCCGCCACCGCCTCGGTCTCGCTGACGGCGGACGACACGGCGGAGGTATGCTCCGTCCCGCTCTCGCTCACGGCAGGCGGTATCTCCGTTTCGGCACCCGTCTCGGCGGGCGGCTCCGCCCTCTCCGTTTCGGCGCCCGGTCGGGCGGTGGCGGTGGTGGTGAAGAAGGTCTCGGACAGGATGGCGGAGAGAGGATCCTCCTCGGGATGCTGCGCGGCGCGCGCCTGCAGGGCGTGAAAGCCGTCGCAGAGCAGGAACGCCGCGGCAAACAGCGTTACCCCCACGGCAAGCAGGGAGATGGGACGCCTGCGTGGGGCGGGAGGCGGCGGGGGCGGCAGACGCCTCTCGGGGGCGGGCGGCAACGGGTCGACCCGCTCCACGGTACAGATCAATTCCTTACGTTCACTCATGAGCATATCCTCCCCTTCCGCGCGGGGAGGCGGACAACCGCTTGTCCCGGTCTCTTCGCTCCCGCACGCTCCCATTCTATGCGGCGCGGCGAGGGGATTATGCCTCAGCCCAGCGAAAACGCCTGCTCGATGGCATCGGTCAGCAGGGCTGCCGTGCGGGAGGTGATCAGATCGCTCTCCTTGGGGGAGACGTAAAAGCGGCGGTGGTTCTCCAGCACCCGCCGCAATCTGTCGTCCGGCTCCTCAATGCCAGCCTGACGGAGGGCGTCGTAGATCAGCGTTGCCGAGTCCACTACGGTGGGAACCCCCAGCGAAACGACGGGCGCACCCACACTCTCACGGTCGATGGCGCGGCGGCGGTTGCCGATGCCCGAGCCGGGGGCTATGCCCGTATCCGACAGCTGGACCGTGCTTGCCAGTCGCTCGGTGGCGCGCGCCGCCAGCGCGTCGATGGCGAGGACCACGTGGGGACGCACCGCCTGCACCGCGCCGCGGATGAGATCCGCCGCCTCCATTCCCGTCTGCCCCAGCACCCCCGGGGCGATGGCGGAGAGCTGGCACCGCCCCAGAAGGCGAAAGACGCGGCGGTCATGCTCGTGCAGATGTCGGGTAACGGTGAGGCGGTGGACCGTTTTCGGTCCGATGGCGTCCGCCGTGATCTCGGCGTTGCCCAGCCCCGCCACCAGCACCCCGAACCCCTCGCTGATGCCCTCCCGCGGCAGGCAGAGGCGGCGAAGCTCACGGGCGAGGATGGCGGTCATGCGGTCGTATTCCTCTCCGCCCAGCTTCCACAGCGGGCGGCTGTGCAGGGTAACGTAGCACCCACGCGGCTTGCCGAGCGCCCGTGCCCCCTCCTCGTCACGTACCGTCAGCCGCTCCAGCCGACAGCCCTCCTCTCGCTCCTCGCGCCGTTCCACGCCCCGCGTTTCCCATGCGCCGCTCCCCGCCGCCTCGCAGGCAAGGTCGCTTCTGCTGTATTCCTTCATTTGGGTAGCCACTCCTTTCTGCTTGTGAATGATGTTTAAGAAAATCGATTGAGATCCGTCTGCCGAAGTCGTTCAGATTGGGGGATATCGGGTGGAGGTATCGTGGCGCGGACGAAGGCAGGGCTCTGCCCTGCACCCGCCAAAGGACCCTTTTTTGAAGGGTCCTCTGGACTCTCCTAAAATCTTTGTGGCAGGGGTATGGGGCGGGGTGTTTATCTCGCTGTTGCCGGAGATTGACTGGGCGGGGCGTTTACTGATCCGCTGACGGATACCTCCCTTGCAAGGCATGAGCGGGCAAACTTCGTCAACGGCAGGCACCACCGAGACCCTGCCGTTTTGGCTGCCGTGGCGCGCGCCGCACGAAATGGGGCTGATTAGTGTATGACACGGGGCTGTTATCATTGCTCTGTCCAAACCGTTGTTACCTCGTCTGTAAAGTATTCCGACAAATTTAAATACAACCGCCTCGTATCGTACACTAAATGGCCCCATTTCGAGCGGCGAGCGCTACGGCAGCCGAAGCGGCAGGGTCTCGGCGGTCCCTGACGCGAACGAAGTTTGCCCGCTCGAACCATGACAGGTCTGCATCCGTCTATCCGCTCATAATCGCCCCGCCCGAACCCCTCCACGGCGAGAGCGAGATAAACGCCCCGCCTCATACCCCTATTTGAAGATTTTCGGAGGGTCAAGGGAACCCTTCAAAAAAGGGTTCCCTTGCGGGTGCAGGGCAGAGCCCTGCCTTTATTCGCGCCACGATACCTCCACCACCGCTAACCCCAAATTTGAACGCCGCAAACGCGTTGCCGTTCAGCGCGCTTGAAAAAATTTATTTTTGTCCACGCCATCCTCTTTTTTCGCCGCGTGCGGGCGCGGGATGACGCGCCGCCGGTGCCCTGCTCTTCTTTTTAGTTTTCCCGCACAATTCGGGGGCAATTCCTTTGTGCAAAGTGGAAATTTTCGCTTTTTCGCTGCACAAATCTCACTTTTTCTATTGCTTTTTCGGGCAATATCTTATATAATATTTCTATCAATATTTATTGAAGGCAAAGGGTGCGGTTTCGTAGAATGTGAAACTTGTACAATTTTGATGCATTTAAATTGTGCATCCGTCCAAATATCACCGAGGGGTCGCAGAAATCATTGATTTCCTGCCCACTTGATGGTATAATATATGGAGCAACACTTTTTGCAAGAAAAATTCCAACTATTTATTCACGAGGAGGATTTCTCAATTATGACTACGACAAAGCGTCTTCTGGCTCTCCTGCTTTGTCTCGTAATGCTCATTTCCTGTCTCGCCGCTTGCGGATCTTCGACAGATGATTCCAAGAAGGACGATGAGGATGAGGAAAACGTAGACAAGGGCGCGTACATCAAAATGTATCTGGCAGACGAAGTCTTTGACTTTGACCCCGCATATGTTTTCAATAACGAGTCCGCCGCCAAGATCATCAGCCTCATGTATGAGCCGCTGTTCACCCTGACCGCCAACGGCAAGGTGGAAAAGGCTCTCGTCAAGAGCTACAAGATCTTCCGCGACGCCAACTCCGAAGAGTATAAGATGACCATCAACCTCAAGAAGACCTTCTGGAGTGACGGTACCTACGTATCCGCCGACGACGTGGTCTACGCTTGGAAGCGCATCCTTGAGGTAGAGAACTCCTCCGAGGCTGCTTACCTGCTCTACGACATCAAGAACGCTCGCGCCGTCAAGGAAGGCGAGATGTCCATCGATGACCTGGGTATCTACGCAGTCGACGACCTGGTGCTGGAGATCACCTTCGAGGGTGACATCGACTACGATCAGTTCCTGGTCAACCTGACAAGCTATGCGCTCGTTCCTCTCCGTGAGGATATCGTTTCCAGAAACGACGACTGGTCCAAGAAGCCCGCTACCATCACCTGCAGCGGTCCCTTCACCCTCCGCAGCGTTTCCTATGCTGACGAGGACAAGGGTCTGACGCTGGAGCGTAACCAGTACTACATGAGAGACCGTTCCAAGAACGACCTGCTCAAGTTCGTTACTCCCTACCGTCTGATCGTTGACTACACCAAGACCGCCGACGAGATCATGCAGTCCTATGCCAACGGCGAGATCTTCTACGTTGGTGAGATCCCCTTCTCCGTTCGCGCAAGCTATGCCGATCAGGCTGAGATCACCGATGCCCTGTCCACTCACGTTTACTACCTCAACGAGAACGCCATGATCGACGACGGCACGTTGCAGGAGGTAGAGGCAAAGGACGCTGAGGGCAACCCCATCGTGGATGAGAACAACAAGCCCGTGATGGTTTGGGAAGGCGGCGAGAAGCTGTTCGCCAACGCTACCGTCCGTCAGGCTCTCTCTCTTGCCATCGACCGTGAGGCGATCGCTCAGGCAGTTGTCTTCGCAAAGGCAGCCACCGCGCTGGTTCCTCCCGCCGCTATGGAAGGCTACGACGTCAAGACCCTCTTCCGCACTGCCGGCAAGGATCTGCTGGCAACCTCCGCAGACGTGGCAGCCGCTAAGAGCCTGCTCTCCTCTGCCGGTATCGACGCTACCAAGTACACCTTCTCCATCACCGTTCGTGAGTCCGATGAGGCACACATGAAGATCGCTGAGATGGTTCAGGCAGCTTGGGCATCCCTCGGCTTCAACGTCAACCTCGACGTTGCCGGCGTTATCGTCAACGACGATATGAACACCGCTACCGAGGAAGTTGCAAAGGATATCCGCGATGATATGTACAACGAAAAGCTGTACGGCATCAACGGTCAGACCTTCGAGGTCATTGCTGTGGACGCTTTCGCTACCAACGGCGGCGCATCCTCCATGCTGGTTCCCTTCGCAAAGCAGTTTGCAGGTCAGGCAATGGATATGTCCACCCTGGATTACATCGTTTCTCCTCACATGACCGGCTATGACAGCGAAGAGTACAACAACGTTCTGGAAGAGTACCACGCTACCAAGGACATCGCCAAGAAGGCTGAGCTGCTCCACAAGGCTGAGGAGATCCTGATGAAGGATCTGCCCGTCATCCCGATCATCTACAATCAGAATGCCATCATGGTCAGCGATGATCTGAGCAACGTCAACCCCATCTTCTACCAGCCCGCTTACTTCAAGAAGGCAAAGCAGAAGAACTACGAGCTCTACACCGAGACCACTGCTCAGTAATGAAACAAGATCACCCCCGTTCCGCACAGGAACGGGGGTTTTCGTTGGTCGGCAAGGGGGATGCAAGGGCGCTTGGCACCCTCGAAAAAGCGCAAACGCCGGAAGTAAGGTGACATCCGGCGGGAAATGTCAAATTTTCGTGGGGTGGCGGCGGGAGGGGCAATGACCGTTGGCAGATCCACGTGAGATTTATTCAAAAAGCCGCCCCGTTCCCAAGCGGAAAGGGGCGGCTCGGTGAGTTTTTTTCAACCGTTTTTTTATTCACTTTTTCACCAAAATTCATTCTTTAAAACTGTGGATTGCGACAATTATACCAAAAGAATTTAAAAGACAGTTGACTTTTTACTTCAGCCGTGCTAAAATACTCATATCAATCCTACTATGGAGGTTTATTATGAAAAGTAATCTTTTCGCACGTATCGTGTGTATGCTTCTCGTCTCTCTGATGCTGATCTCTGCCGTAGCATGCGGCACGAGCGACACCCCGAGCGACACCACCACTGCAGCGGCAGGCGGTGACGCTACCACCGCAGCAGGCGGCGATGCAGCTACCGATCCCGCAGTCACCGAGGCCCCCACGCATGATGCCAACGGTTTCTGGCTGGATGACCTGGATCCGACCCTCAACTACAACGGCGAGACCTTTAACGTTCTGTACTGGTCCGACGTAGAACATCCCGAGTTCTTCACCGAGTCCCAGACCGGTGACGTCGTCAACGACGCCATCTACCAGCGTAACCAGGCTGTTGAGGAACGCCTCAACATCACCTTCGGTTGGGTCGGCGTGGACGGTGACTCCGGTGAAAACAACAACTTCAACGCACACATTCAGCAGGAGCTGCTCTCCGGCTCTCACGAGTTCGACCTGATCGCGGCTTACTCCCTGACCACTACCGCAGCCGCCGTCAACGGTTATCTCTATGACCTGCTGGACCCCGAATGCGAGCATCTCAACTTCGATCAGCCTTGGTGGCCTGACACCCTGCTGGAACAGGCAACCATCAACAACAAGCTCTGCTTCGCCTCCGGTGATATCTCCATGAACACCCTGTACATGATGTACGTTTGCTTCGTCAACACCGACCTGCTGGAGGCTCACAAGCTGGAAAACCCCGCACAGCTGGTTCTGGACGGCAAGTGGACCTATGACAAGTTCATCGAAATGTGCCAGGGCATCTACGAGGACCTGGACGGTAACGGTGAAAAGAACGATAAGGACCGCTTCGGCTACATGTCCTCCGGTATTCACGTTGACCCCTGGTTCTACGGCTCCGGTGCCGTGATGGCTCTGCAGGATGCCAACGGTGATCTGCAGATCTCCGATACCTTCGGAAGCGAGACCGTAATCAACTCTATCGACAAGATCAATTCCCTGCTGTGGGATTCCATCGACGGTATCTACACCGACAGCGTTCTGCACCAGAAGGCATTCCGCGATGAGCAGCTGCTGTTCATGATGGACCGCGCACGCGTTTCCTTCAAGGTTCTGGCTGCCAACGAGAACTGCCACTACACCATCGTCCCCTGCCCCAAGTACAGTGAGGATCAGGAAAGATACTACACCGTTATGGGTAACCCCTTCACCCTGTACGCAATTCCGATCGACTCCACCGATCCCACCAGAGCATCCGCTGTGATGGAGTGCTTTGCATCCGAGTCCTACCGCATCACCACTCCCGCCGTGTTTGAGATCACTCTGAAGCTGAAGTACGCGCAGGACGATATCACCGGTCAGATGTATGACTTGATCCGTCAGAACGTCTCCTTCGATATCGGTCGTATCTTCTCCTCCAAGCTGATCGGTCAGGGTCTGTTCCGTAACTCCATTTCCGGTAACAGAAACACCTGGGCATCCGACGTCAAGGCAAACCTCAATCCTCTGCAGAAGAAGCTTGAGCAGCTGACCAAGGCATTCTCCGACTAATCTGTCACATAAGCATCCCTTCCCCCGCCGCGATCGCGGCGGGGGTTTTTCGTCCTCCCCGTAGACACCTTGATTGTAGCACAGCGGCAGAGAAAAAGCAATAACGCCGTTGTTGAATCCGCTCCCACCGACGGTTGAATGGAGACGGATCGGGGGCGTTCAAATTGGAAGTTTAGCGGGCGCGGACGAAGGCAGGGCTCTGCCCTGCACCCGCCAAAGGACCCTTTTTTGAAGGGTCCTCTGGACTCTCCTAAAATCTTTGTGGCAGGGGTATGGGGCGGGGTGTTTCTCCTGCTCTCGCCGTGGAGAGGATCGGGCGGGGCGGTTATGAGCGGGTTGACGGGTGCCAACCTGTCATGGTTCGAGCGGGCAAACTTCGTTCGCGTCAGGCACCTCCGAGACCCTGCCGCTTCGGCTGCCGTAGCGCTCGCCGCTCGAAA
>JAFTMG010000040.1 GCA_017452525.1 Clostridia bacterium
AGGCTGATAGCCTCCCCTACAAAGAAATATGCGTGTTTCGGCGAGAGCAAGCTCCCCCTACGACCATTTGTTCCTCTGCGGATAGTGGGTTCGGGCCTCTGCCCGATCGTGCGAGGACATCCACGCGCTATGCTTGCCCCAGACGCGAGCGTCGGGAAAGCAGAAAATGCGAGTTCGCAATTTGACTTTTTTATCTTTTTGTGTTAAACTATTGCTGTAAATATTAAAGCGCAAGTTGAATTGCATTGGTAAACTGCTTGGTGTAAAAGCTTAAAAAAGATATGTATAATTAGGGTACAAAAGCGCTTTTGAATTATCACAAAGGAGAATGATTATGTCTATTGGAACTACAATCAAAAAACTGCGCCGTGACAGAAACATCACGCAGGAGCAGCTTGCCGAAATGCTGGGCGTGTCTACCAATGCCGTTTCCCAATGGGAATGCGATAAGACCGCACCCGATATTTCGCATCTTCCCGTTTTGGCAAATATATTCGAGGTCAGCGCGGATATTCTGCTTGAAATCGATATTGCCAAGAGCAAAAAGCAAGCTGAGATCAAAGAATTTACCGCAAAGTATGCAGAGCTTCACAACCAAGGCAAGACTGCCGAGCGCTTGCAGCTGAGCCGCGCAATGCACAAGAAATACCCGAACGACGAAACCGTACGGTTTTATCTGATGAGAGTCTTGCAGAACGGTTACGTTGACGAGAGCTTTGATGAAATCGTTATGCTGGGCGAACAGCTTTTGAACTCCGCAAATACCGAGTACAAGCTGGGCGCTGTTCGAGGCCTGTGCTTTACCTATTTGCACAAGGGTGATCGGGCAAAAGCCTTGCAGTATGCGGATATGATGCCCTTGGCACGGGACCTTCATTTGCACGTGCTTGAGGGAAACGAGCTTGTCGAGCATTGTCAGAATTACTTTTGGAAGGTCTGTGACCAGATGTATCTCTATATGAAGTATCTGATCGATTGCAATGAATCCGGATACACGCACGAGGAGAAGCACGCTATGTGGAACACGCTTTACGATATGTTCCATATGATCTTTACGGATAAGGATTTCGGCTTTTACAATGACCGCCTTTTCAGAATCAGCTTCTTTATGGCTCTGGAAAGCGGAAAAGCGGGAGAGTTTGAAAGAGCGATGGGAGAACTTGAAAATATGCTTATCCACCTTGAAAATTATAAAGGATTTTCGGAGACCTCGCATTCGTCTTTGCTTGTCAACAAGATCAAAATCAATCAGACCAATATTTTCAAGAGCAGCGACCAACCGCTCGGGGATGCTTATTTGAGATATCTCAACAACAACGATAACGTATTCGGTCCGATAAAGAATGATCCCCGTTACACGAGCATCAAAGAACGCCTTGCAGCACAGTGATCCCTTGCCCCGCCTTGTGCGGGGCTTTTCTTTGTTTTCTGCATATCAAAAAGCCACCACGAAAAAAACGTGGTGGCTCATTTCAATTTTACCGCTAATTTTGCACGCCTTCTGCAAAGCCATTTGTTTTTATTTCAAATATTTTCTTCTGGATTCGCACAGCTCGGTAATGAACTGCTTATCGAGCTTTGTAAGCTTGTATCCATCTCTGTATATCAGAACATCCTTATACACTTTCTTGTTATCCACGCACTTTCTCTGAACAAGACCGTAACGGTCAAGCACCTTCTGCGATGCCGGGGATACCCACATAAACGTATCGGAATTCTCGGCGAGCAGATCGAATTGGCTCGCTCTCTCAAAGATGAATATGCGTCGGTCGATATTGTCGGGGAGCTCGTCCTTCACCACTTTCGCAAGAGGTAAGGAAGGAACGTAAGGATCGGCGTGCGCAATTTCTATGTACGGCACAAGAGAGTCAAATGTGATCTCATCCTTCTCAGCAAGCGGATTATCGCGGCTCATAATCAGAACGTAGGTAAACTCCGCCACCATTTCATAGGCAAGCCCTTTTTCCTCAAGCATTGCCTTAAAATATTTATCGTAGTTCTCGGCATAGCGAATGATGCCCAGCTTGTAGTCATTGTTGAGCACATTGTTGATCGTTCTCTGCGAGTTCGTTTCCTTATAAAAGATCTCAGCAGGATCATCGCTGAGGCATTTGGAAAACTCGGCAAAGGCATCCGAAATATAGCAAGCGCGAGGCACGGATATGGAAAATTTCTGCTTCTTGGGAGAACCCTGCTTGTAGACCATTTCCACTTCATCAATTTGCTTGAGAATACTTTGCGCATAGCCGATAAATTCTTCCCCCTCGGGAGTAAGCACCATCCCCTTGGCACTGCGGTTAAATATCGAGATTCCGAGATCCGCTTCAAGCTCTTTGATGGAACGGCTGATATTGGGTTGCGCGATAAGCAGAGCTTCCGCCGCCTTGTTCAGCGAACCGAGTTTTGCTACCTCTACCGCGTATTTCATGTGAAGTATATTCACAAGCGAGTCCTCCTCTCAATGCAAAATCTGTACATTGGCTTTATTATATCATAAAAGCGCGAACATTTCAAGTTTTTGTTTATGTATAATCCAACGGAACAATATACAATTTCAACCAAAGCGATGGCATTCACAAATAAAGATATTTCAAACTATAAACAAACTGTAAACCTTATTTCCCCAAACCTTCCCTGCCCGTTCGGGGGACGATTTCAACAACCTATATTGCCTGTTTTTCTTCAAAAATGCGTTATAATTGGAGTATAAAAACAGAATACGACGTTGTGTACATAACACAATTCTCTCCTTCTCCGCCACTCAAGTCCACAACAGTTGTTGTGGACTTGTTTTTTTGTACAAATGAAAATGCCGCCGAAAAACGCTTTGTTTTCGGCGGCATTTTTTATTTGTGGTACTTATACGTGATAAAATCCGGATTAAACTTAAAAATCGTATCACCCTTTTTATTCGTAGATTTTTGAAGTATCTCATATTCACACAAATTATTCAAAGTTTTCATCGCACCCTGTTTAGACATCGTTGCATTAATATATTTCAAAAACATCTTGTAATTAAAAAAGTCCTCGGAATTATGAACCAAAATTTTTTTTACATATACCCACTCGGTTGAGGTCAACGTATCGCCCGTTTTAGACAATTCCTTCCGAATCTCTTCCAAGTTCTTATAGACAAAGCTGTATTGAATGGATGTCTCCAAGATATAACCCAAAAAATATGTCAAATCGTTATTTGTATTTCTGGTATCGGTAATAGCCCTATAATAATCGTTTTTGCTTTCGTTGATGGCTTCGCTCATAAAATACGGTGCTACCTGTATTTCATGAATATAATTCAGCCAAAAAGAAACCATTCTTGCCGTTCTGCCGTTATAATCAAAATATGGGTGAATATACAAGATGTAGTAATGGCAAATATGCGGCAACAAGCTATCGTGCTTCCGAACATTTTCCGGATTATTAGCAAAGGAGAACAAGGAATCCATACAAGACTCAATAAGAGCAGGATCGGCTCCTTCAAAATCTCCGATATACACTCTGTCATCGCGGTAATAAGCCCCGTCTTTTAGTTGTAATTCCTTTGGTAAACAATCCTTGCTCAAAATTTCGTATAGTGCACGTAAATTATCTTTATTAAAATCAGGCTTATTTTTTATGATATACCGCATAGCGGTTAACATATTTTTTACGATAATATCATTTTGATCTTTCAGATCTTGACTTTTATCAATCTCCACAATACGCCGATGCGTCGTTGGCACATTTTCCACACTAAGTGTGCCCTCCACTTCAGAAAAAAGTCTTGACGTCAGCATGTCTTCAATGTTTCTGGTAAACAGCCAGCTCTGGTTCAGTTCGTAATCAGACAGGAGAATTCTGTAGTATTCATTTAAAGTTTCTAATAAATACAAGCCTTCCACATAAAAACAATGCTTCGAATTGAATGTTTTAAGCGGTAGCGACTTAAACAAATCAGACTGTTTATCAATAAGCTGATCCTTAATATCCAGAAAAAGATCAAACTCATCCTTGGAAAGCATAATACCTACCTTTTGATTGTAGCGCAAATCATTAACGGAATAATAATTTTTGCTCATAATCAGATCAATTGCTTGTTTGACATCCATTGTATCTCCTCCTTTTCACATATTGTTGTTTATATTATAACCAAATTGTTTCATTTTGTCAACCGTTTAGTCAACCAAATTGAAAACCTGTTGTTGGCAATGAAACAGCCAAATATAAATGTATGCCAATCACAGATACCATCACCGCAGAGATTCATGTAATCCCTGCGGTGATCTTTTTGTAAGCACTACGCCTTCTCAACCACTTCTTTGATTGTCATATCCCCGATCGGATTCAAATAAATTTCGACCCTGTCGGGAAACATCACAACCTTGTCCACAAAGCGATCCACCACCATGCGGCGGTTGGCGAGCGTGCCGTTTTTCAACTGCTGTTCCGCTTGCCCAAAGAGCTGTCGCACCTGCTCTTCACTAAAGCCTGCCTGAGACACCGCAGCCTCAGCCTCTGAGAGTTCGTAGACGAGCTTATACAATTTCAACCAAAGCGATGGCATTCACAAATAAAGATATCATTTTTATTTTCGTTTTCTATGCTTAAACCCTAATGATGATAGAGCAATCCGATGAAAGTAGTATCATACCAATTTCAATATAAATCGTTTTCAGCAGCTGACCGAGTTGGAAAAATCGGTTGGTTGCTCTCATATCAGTCGATTCAAACTATAAACAAACTGTAAACCTTATTTCCCAAAACCCTCCCTGCCCTTTTGGATACGATTTCAACGCCTAAAATCGCTTGTTTTTCTCCAAAATCGCGGCATAATAGGCTTACAACAAGCAGTATCGGGTGTTGTGTACATGACACAATTCCCTCCTTCTCCGCCGAAAGGCTCTCGGGAAGCGTTTCTCCGAGAGCCTTTTCTTTGTTTTCTCCCATGGAAATTTTGAGGGCTGACGGTATACTTCCGTCAGCCCTCTGCTTGGAGAAAATTCTTATTCAATTGCACCAAACGCATCCAGCAATGCTTCCATGCGTTTCTGCACCACTCGTTCGTTTGCCTTCCAAAAAGAGGTAAAGTTATTGGTACGGGAGCTCATCAGAGAGCGCATGGTGTGTCCTACCTTGCCGAGGCTGTTGTTGAAAACATAAGCAAAATCGGTAGTGGAGCTCTCGTGGATCAGGTCGATGATCTGACCCGAGATATCGTCGCGGACATACTTGGTCTTCAGCGCGATCTCATAATATGCGGGTGTGACGGTACGGTAGTTTTCGGCAGCCAGTGCCTCAAGAACTGCCGAAACCATATCGACATTCTTACAGCTGACCACCACGCTGACCAGCTGTGCCGAATCGTGTGCCAGCGCGCTGTAGCTTTCGATGCTCTCATCAAACTTGGGATACGGAATAATGCCGTAATCGGCAGCCATATCCTTCAGGAGAGAGGCGGAATAGAAATAGCCGCTCATGAAGACCATCTCATTTGCCATGAGCTTATTGGGAATGGTAACGCGCAGGCTATCCTGCGTTGCGTCATAGACACGCACGCCGGCATTCTGATAGAAGAGGTTATACAGCTTATCGGTATATTGGATCAGCGGCTCGGTGTCGCTCACCAATTGCGGAATCCCGTCGGCGGTGCGGGTGGTATAGCGCAGACCCGCGTCAATGGTCATGTGGTCGGTGGTGGATGCCGTGACCACGCCGATGCCGTAGCGGTCAGCCGCGTCGGCAGTACCGCTGCCGTTCAGATCGCTGTAGGCATTTTCGCAGTAGGTGTGGAGCAGATCCATCGTCCACTTGCCGTCCAGCACCGTCTGATAGAGCGATTCGGCACTCTGATTGAGGACCGACATCAAGGTCTCCTTATTGAAATACATACAGCTGGTATAGCTCAGCATGGAAAGCGAGATATCGCCCGCCAGCAGATAGCGGCGCTCGCCCACAGCGGCCTCGGCCATAAATTGGTTATTCCACCAGGGCTGATTGAAATCGATGTAGGCGGAATCGGACATATCCAGATACATATTCTCCAGAATCAGCGTATTGGTCTTGTGCTGAGGGCCGTAAACGATATCGTAGCTACCGGTATCCGATTTGACGTCGTTGCGCAGCTTATCCACCCAAGAGGTCACCGAATCGTCGCTGTAGATCACCAGCTTGACACCGAGACGGTCCTCCACGGCGAGCTGACGCTGATATACTGCGTCATTGACCACCTCACCGTTGACCTCGGTCGCAAAGTCGATCTGGTCGGCCTGACCGCCGTCACTCATGGGGAAGAGGATGCTGACGGGTGCGTCGTTGAAGTTCAGATCCTCGGGCAGATTGTCCTTGGTATGCGCGCGGTCGGTCTCGGCAGGCTCGGTTTCCGCGGCCGAGGTTGCGGTGGTTACCGCCTCCGCGTTGCCCGTCGTTGTCTGCACGGGCTCAGGTGCTTTCTCACCGCATGCCACCAGCGTGCCGATCAGGATCAGCAGTGCCAACAGCGCGGCGATCGGTTTTTTCAAACAGTTCATGGGGGATCACTCTCCTTTTTCTTTTTCTTTTTCGTTATGTTCAGGGAATCTGAAATCCTCGATCTCATAATGCCACGGCTCGCGGCGGCGGAAGGGATCGTGATACTTTTCTGTCAGCACGCCCTTCTCTTCCAGATGGATGTAACACTCGATATCACAAGCGCGGCCGCAGATGGAGCATTGATATGCGTGCTGCGCGGGAGGATAAAAATAGATATTGCGCAGGATCTCACGCGCTGTTTCGGGGGTAACCTTCGCCTCACCCGCGATGATCTGCAGACGGTCCTCAAAATCGGGGAAGGCGTCGGGGTTCATAAAGGGATTGCGCAAGCCGTTTGCTCCGTTGTAATAGACAGCGCACTGCCAGCGATCGACCTGCCCGTTCTCATCGATGGCGTGGCCGGGACAGCCCTTGACGCAGGCGCGGCATCCGTCGCACAGGTGCGGCACGGCGATCTCGTCCGCTTCGATCTCGGCATCGGTCAGAATGAAGCACCAGCGGACCATGGGCCCCATCTCGTCGGTCAGCAGCGTTCCGTGCAAGCTGCGCTCACCCACACCGCACATAACGGCGGTGTTCAAAAAGTCCATCTGAGGCTCCTGCGTGCGCCCGCGAAAGACAGCGTCAAAGGCAACCTCGGGATTGGTATCGTTTTCCTCAGCCATCACGGTCTGATGACGGCGCTGCGGCAGGGCGGTATATCCCAGAGACTCCAGATAATTGCTCACCCGCAGCTGTGCCATCGGCATGACCGTCTCTTCCATATTTTCCACCGCCATGGTGGTATACTGATAGAAGGTCGTTCCCTCCTCGATGCCGCGGTACATACCGCGCAACAGCTTGTAGACGAGACAAATGACCGTCTTGGTCGAAGGCATGATCCGGAAAATGGGATCATCGGGTGCAAAGCGGGAAGCGGGCGCAAAGCCTACGCGATCCGCCCAGTTCTCCTTGGCGAGTGTGATGATCTCTTCACGAAGGCTCATATCTTGCCCACCTCCTTGAGATGATGATAGCAGGCGATATCACAGCGGCGGCCGCACAGGCAGGGGGCGTATCCGCTCTGCGTGTTGGGCAGGAATCTCATTTTGGGGTAGAGCGCGCGCGCCGAGACGGCATCAAAGCGCTTCTCACCCGACAGGATCGCCTCCCGTTCAGGATTCCCCCGCAAAAAATCCTCGGTCATAAAGGGATTGGAGCGATGCGCGCCCTTATAATAGACGGCACATTGCCACGTGTCCAGACCTTCCTCTGAGATCGCCTTGCCGGGACAGGCGGCGATGCAGGCGCCGCAACCGTCGCAGAGCGGCTCGGTCAGCGGAGGATCGACCTCCAGCGGCATATCTGTAATGATGAATGCCCAGCGCATATACGGGCCGTGACCCTTGGCGATGATCTTCCCGTTCAAGCCCATCTCGCCAAGACCGCAGGCACGGGCGGCGGTACCGAAATCGATCAGCACATCGGGCGCGGGCTTACCCGCCTCCACAGGGTCGGAGATCAGCTCAAAGGTATCGACCACCTCGGGATTGGTGCTCTTATCCCCCTTGGCACGGAGATTGGGAACGGTGCGCTGCAGGCAGGCATCGTATCCCTCGTCCTCGATCATGTTGCCCATCTTGAAGAGAAAGATCTCGGCAAACTGCTCGTCGATGTATTTGACACCGAGGGTGGTATAGGTATAATACTGTCTGTCATGCGCCATCGCCTCATACAATCCCCGCGGCACGGCAAAGCCAAACCCGATGATGCACTTGGCGGCGGGCAGGATCATTTTCGGGTCACGCTGAGGGTCGCATCCCTCAAAGAGCGCAAGCGATCCGATGCCGCAGAGGGCGGCGCCCAGCTCACGGGCGCGATCCTTGATCATTTGTGCAGTCAGCATCCGCAATCTCCTCCTTCCGCGGGACATTTGTCGGTATTCTGCGACGAGGTATCGGCGTTCTCTACGATCAGCACCGTCGCGTCGGGGCTGACGATGATATGATGCCACTCACCGGGGAGCACATCATAGATCGCATTGCGTTTCATTTCGGTCTTTTCGATCTTGCCGTCCTCACCGCGCACAAGCATGCTTCCCTGCCCGGAGAGAAGAATGAAGCATTCATGCGTCTCACGGTGCCGCTCCCAGCCGGTCAGTGCGGCAAAGCGGTCAGAGTACCGAAGCATACCCACGCGCCATTCCCCCGCGGTCAGCACGGTGCTGTAGCCTTCACCGTGATATGTAATCTCTTTCATCTGTCCAACCTCCATGGCTTTTTGGTGCGCAGGGGTTCATGGAAGCGATCCTCCATGCATCCGCCCTTCTTCTCCAGCATGCTGACACAGCCGCGGATGCAGCCGCCGCATTTCGCCATATTATAGCCGACCCAGCTGGGGAAATATTTCTGCAGCGCGGTATAGACCTTCATGATCTCCGCTTCATCCGCCACGTCGGTCTTCCCCTCCAGCAGATCGAGCGCGCCGTCCTCATTCCTGTCAAATACCTCTTTGGGAACAAAGGGATTGTAATATCGCCCCGCATGGGTGTAAAAGGCGTAACAGCGCCACATATCGATATCCCCCCACTCGCACTTCTTGCCGTCCAGATCGACCGTAACAGAGCGTCCCGAGCCGATCGCGGGAATACACCCACCGGGACATTCGCGCACGCAGGCACCGCACTTGCGGCACAGCGGGGGACCGTCATACATCTCGTCATATTCCAGCTCGGCATCGGTAAACAGAAATGCCACACGCTGAAGCGGTCCGAACTCGGGGGTCAACAGCATCTTGCTCCAACCGATCTCGCCCAGACCGCAGGCAACGGCGGCAAGACGGAACTGAAATTGCAGATCGGGCGCCACACTGCCCTCTCGCGCGGGGCGGGTGAACTGCACGGTGCGGTGATGCGCCGTGGAGGTCTTGGCGTTTTCGTTGATCTCGATCTGCTCCTCGGGCGAGAGCGTGTTGCCGGGAGAGCCGTCCATATCCGAAACGACGCCGCGCGCGCCCGTGTTGCGGTAGACAAATGCCTCATAGCCCTCGGATTCAATATATTTTCCCACCTGATAAAGCACAGCGGGGGCAAAGATCTCGTTGATGCCGCCGTATGCCATCGAGGGATATTGATAGAATTGGGTTCCCTCCTCAATGCCCCGCTGCACGCCGCGGGGAATACGGAAGACAAACCCGATACAGCTCTTGGCATCGGGAAAGAGAAATTGGGGGTTCATTTCATCGGGCGCGCCGCGAAAGCGGGACATGGGCGCGATGCCGCATTTGTCCGCCCCTGCCGCGCGGGCGATGGCTTTGATATTGTCACTGGTCAGCATACGTTTTCCTCCGGTTGTATCATAGCGGCTCTGCAGACGTCCGCGCAGTAGCCACAACGGTCACATTGCTTATCACACCGCAGCACACGCTCCGTGAAATCGGCGGGGATGCGGCTGTTTTCGAGAATCTGCGGGAAAAAGAGTCCCGTGTGATCGGGCTCAAGCAGAGAGGTCACCGCCCCCGCGTGATGCCCGCGCAGATAGGCGCTCAGAATGACGCCGGGAATCGGCGAGGTGCGGGTGGCAAGCTTAATGCCGTCAAAATACGGGGCAACGGCGTCGATGTCCTCGGGACGGATGAAATTGGTTCGCGCGAGATACCGCTCACGGTTCTCCGCCGACCGCAAAAAGGCATGGCAAACACCCTCAAAACGGTAAGCATTGTCCCGCCCGACGATCTCGCTCTCATGCGCCACGAGATTATCATGGAAGGTGTGCGCCGAGCAATGGTTGAGGCATCCGCTGTTGGCGAGCAGGTAAAGCTCCTTCCCCATGCGATCGCAGGCGGCACGCATCGCGCGGATACGTGGGAGATCGCGGTTGTACTCCCGCGCCAGGTAAAAGCCGTCAAAATCGGCGGCGATGTATTCCATTCCCTCAGGCGTTCCCACCGACATATTGACCGAGGCGCGTGTACGGACCCCCTCAAAGTTGGCATGAATAAAGCGCGCGATCAGCGGCGAGGTCGTCGTCACCGAGCGCAAACGGTAGCGGGAGACAAGAGCGTCCACCGTGTCACCCAAACGGTCAAAAAAGATACGGGAGAGACTGTCCGCACCATAGCAATTGGCATTGAAAAGCACATTCAAGGGGATCCCCGCCGCATGCAAGCGATCCAGCGTCGCCATCTGCCGCATCGGTCCGTCCCACGGGGAGAGATCCTCTCCAAATACGTTTCCGCGCCCGCCGCTGACACCGTGAGGGGAAAAATACACCTCCGAGATATCCTCGCGGGACCGGAGGATCTGCTCCGTAAAGGCATCGTTGGGCACCACGGGCAAACCAACCGTAAATTTTTTCATACCGATCCCTCCTGTCATGCTTGACAGTATAGCACAAAACAGTATATAATAATAGCAACAATCAAACAATTTTTGTCACAAATCAAACATTCGGAGCATGCCATGGATACTGTTTTCAACCCGTTTGTCCGCTTTGCCGGTCAGGTTACATTCGATCATATGACCGATCAGGTGCGCCAAACACCCGACTGCCGCATTTTCTATTTTCACGCCGGGCGGGGCACGCTGACCCTTTGCCACCGCGTGCATTCCCTGCTTCCCGGCAGTCTGATCTATATTCCCGCCCATACACCCTACCGTTTCACCAATACCTCCAAGGTTCAATTGACCGCCGTCAATTTCGACTTCACCCAGACCCGCGCCGACCGCACCGTTCCCTATCCCCCCATCCAACCCAATTCGGAGGAGATGAACCGGGATGCGGTCCATCCCGATCTCACGGTGCCGCTGGTGATCAACGATTGGAACGCCGCCCAGCGTACCATGATGCAACTGTCCCGCCTTCTGACCGAAATGCCGCCCTACTACCGCGACAGAGCCTCCGCAACACTCAAGCTGTTTCTGATCGATCTGATCCAGAACAGCACCGCAACCGGGGCTGACACCTCACAAACGGTGATCGCCTACCTCCGCCGCCATTGCCGCGAGCCGCTTTCCAATACGGAATTGGCGCACCGTCTGAATTACCATCCCGTTCACCTCAACCGCCTCGTCAAACAGGCAACAGGCATGGGCTGCCGTGCCTATATCATCTCCTGCCGCCTCTTTGAGGCAAAACAGCTGCTGCTTTCCACCGATGCCTCCGTCACGGAGATCGCCGAAACCTGCGGCTTTGCCTCCGCCTCGCACTTCGCGCGGCTGATGAAAAAAGAGGAAGGAATCTCCCCCCTCGCCTTTCGCCGCAATGTCATGCAAAATATCGTGTGATGTTCTCTCATTTTTCTTGGTCGGGCATTGAAAATCATTGTCGTCCCCCCATGGCGACCCGCCGCAAAAACGCTTCATATTTCCCGCGCTGTACGTCACAGACACGCTCACGTGACCGATGCCGCAACCGCGCTCGGCTTTGACCGCGACGCGCACCCTGCCCTATCCGCTCCATGGATCACGGTCAATTCCCGAAACGAATGGACCGAAGCCGATGATTGGCGGCCGAACGATCTTTACGGTTACGGATAGGATATCCTGAGGCTGTCAAAAAAGTATTTACAGAATAAAGCTATCTTGCGGAGAGCGGCGCACATGACACGGTCTCCGCCTTCTCCGCAAAAAAGTCCCCAAATCGCTTGATTTGGAGACTTTTTCTTTCATTCTGTTCCGAAGGTTCTTCGCGTATCTTCTTTCATCCATGCAAGGAATATCGGATCGCGCATCGGCTCTCCGGCAGGTTCGCTTCCCCGTATTTTATTCCACACCGTGCATCTCCATCAGATCGCACAAGTCGCCGAAGCTCTTGTCGTACTGTGCCTCGGAGATCGCGCCGTTCTCCCGGAAGGTATCGAGTAAGCTTTTCTGCTGACGGAAGAGCCCGACCTTTTGCCAGCGCTCCCTCGTCATGAGATTGGAGTGCCCCGTGCGAATTTCATTCATCTGCCTCACTTCAATCCCCTCGGTCCGCTGCTGATAGACGAATCCCAGCTTTTCCTGCACGCGGCGGCTTTTCTCGTTGCCGTCGTAATAGCCGCACCAGATGCGCCTCATGCCGAGATCCTCGAACGCGTAGCGAAGCATCTCGCGCGAGGCTTCGGGGATCAGCCCCTGCCCCCAGAAGGGCTTGCCGATCCAATAGCCAAGCTCGTATTCATCGTCCGCTTGGGCAAGGTCGTTGCGGTGAAAGCCGATGCTGCCGATCGGTTTGCCCGTTTCCTTGAGACAAACGGCATAAGTCTCGGGCGCGGACAGCACCGTGCGAATGATCTCGCGGCTGTTCTCCACGCTCGTATGGGGCTGCCATCCGGCAGGCGGACCCACCTCGGGGTCACCTGCGTAAGTAAATAAATCCTCTGCATCATCCTCGCGCCACGGGCGCAGAATGAGGCGTTTGGTTTGTAAAATCATTTGAGTTCTCCTTCATACATCATGGGTAAGCTGTTCTATCCAAAAAACGAAAGATCACATCCATCGCTTGATACAATTCTTCTCTGCCTTCCCGTTTCTATGGCACAAGAATCGCTGATATTGACAATGCTGTTTTCAGCGCCCCCCCTCAAGCGGTGTTGGCTTGATTTTTATAACAGTACGTTTTTTACTCATGCTATCCTCCATAAAGGAACGCTCACGTCGGCTTTTTACGGCGCATAGTCTCTCAGGATCTCCATGATATCTCGCTCGTATACGTTTCCGCCGAGAACGCCGCCATTCGGCTCGAAGGACACACACCGCACGTCGCGTGGATCCTCCGCGTACGGATTTACGGGCAGCTCATCCGTGAAATACGCCGCGAGATATTTCAGCGCGTTTCCCTCGGGGAAAATGACGTTTCCCTCGTTTACGGAGATGCCCATATCAGCAAAGCCGGCGAGGATCTCCCGCGTTTTTCGGTTGTATGGATTATCATCCGCCGCGCTCCCGAGCCACGCGGGCTGAAGGCGGATCGGGATGCCGCACGCCTTTGCTTCTGCGGCGAACTGCTTCACCACGCGGAGCGGTATCGTTTCCTGATGAAAGGCATCCACCGACAAGAGCAGATCGTTCACGCCGCACACGGCAAGCCGCTTTGCGACCTCGCGGATCTTTTGGGCATCCTTGGAAAAATAGCCGTTGGTAATGACCTGCCGTTTCGGAATATTCCGTTCTCCGGCAGCTTCCATGATGGCACAGACGACGTCCGAGAACAGCAGCGGTTCGCCGCCAAAGGTCATCACCGTTTGGATATCATACGCCGACGCGATCTTCCGCACCGCATCCGCGGCAACCCCGGGATCGATATGCGCACCGCAGGACGTGTGATCCCCCTCGGAGCAGTGCTTGCACCGCCCGGTGCAGGCATAGGTCACGACAAACTCGATCTTGTTCAGATTTTTTAGGTATTGGTTCATATTTCCCCCATATAAGCGGCAATTGCGTCAGCCGTGAACTCGGCTGTTCCCTCACATCACGTTCAACGTATATCCCCGGATAGCCGGAATAAAATACGTCTCGTTCAGCCCCCCGTTGCTTTTTCTGCCCGACGGGACCCGATTCATCCAAATGCAGGAATACTCTTTGGAAAGAGACGTGATCTCTCTTCAAGCCCTCTTTTCACATACGGCGATTGATCACCAAAACAAAAATACGGTACAATCTTATTTTAGCATGATATGATCGGGGCGTCAAGGCAAAAATACGGTTGCGGCGTATTTCGTCATCGAACGAACCGCTCAGGTTGGGGATTCTGCAAACTCAAAAAAATTCTCACATTTATCATTGCTTTTCACGATAACCGTGCTATAATAAAGGAGGTCATATCAACAACAAGGAGGATACCTTTATGAAAAAATGGCTATGCATGCTTCTGGCAACACTGATGCTGCTGGCAACCGCCGCATGCGGAAAATCCGATACCGCCGCCGATGGCACAACGCTGAGCACCACCGCCGCACAGGCAACGGAAAACGATACGACGACCGCCGCCGATACCGCGCTCGAGGACCCGGCTCCGACCGACGGTCTGCCCAACAAAAACATGGACGGCTTCTCGCTCAATATCGTTCACCACGACACCTCGTGGCTGACCTGGGCAGAAACCCAGTTGGACGCCAAGGAGGTCAACGGTGAACTGGTCAATGACGCGATCTACGAGCGCAATACCATCATTGAGGACCGTTTCAACGCGACCATTAACGTCACAAGCATCGAAAAGGTCGAGGATATGATTCAAAAGGAGGTCATGTCGGGCGACAACACCTACGACATCTACATGCAGTACGGTATCCGCGTACTCTCCAACCTCCACCTGCTGGCGGATTTCAACAATATTCCCAAGCTCAGTCTGGACGCAGACTATTGGAATCCCGCCGCAACCGGCATTTTCTGCATTGGCAACAAACAGATCGCCATCGCGGGTAACTTCTCGCTCAGCTATGCCTCCGGCTCCTCCTGCATGGTGTTCAACAAGGACATCTACAGTGAGTTGAAGATCGCCGACGATCCCTATGCGCTGGTGCGCGAGGGCAAGTGGACGACGGATAAGTTCTTTGAGATCGCTGCCAAGGGCACCGCAGATTTGAACGGTGACGGAACCATGGACACCGCCGACCGATTCGGCTCGCAAGGTTCGGTCAAGAGCTTTTTTAACGGTCTGATCAACGGTGCCGATATCCAGTATGTCCGCATTGGGGAGGATGGCGCGCCTTATTTCACGCTGACCGCTGACGATCGCGCCGTCAATTTCATGCAAAAGCTGCTTGACAAAGTCACCGCCGATCCATATGTCTTCTACAATGACCAGGCGGATGTGGACAGCGAGAGCGCCAACGTCAAATTCACGGACGGCAAGTGCCTCTTCAACACCACATCCATCCACAAGATCAACACCAAACTGCGCGGCAGCGATATTCTCTACGGCATCCTTCCTCAGCCGAAATACGACGAACAGCAGGAGAAGTATTACTCGCAGACCAACATCGGCGAGATCGCTACCCTGCCCCGCTCATTCGACGACGCGCGCGCAGAAAACATCGGTATTCTGCTTGAGGCAATGGCATTCTATTCTCAGCAACACATCATCCCGCAGTACAAGGAGGTCATCCTGCAGGCGAAAGCTGCCCGCGATGAACAGTCCATGGAAATGCTCGGATATGTATTCGACGGCATTTGCTTCGACTTCGGTGTTGTCGTATGGCAGAATGAGGTCGGCAACATACTGATGGAGATCGTGTTCAAGCCCAAGGCAAACAACCTCGGCTCGACCATCCGGATCGTGGATAAAATGACCAAGAACAAGATTGGGAATCTGATGGATCAATTGGACGACGTGCCGTAACACCGCACCGCGGGAAGGCAAAACGGAAATGATACACACACGCTTTTCCGCTCCGTTGTGATCGGAATATCAAAAAGCTGCCGCCGAAAACGCTTTGTTTTCGGCGGCAGTTCTGATGGATCATTGCACGGATATGTCATCGTACCGACAAACAGGATCTGACGAATGATTCCGTTTTGCAAGATCCTGCGGAGCGCATGACAGCACCTTTTTTTCACAGAGCAAAAACGGTCTTGGAGCAAAGCCCTTTTATGCCCGCTCTGTAGGCTTTATAACGCGGATCACTGATAGTCTGTACAAACGATACGGATCTTATAATAGTGCATATTCGGGGTATACACCGGCGTATAATACAGCTTTCCTTCATACATGAAGTAGAAGTTCAATTTCTCGGTGGTCCAGGTCTGGAGCGAGGTGGGTGCCTCATCGGGATACGTGGTGATCATGGAGCCGTCCGGGAAGTTTCCGAGTCCCTTCACGCGTCTGACGCCCACAATGCCGTGATCTCCGGGGATCTCTTCGCTGTACGTCTGCGTGGTCTTATCGAACACGTATATCTTACTGAATGCCGAGAACCACATCTTATCCTTGTCGTAATACACCGGTGCCAGATCGTGTCCGCCCGTATTTTTGAACGGAGATCTCTTGCTTTGATCCTCGGTCACGGTGATCGCTCCCGAATCGCTCACAGTCACCTGATAGGCGCGTATTTCGGTATAGCCCGCCGCCCATACGACCTGATACTCGGGATCCCACAGCACCGCGTGCGCATCCTCAAGCGGCATCACCTTCTTCGCCGTACCGTTCATATGGAAGAAGCTGACCGTACCCGAGGAGCTGGACGCGACCGCGACAACACCGTTCGGCAACAATTCCGCGCCGTGAGCGCCGCCGGGAACATCTGTTTTTTTCCAGATCTCCTCCCCCGTATCGTAATCGATCACCTTGGCGGTCCTGCCCGATGCACAGACCATCACGTCTCCGTATTTCTCGGTCGAGCGGAAATTGATGCCCGTCGCGCCCACATTCAGAAAACGCTTTACAAGCGTCGGCTCACTGTCAAAGGGCGTAATATCATACACCTCTACCGAAGAGTCCCCGCTGTTGGAGACCGCAACACGGTAAACGGTATCCGCGCTTGACCGAACGGAAAGGTCCCTTGTTACGTAAGGCGCCGCTTGGGAGAAAAGGCGCTTGAATTCGCTGACCGCAACCGCCGTAGCATACTCGCTTCCGCCCACGATCACGATCTTGTTGCCATCCACGCGGATCGAATATTCCCTTTGTGCAAGCGTGTGCTCGGACTGGGCGCGATTCGTGTCGCCGATCAGTATCTCATAAGCACCGTCGGCAGCAGCCGCCGCGTCGGAATGCTTTTGGAAATCAGCTCCCGTTGCTTCATAAAGCGCACATCTGAGCACCTCCGCGGCATCGTGAATGATCTCGATCGTCGTTTCGGGATACACGATATGAAAAACAGCCTTTCCGTCTGCATCGGTAAAATAAAGCTTCTCGGCGGCACCGTCTTCTTCGCTCAAAGACTCTTGCCCGGAACCTCCGGGGGCGGATGTAGCTTCCGTCTGCGATACCCCGGCTCCGCTTGCGGAAGCGGAATCAGTCCGCTTGGATATGGGTGTCGCACAGCCCGCCAATACCGTCACAAGAGCAAGAGCGAGCAACATAATTTTCTTCATAATATCCTCCCAAAGAAAAAAACACGTGTCGACTTATTGTAGCACATTTGTCTCCGCTTGTCAACCGCTCTGCCGAAGCCACTTGCCGTCACAGAGCGGCACTCAAACCAAAAAACGCATTGACAAAAAGTGAGCGCTGTGCTATAATGCAATCAGACCAATGACGAGGAAAAGCATATGCACCGCCGGATCTTTCTGTCCCGACAAAGCAATTTGCGGGGCGTTTTTTTACCGTCCAAGCAGAACATCTCTCAGCATCCTCAAAACAAAAGACTTTTAAAGGAGGGCTTCTCCATGAAAAAAACCTTGGCTCTGATCCTGTCCGTTTTCATGATCGCAGGCACCGTGTGTTCCTGCGGAAAGCCGATGACGCCGAAGGACGACCCCGCCAATACCGATCAAAACCATACAGATCCCGCCGCCCCCTCCGAGGAAACCGACCAATCTCCCGAGGGCAGCTATGACCAACCCGAAAGCACGGCATGTGAAAAAGTTGAAATGGCGATTCAAAAGATAACCTTTGGCTCCTACCCTCAATCGGAGGTAACAGACGCCGCATTAAAAGCTACGCTCACCGCCCGTGCGGGCGCGCTTCCCACCAAGGCAGACCCGAAAAGCTGGACTTCCTTCAAGTATTATTACAAGTATAAAGAGAACAGCACGGATAAGACCGAGAGAGATTACATGTGGTATATTGATATCACCGAAGAAGGAGAGCGGTACCGTGGTATATTCTTTGCCGCATATCGCCCCACATACGTATTAAGATCGTCCGCCGCGGGAACGAGCTACCAGGATGACAACGGCTATCTGACGGGAACGGTATATTGGTTCAAATATGCGCCGATCTCCTGGACGGTATTGAAAGAAAACGCCGACGGCGCCTCGCTCATTCTCTGCGACGCCATATTGGACTGCCAAGAATTCGACTACAACGACAGCGACGGTACATATCACAACGACTACTCCCGAAGCTCCATACGTGACTGGCTCAACGCAAGCTTTCTGAATACGGCGTTCACCGCCGACGAACAGAGCAAAATACTCGACACCACCGTGGATAACAGCGTAGCCAGCACGGGATATCTGCAAAATCCGCATGCCTGTGCCGATACAACGGACAAGGTCTTCCTGCTATCATATATGGAAGCCGTCAACGATCAGCACGGTCTGGAGGTCAAGGAGGCTCGCATCAAGGAAGGCACCGCTTACGCAAAAGCACAGGGCTTATACGTTGAAGCAGACGGCGGTAACTCCTGGTGGCTACGTTCCCCGTCCCCCGACCCCATCGTGGCGATCTTCAAGGTGCGCGGCGTGATGAACACAGGCGCCGTGGATTCTTACATCAACGCAAATTTCACTTACAGAGGCGTTGTACCCGCTCTGTGGGTAAAGCTTTGACTCTGACCCAAACAGAGGCTCCCACGTTTTGCACGAAAAACACCATTCAAGCCGGTGATCGCAAGCTGCGATCACCGGCTTAATCTTTTTACGCTCCTTGGTCCCCACGCATGTCCTGCCGCTGATCACCTTGCCGCCTGCGCCCCGCCCTCATTGCGAAACAGCCTTTCCGCGTTTGGCTCCTTTCATCGAAAGCGCGAGACAGAGGGCATAAGACCCTGTGATCACGGTCAGCAAAAGGGCGCTGAGCATCCGCGTCCCGTCTGTTGCGCCCGCCTCGTCGGCAAAGACGCTCAGCGCGTTGAAAACGCCGTGGGCGGCGATACAGACGAGCAGGCTTTGGGACTTGTAATACATCATCACGAACATAAATCCCGCCGCCGTGGCGTATACCACCTGCAAAAGATTCGGCAGCAGCTCCGCCCCCGAGCCGTTGATCAGATTAATGATATGCCCGATGCCGAAGGTCACGCTTGAAACGATGATGGCAGCCTTTACACTCTCCTTCCGCATCGCCTCAAAGAGCAGCCCGCGGAAAATGATCTCCTCCAGAAACCCGACGCAAAGCATCGCAAGAATATACAGCACGGTTTCAATCACGCCGTACTTCACGGTGACGCCGTACCAAAGATTGGCGCTCAGCATGACGAGGATGGGCACGTAGCAGAGCATCGACCTCGCCGAAGTCTTGGGCGCGCAAAGCCCGTACGCCGAACACAGCCCGTTTTTCTTCAAAAACAGCAAAAGAACCGCCGAAAGCAGAAGTCCGATGCCGAGCGTGGCAGATTTCTCAACGCCGAGCGCCGCGGAAAGCGCGTCGCCCACGGACATCAGCACGCAGTAAGCAACGATCCACGCCACGGCAAACCATATTTTGCTTTGACCGTACAGCTTCTTCAATATACTCATCCCGATAAACCTCGCTTTTTTACTCGTATCCTTTCACCCGGAAACAGTTACGTGTGATCCGGAATGATCTCAACAATATCATCGAACGTACAATCAAGCACGGTGCAGATCTTTACAAGCACGTCACTCGACACCGTCGCGCCGTCCTTCCTCATCTTCGAGAGCGTTGCCGTGCTGATGCCTGCTTTTTCAGCAAGCTCCCCACTCCTCATCTCGCGGTCCACGAGCAATTTGAAAAGTTTCTTATAGCTTGCAATCATACCGTACCTCACAAAATCACTTGGCGTCATCGCGCAAGTTCATTATATTACTTTTTGGATCAAATTGCAATGATATTTCAGGAAAAACCCAAAGATCCTATCACGTACCAACGCAAAAAGTCATCACGAACCGAGATCCGTGATGACTTTTTTGCGCTATCCTGCGTGGCAAGGCTCACTCTGCCCGATCCACCTTCTCGCGGACCGCCGCGATCCGCCGCACGATCTCGGAGATCCTGATCTCCCCGACCGACGCCACCGCGGTCTTGGCAGTATCGTTGAGAGGCGCGTACCAACGCTCCTCCACGCCGCCGATGCCGACAGCGGCACCGACGATGCTTCCGGCAGTGCCTGCGTTACAGTCGGTATCCAGACCGCAGCAGACGGCGGAGGTGACGGTACGGCTGTAGTCCAGCCCGCCGTCGAGAATGGCAAGCACGACGATCGCCATATTGTTGACCGTCCCCGCAAAGGGCAGATGCCCAAAGCGCGCCATGATGCGCGCACAGACGGCGTCGCGGTCGGGCGTCTCGCGGTACCACGCGCGCACCAGCCTCACCGCCTCGGCAAGACGGCTCGTTTGCGGAATGACGGCAAGACCGCCGTCAAGGACCGTATCCACCGTGGGAGCCGCCGTCATGGCGGCGGCGACACAGCCTGCCGTGAACATTCCGCCGTAGACGCCGTTTTTCACCAGCGAAAAGGCGCAATCACGGTAGGCACCCAACGCCGCCCGACGCAGATCCCCCGGCGAGATATAGCCCCACAGATCGGTGCGGATCTGCCCGTCGATGCACTCGCGCCATGGGTTAAGCCGCGTTGGGATCTGCTCGACCGGCACCTGATTGACCATATGGTAATACGCCTGACGGGAGGCGCACCAGCACCAATGATAGGGGATGTTATCCATCCAATTTTTGCCGACGTGCTCGGGCTTGAAATCCAAGCCGTACCGCTCGGCAAGCAACAGGGCAAGGAGGGTATAATGGATATCGTCGTCGCTCTGCGCGTATTGAATATTGCCCTTGGTGCTGGGGAGACAATCCTTTCGGGCGCTCTTCCCCATTCCCGGTGAGGTGGCGGGAACGAAATCGCAAAGCGGCCAGGCGTTGGCGCCCTCCAGATACGCGCGGACGTCCTTCGCCTTCATGCCCATCTCCAACGGCTTGCCCAGGATCACGGCGGCAAAACGACCGTAGACGGCGCCGCGGAGGCGGTCGGCATATTCCTCATCGGCAAGCGGCGTGAGCGCGGGCATGGGTGCCGCGGCGGCGAGGATCTCCTCAAAACCATTGGGTTCTACATATGGATAATCCTCTCGCAAAGGCTGAGAAAGGCGGCTTGCCAGCTGCTCGTAAGCCTTTTCCCATACCTCTCCGTCCGTCTCGGGTGTCTCACAGCCGGGGAAGGGCAACAGCACCGAACGGTCGCCGCCGTAGACGGGCAGACCGCTCAGATCATACCCCTCCTCCCGCATCTGCAAAAGCTCTTCATCAAATAACTGTTTCCAATTGGCATATCCCGGCATCAGCGATCTCCTTTCCCATACAGGTCGGTCAGATAGAGGAACATCTCCGCCGCGTGCCACGTGTGGGGCGCGGCGTGGCGCTCATCGGCATAATCGGGGAAGAGACGGCGCAGCTTCTCATAATCCGCCTCGCTGGCGCGCGTTTCGGAGGAGATGGGGTAGGTCGGCACGAAATAGACGGGATCGACCTCCTGCCGCATGGTGTGCTTTCTCGCCCACCACAGATAGGGGTATTTGGCGTGGTAGGCGTCATCGGCAGGCGGCATGGTGTAGCCGTCCATCCAGAAGATCGCCTCGTAGGAGTCCTTCACGGCAGGGATACGCAGATGGCTGCTGTCCTCCCCAAGAGCCTCCAACCCCAGCTTCAGCCACTTGGTCTGATAGATGGGATGGGGCGCGTAGTCGGTCGAGCCGGTCAGCACGCCGCCCTCCAGCCGACGGTTCGCCTCGGCAATGGCGGCGGGGATCAGCGGGTGATCCTTCAGCCCCAGAACCGCCAGAATGTAGAGAAGCTGACCGAGATTGTCCGCTTCCTCGTTGCCCTTGTTGTTGCGGTCGTAAAGATCGTCAAGGCTTTGCGCCCAGTCGCGGATCAGATGCAGATTGCCCGTCTGCTCCAGCACCATTGCCATCATCGCCCCGTCACGATACCACGCCTTGGGGTATACGAAGAAGTTGGGGACGGGCTGACCGTCGATGATATTGATCAGGATCTCATGGTGCAGAATACGAAGCACGTCCCGATGGGGATGCCCCGCAAACGAGGGCAGACGAAGCGCGCTCGCCGCAAGGCACCTCGTCTCACCGCCCTGCGTCAGCCACACGCCCCGCGCATCCTCGCTCACGCGGACCTCCCCCGCCTCGGTGGCAAGGATCACGGTATACTCGGCGGGCAAAACGGTCTCTTCCCTGACCTGCCAGCGGTACAGCTCCTCGTAGGTCGGATAGGCGTACAGAACGCCGTCGCGGTAGATCAGCTTGGGTCTGTCTCCCATACCAAAGAGAAAGAAAGGGATCTTTTGTGTCATGTGGTACCTCCCGTCAGCGCGGCAACGCATTCCTTCAGCGCCCGCTCGGTCACCTTCCGCTGTGCCTTGATGGCAGAGGCAACCGACTCGTTGCCCGCCTTCCCCTGTGACATCCACGCATCGGTCATATCGCCCCAATCGTAATAAGCGCCGATATCGTAATAGCGGTTGGCAAAAATGATATCGATCATATCCGAGGAGCTATCGTCACGGGAGAATTTGGATTTCAGCGCCGTCTCGTAATATGCGGGCAGAATGGTATCCGTGGATTCGCGCTGAATGGCTTCGAGAAGCAGACCCGCGCGGTCGGTCAATTCAGCCGAGCCCCCCAGCGTCAGGGGTGCTACCGTCACGTAAGACTCTCTCCAGACCATGTGCTTGCCGTACACGCCTTCCTCGGCGGAAGGAATCGGCAGGATGCCGAAATCATTGCTGAAGTTGCGGAAGCGCTCGGCATTCTGCATGGCCTCGGCATAGAAGAGGATCTGCTTGTTGCCAAACATCGCCTCGCTTCTGCGCCAGCGGTTGGCGTAGCCGTTGGTGGGCATGGTCTCTATATCGTGGCAGACGTTGTCGGTAAAGAAGAGACTGCGCGCCACCTCGTAAGCGTCGAACAGCTTATCGTTTTGCTCGGTGAGCACGGGCAGATCGTTTTCGTCCTTGACGAAGATCATGGCGTCCATGGAGTACATATAAGCAATGGTCGAGCGGGCGTATACGGTCACGTGCCCGTAGCGGTCGTTGTCGTCGTACACGCCGTCACCGTTCAGGTCTGCGCTGACGTTCTGACAAAGCGTGCCAAACTTCTCAAAGGTCCACTCCTTGTTCGACGCCAAAGCGTACAGATCGGGCAGACCGTGCTCCTCTGCCAGCCCCTTGTCGAAGAACATACACCACGTCATGTCCTTATCGTTGATGTTCATGTCTCCCGTCACCATGTAAAGACGGTTGGCAAGCGAGAGATCGGACACGGCGTTCTGATCCCACCACGCCCCTTCAAGATACAGATTGGGTACGGTGTTCAGGTCCATCAGAAGCCCTTTCAGCGCCAGACCGCCCGCATCCATCAAGCGAAGGAGGGCAAAGTCATAGGTGTGGACCGATGCCAACACGCTGGTCTCCAGCGCCTTTGCCTCGCTCTTGGTCACCAGCTCGACCAGTTCCACGTTGTAGCGATCCTCAATGGCAACGTTGCGGGTATAAACGGCGTCGTTGACCACGGAACCCGTGATCTCGGTCGCCGCAAACTCCACCGAGCGGTAATCGTTGGTGTTGGCGTTGACGAGGATGATAAAATCCTCTTTCTTATAATCCGCGTCGGGCAGGGCGGGAGCAACCGCTTCGGGGGCTGCCGTCTCCGTGGCGGACGTGTCCGACGTGGCTTCTGCGGTGGTAGTCACCGCCGTGGAAGTGGCGGCTGTCGTCACTTCCCCATCCTCCGTTTTTCCGCAGGACAGTACCGACAGTGTCAGCATCACTGCCAGCAGAATCCACGCGATCGATCTTGTAGCTTTCATGATCAACTCTCCTTTCACCACGGGATCTCGTCAAAGCTCTTGCTTTTTCCCATGGATTGTGCTATCATTATAGCAACAAAACGCCAATAAAACCACGCAAACAGGGATGAAACTATGCAAATTCAGTCAAATTCAGAAAAAGACAGAAAAAATATTTTATCGGACGGACACGCCGGGGCGATCTACTATCAGGAGAAGATCTATCAACCCTTTTTCAGCCGATATACCCACTACAAGCAATCGTGGCGCACCAAGCAGGACCTGCACTACCATAATTATCCCGAATGCGGGCGGTGTCTCAAGGGCGACGGTATCTTCTTCGTCGAGGACCGCGTCTATCCCTTCACCGCGGGCACGGTCATTTTCTTTCCTGCCGGCATGCACCACATCGCCCAAAGCCCCGTGGAACGCAACAGCCTTTGGGAGTACGTCTGGCTGGATGCCGAGGCGCTCGGATTGGAGCTTCCCGCTCACGAGGTCATCGTCCCCGATCGGGATTGCAATGAGCTTTTCCGCATGATGAGCGAAGAGATCTCAAAGGGTGAGGCAGGAGGTCTTTCCCTCTACCGTCACCTCTGCGCCGCCTTCTTTGACAAGCTGAACGTCTTTACCCGAAGCAACATTTCCGCCGATGAAAAGGCGCGTCAAAGCATCCTCCCCGCCATCCATGCCATCGCTACTCGTTATCAGGAGCCGCTCACCGCCCCGCAGTTGGCTGAGATCTGCCATTTGAGCGAATCCACCCTGCGGCGCAATTTTCTCATCGTCACGGGGCAATCCCCCATGGTCTACGTCGCCGCCATCCGCCTTATGATGGCGGAGCAGCTGCTCACTGAGACCGATCTCACCGTCCTCGATATCTCCGAGCGTTGCGGCTTCCCCTGCCTTTCCACCTTCAACCGCCAGTTTCTCAAACGCTGCGGCATCTCCCCGCGGGATTTCCGCAAGGAAAAAACCTCTCCGCCGCGCAAACCTTGACACGATTCGCAAATTATACTATAATAATCAAAAAAAGGAAGTGAGGTGCCCGATCATGCCATTGCAGATCATCCGACAGGATATCACCAAAATGCGGGTGGATGCCATTGTCAATACCACCAACGGGGAAATGGTCGGCTACAGCGGCGTGGATCTCGCCATTCATACCGCCGCGGGTCCGGCGCTGGACGAGGAATGTGCCAAGCTGCCACCGCTGGGGCTCGGTCAGGCAGTCATCACGGGCGGCTATGCCCTGCCCTGTAAGTACGTCATTCACACCTCGGGGCCAAGATGGTACGGGGGCTTGCAGGGAGAGAGCGTCCTTTTGCGCTCCTGCTACGTCGAGTCGCTGAAGCTGGCGGTCAGGCACGGATGCCGCTCGGTCGCCTTCCCGCTCATCAGCTCGGGCGTTTACGGCTACCCTAAGGATCAGGTGCTGAAATTCGCCATTCAGACGATCGCCGAATTTTTGCGGGACCACGAGCTGACCGTCTACCTCTGCGTCTTCGATCGGGAATCGTATACCTTCAGTCAGAAGCTGTTCCATGATATTCTTCATTTCATCATGGACGAGGCCGGCAAGGATGACATCGATGAGGCAGACAGCGATTGGTATATCGAGGAAGGGATCAATAAAGCCGACGATATGCTGCAGCGCTCGCAGACGGTCGTCCTGAGTGAAATCATATCCACACCCATAGCAGGAGAATCGCTTCGGGAATATCTGAAGCACCGCGATAAGAGCTTTCGGGAAATGCTCTTTGATCTCATCGACAAAAGCGGCATGACAGATGTGGAGTGCTACAAGAGAGCGAATGTAGATAAGCGAACCTTCTCAAAAATCAAAAGTGGCAAGGGCTACCGTCCCTCCAAGCAGACAGCCATCGCCTTTGCCATCTCTCTGCGTCTGGATCTGGATCAGACCCAAGAGCTTTTGGCAACCCTCGGATTCACGCTTTCGAGAAGTAGCACATTCGATAAAATCATCCGTTATTTTATCCATAACGGGAATTACGATATTTTTGAGATCAACGAGGCTCTGTTTGAGTTTGATCAAAACCTGCTGGGCAATCTCTGAAGTCCCTCAAAAAGCGACCTTTTGACACGCATCTGTGATATGCTGTATATGCAAGAAAAACGAAAGGAAATGCACTTATGAAAAAAGAGTTTTCCGCAAATGAGATTAGATCCGCCAAAGAGGTCCATTTGTTCAACAAAAACACGCTGTACGTGGTCGATTCCGATCATGAAGCGTACGGATTTTACCGCTATGGAGGGGAATGGTATCACAAATCCGACTTTTGGGATTATTTTGAGTCCTCAACAATGTTGAGTTACTTTTCGCCGATCACAAAAAGCGAGGCGGCAGAGCTTTATGATGCGTGGTGTGAACGGTTAAAAACCGCTCACGATCGGTTGAATCGGGCGATCCGCTTCGCCACCGAGCGCCATGCGGGACAAAAGCGGAAGGGGACGGATATTCCGTATATCCTGCATCCGCTGGAGGTCATGCAGATCCTGTATTCCGTGCGCGCGGATACGGAGCTTCTGATCGCGGGCGTGCTCCATGACACGGTAGAGGATACCGACACAACGTCGGACGAGATCCGTGAGCTTTTCGGGGACGATGCGGCAGATCTTGTCGCCGCCAACAGCGAAGACAAAAGCAAAACGTGGGACGAGCGCAAGCAGCATACCCTTGATACGCTCCCTTCTGCGGATCTCCGCGTCAAGCAACTGATCTTAGCGGATAAGCTGTCCAATTTGAGGAGTATTGCCTACGACTACCGTCAATTGGGCGCAAAGCTGTGGGAGCGTTTTCGCGCCCCCGCAGAAAAGCAGGCGTGGTATTACAGCGGGATCGACAACGCGCTGAGCTCTCTTCAGTATTCGCACTGCAAGGATCTGTATTGGGAATACGTCGGGCTTTTCAAGGATGTGTTCGTCAAGTATTATCTGGATGAGGAGCTTGAGATTTTGCATCAGGTCTGTCTGAGCGGTGAGCATTACTGTCTGCGCAGATCAAGTCCTCAACTGTGGCAAACCTATGAGGAGCTGACCGTTGCGGCATTTTCCGAACAATTAGCGACCTCTATCAACCGATCGGACGGTGGGCATCGTTTCCAAAGCGTACGTTTTTCCGAGGAAAACCTGAAGCAACTCCCTCGGGAGCAAGCGGAACGCATGGAGGACGAGTGGCTATCCCGCTAATCGATACGCCGGATCACTCACGGATCCTTCCGTTGCGCAAAGGTCTCCCGCCGAGCGACCAAACCTCCCTTTGTTTGTGCTATCCTATAGACACAAAAGCAAAGGGAGGTTTTATACCATGAAAAAGAATGAAGAGTTCATCACCGATTGCGGTGGCATCCGACCGGAGACGGCGCCGAACGATATCACGGAGCTCGTATTCATCATCGACCGCAGCGGCTCCATGTCCGGCTTTGAGGCGGACACCGTCGGCGGATTTAACGCCACCGTCGAGAAGCAGAAGGCGCAGGCGGGACGTGTCTACGTCTCCACCGTCTTTTTCGACAACGAGAGCGAGGTCATTCACGACCGCGTGGACATCCGCGAGATCGAGCCTATGACCCGAAAGGATTATTGCGTGGGCGGTTGCACTGCCCTGCTCGACGCCATTGGCGGCGCCATTCACCACATCGGCAACGTCCACAAATACGCCCGCCCCGAGGACGTACCCGCGCATACCGTTTTCGTCATCACCACCGACGGCATGGAGAACGCCAGCCACCGCTATTCAAGTGCCGAGATCAAGGCAAAGATCCGTCGGCAGACCGAGAAATACGGCTGGGAATTCATCTTCCTCGCCGCCAACATCGACGCGGTGGAAACAGCGGAGAACATCGGCATCCGCCGAGAGCGCGCCGCCAATTACCGCCAGACCCGCGAGGGCGTGACGAAAAGCTACTGCGCCATGAGCGAGGCGATCACGGGCATTCGGTGCGGCTGCGCCGACAAGATCGATCTTGAAGAATATCTGAAGGAGGATGACAAGACAAAATGACAGAGGAAAAGGTACAGAAGATCAAAGCCGTCATGCTCGGTCACGCCGTGGGTGACGCGCTGGGCGTTCCCGTGGAATTTTGCAGCCGCGCGGAATTGGCAGCGGATCCCGTGACCGATATGCGCGGCTTCGGTTCCTATCCCGTTCCCGCGGGGGCGTGGTCGGATGACACGAGCATGTCACTTGCCGCGCTGGACAGTCTGTCCGAGGGGAAGATCGATATGGGCGAGATCATGGATCACTTCACAAATTGGGCTTGCGACGGTGCCTACACCCCCACGGACGAGATGTTCGATATCGGCAGGACCTGCCTCGACGCCATTCACAAGCACATCACCGCCCCCACCCTTGCCCCCACCGCCTGCGGTATGGACGGCGAATATGCCAACGGCAACGGCTCGCTGATGCGCATTCACCCCTTCGCGCTGATGTTCTGGGCGCGTCCCACGCTGCGCCCCGATCTTGACAACATCATCGACGATGCCTCCGCACTGACCCATACCCACGAGCGCTCCCGATTGGCGTGCAGAGTCTTTACCCGCATCCTGCTCGCCCTGCTGGATGACCCGCGCAAGGAAGCGGTCTTCCCCGCACTGCAAGCCGCACGTGAGCGATACCGGAACAGCAACGAGCTGCACCACTACGTGCGGCTGTTCGATCCGAGCCTTGCCCTCCTGCCAACCGACGGGATCCGCAGCACCGGTTACGTCGTCGATACCCTCGAAGCCGCCCTTTGGTGCCTGCTCACCACCGACAGCTACCGTGACTGCGTCCTCCGTGCCGTCAACCTCGGCGACGATACTGACACCACCGCCGCTGTCGCCGGTGCGCTGGCAGGCGCGCTGTACGGCTATGAGTCGATCCCGAAGACGTGGTTGGAAACGCTGATCCGAAGGGAGTATATTGAGGAGATGTGTGAGAAAGCAGGAACAGCTTGGGACGAAAACACCCAATAAGCCACCATCCAAGCGTGCGAAGCAAAAATTTGCAGAGCATCCCATAAAAATAAGATCCCCCCCGCGGTAGGCATTTGACCTGCCGCGGGGGGATCTCTACCGTCCGCCGGGGCGGACTTTTGCAAAGGTGACGCCGTGGGACCTTCCCGACGGTCACGCCATATACTTCGCCAGATACTCTCTGCTGACCTGCAGGGACTTGAAGGGGTCGCCGTCGATCCAACGGCCGTCCTGCTCTACCACATAGTGCTTGACACCGATCTTCTCGGCTACATCCAGAACGCCGTCCCACCAGATGTTGCCGTTACCGATCTCGGTATAACCCTGGGTGATCTTCTTGTTCTCGTTGAAGTAAGGCTCGATATCCTTCAGGTGGAGGATGTCAATTCTTCCCGCCAGCTTTTCCAGCCAGAAGCGGACGTCCGCGCCGCCGTGGGCGACCCAGCAGGTATCGAGCACGAAGGAGATGTTCTGCGGATCCAGCTCCGCGACGAGGTAATCCATCATCGTCTTGTTGTCCTTTACCTTGACAAACTCGAAGGAATGGTTGTGATAGGTGAGCTTGTAGCCCTCCTTCGCGTAGAGCTCGGCGCTCTTGTTGAAGGTCTCAATAAACTTCATCAAGCCGTCATAGCTGTGTCGCGCATCCCCGGGCATGCCGCCGATACCGACGTTCTTGGTGCCGAGCTTATCGTGAAGCGCCATGGTCGCCTTGGGGTCGTTCACGATCTTATTGAAATCATAGTGGGTGCCCACGATGCTCATTCCGTGCTTTTTCGCAAGCTCGGCAAACGCCGGCAGCTCCACGTTCGACCCTGCGGTCTGTCCCTCGGTATAGCCCATTTTGACCAGACGGGCAAAGGTCTCGTCGATCGATGCCTCATCGTTCATGTAATCTCTGACCGTATAAAGCTGAAGTCCTAATTTCTGAAACATAGTCTGCTCCTTTATCATTTGAATTTGACGGAACGCCTGTTACCCGGATTCCTTAATGTAACCATTATATCTCCAAATGCGGAATAAGTAAAGAGACAATTCAAAAAAACTTGACTGTTTCGGAACAAAATGTTATACTTTTCGTAAAGAGGCCGAGCCTAAGCCAAACACGTTCTGTCATTTCAAGGAGGACATGTCAATGAGCCAAGAGAGAAAAGAGTTGTTTTTCTGCAAGCTGGACGAGGTATTTGAGCCAAAGGAGAATATGTCTCCATACAGCCTGCGCGACAAGTGGCGTGTGGTCCCTGTCAGCACCGAAGAGTACAGCGGCAACATGCTGTATGCCGCCTATCATCAAGAAGCCGACCTGACCTTCTCCCCGCACCTGCAGGGCTGGTATAAGATCTATCTGCATTTTCCCTCAGGCGGCATCGACATCAAGCTGACCTCCGACCCCTGCTTCCTGCCCGTGCGTCCCTCACCCCTCGCCAAAAAGAACGGCACCTTTATGACCGAGGTGCTGTGGCGTTGCGCCGACATGAGCGGTGAGTCGATCACCGTTTCCAAGCGCAAGGCAACGTGCGAATATGCCCCCTCGCTCCTGTCCGCCATCCGCTTCGTCCCCATGACGGCGGAGGAGGTGGCGGCATGGCAATACGAGGAGAGCCGCACCGACACCAAGCGCATCTACGCGACCGACGATATGCACAATATCTATTACTATCGGAATTACACCGAGCTGAACGACTGGCTGTCCGTGGTGGAGAATTTCGCTCACTCCGATGTGGAGTGGATCTCCGTCGAGCAGATCCGCAATTTTGTCTGCGACCGTCTGCCCACCGACGATATCGACAACTTCGCCTTCCCCCGCACGGGCGACATGCTGGTGCAGAAGACCCACAACCGCTTTGATTACGACGAGGTGCTGAACCACGTCGTCACCCACGGCAAGAAGCGCGGCTTTCGAATGAGCGTTTCCCTGCGTATGGGCGCGTGGGGCATGGCATTCCCCTACGACCAGTATTATTTCGATTGCGATTTCATGATGGAGCATCCCGAATGGCGCACCCTGGACCGCAACGGCGACGAGATCGCCGCCCTCTCCTACGCCTACCCCGAGGTGCGCGACCATATGGTCAACGAGCTGGTCCATATGGCGGAGACGGGCTGCGATGCCGTCACGCTGATCGCCCACCGCGGCATTCCCTACGTGCTGTATGAGCAGCCCGTGGCAGACCGCTTCCGCGCGCTGTACGGCGAGGACCCCTATGAGCTGCCGCTGGACGAGCCCCGACTGCACCGCCTGCACTGCGACATTATGACCGAATTTTTCCGTGCGGCACGCCGCGCCCTTGACGAGCACTTCCCCGACCGCCACGTCGAGCTGCACCTGCGCGGCATGTTCTCGGTGACAGACACCGATTACATCGGCTTTGATGTCGAGCAGCTTGCCCGCGAGGGGCTGGTGGATGCCATCATCAGCTATCCCCAGCGCCACTATGAGATCCTGAAGGGCGATATCTGGCAGGAGGGCAAGGAATGGCGCATCGACCTTGACAAATACACCGACTACTGCCGCAAAAACGCGGGCGCGCTGACCCTGCACTCGGGCAACTTTGATTTCACCCCGCCCTACACCAACTATAAGGGCGAGCTGTGCGGCCCCGCCACCCCGCAGGAGCGCGTGGCGCAATGGAACGCGCTGGAGCAGAAATACGGCGTGAAGATCTATTACGAGATCATGCCGCGCATCATGGTCAACGAGGAATTCAAGCGCCGCGCCCTCGACCTCTACGATTGCGGCGCCGAACGCCTGGCGCTGTGGGACACCTATGGCCGCGCCCCCGCCAAGGTGATGTGGAGCAGCGTCAGCCGCTTCGGGCATAAGGACGGTCTGCGCGACCTCGACACGGGCGAGGGCGACTACTACCGCCTGCTGCGCATCAGCAAGATCGGCTCCCACGACATCAGCCGCTATAACCCCAGCTGGGGCGGTTGATAAAAAACCATATGGATAAAACAGCACCGCCGGGCGTAACCGTTTGGGTACGCCCGGCGGTATTTTCAAATCATTCCTGATTGAAGATATCCACAGCCTTCTGCAGAAGTCTGCTTCGTATTTTTAGGAAGGATGCAATATTGGTGTTCAAGGTATTGGACAACTCGCCGATCGCGCTGGACATTTCTCCGATGTTGTAGAGATTGCCGGCATCATAGGTCAGATTGCCGTAGATATCATCGAGCACCGCACCCGACTCCTCATCGCGGATGACCTTACCCTGCAGGATATTGTCATAATAGGCAGGCTTGAGCAGCCGATAGCCCTCATAGGTGTATGCCTCCAGGAAGTAGCCGACCGCATCGGGATCCTTGACCGAGACGGGAACGGTGGTCAAAGTCGAAAAAATGCCGGCGGCGGTAGAGCGATAGTCCTCCGACTCGGTGTACTTGGGATAGGGCAGCATACCGAAGTCCAGATCCATCTGTCGCAGATGACCGATGAGATGTGTGGCAGTGAACAGAAACAGGATATTCCCCTCGGCGAAGAATTCCCCATCCGAGTTATATGCCTGCATAGTCGGGCGCATGGTATCCATCGCGTATTCCTCGTTGAACAGCTTGGTCAGAATATCCTGCATACGGTCAATGGACACCTCACTGTCGATGGTGACCTCCATCTTCCCATTCCGCATTTCCGCGATCTGTACACCGCAGGAATTGAGAATGCCGATCACGGTGTCGCGGGTATGGTTGATTCCCCAGCGGTCGTCGGCATTCATGACGGAATCGCCGTTGAGATCGCTTGCCACCAGCTTGCTCATCTCGATCGCCTTGTCAAATGTCCACTTTCCGGAGCTGACCAATTCATAAGGATCATCCAACGACATCTCGGAGACCATCTTCTTATTGAAGCAGACCGTCCAGACGGCATTCATATGGTTGGTGGAAACATAACTCATACCTATATACTGCTTGCCGTTTACGGCGAGTGTCTGATAGGAGTCGCCGTACCACCAGGGTTGGCTGATATCCACATGCGGAAGCGTTGAAAAATCGGTCAGATAGTTGTTGGTCACCGCCGACGCGGCATGGACGCCTCGCAGCAGCACGACATCATATTCACCGTTATTGGACATGATATCCCGCGCCAGCGTCGACAAACCGGAATCGCCGTCGACCTGGATCATATTGACCTTGCAGTTGTACTTATCCTCCATGATCAGATTGCGGTTGTAAGCGGCATCGTTGAGCACTTCGCCGGTACTTTCGGTGACAGTAATATCCACATAATCCAGCGGCGCATAGCTTGACCAGCGCTGAGCAAGGATGTTGAATGTCTTCCCCTTAAAATCACGCGGTTCCAGCTGTGGCGAGATCTCAGTCTCGACGGGCGCGGCAGTGGTTTCGGGGAGCGTCGTTTCTGTGGACGGCGCGGTGGTGGTATCGGTGATCACCGGATCCACCGTTCCGCAGGCTGTTCCGCAAAGCAGAAGCAGTACAAGCATACCGGACAGAATTCGTTTTATATGTTTCATTACATAGGCTCCTTTCTTCGCTTCACCATTCGATGCGATACATCGCAAACATGACCAGATTTTCCACATCAAAGACAGCGCGACCATCTTTGTAGGTGAAAGGAATCGCCGTATCCGCGCCGTCACGGCCGCCGAGGCGCGTGATCTGCCGGGGCATCTCGCCGCGCACCGCCACGGTAAAGCCGGGCACAGGCAGCAGCTCATCGGTGCAAAGCAGGTCGACCGCGCTGATCAGCAGCTCGCCCTCCCCGCGGAAGGTGACCAGCTCCACCTGACGGGGCGCGCTCGCGCGGACGGTCAGCAGATCGGTGTCAATATGCCCTTCGATGAGCGCGCGGATGATGCCCTTCTGGGCGCGGCGACCATCGTTTTCGATGGGTGCGGCGGACCAGATCACCGTTCCCTGCCCGATCCGCTTCTCGATCAGTACGGGAATATCGGTGGGAATGCCGGGCGGGTTGGAGTGGATCGAGGCAAAGCGGCGCTCGGTGGGCTTGGTGTAAGGTAGCGTCATGGTCGCAAGAACGGTGACATCCCGCACGTCAAGCACAGGCAGGCTGATCTCGGTGGGGAAAGGATATTCGGGGGTAAACTGCCCGAAATAACGCTGACCGACAGCAGTAGGCGCCATATAGACGGCATTTTCCTCGGTATAGCGCACCAACTCAGCACCCAACAGCAGCTTCAGCAGGGCCGGATCCTCCGCACCCGAAAGATAGAGCACACCGCCATTCTGCACATAGGTCAGCAGATCGGCGCGGATGCGGTCATTGGTAGCGGCAAGATGGGGCGCGAAGACCATGCGATAGCGATCCATCTGCCCGGTAAGCGTGTCCGCCACGATACCCACGGCAAAATTTTCCTCGATGAGCGTTCGGGTCAGCGCCACCGAGCAGGTCTTGTTATCAAACCTCTGCTCCCGTGTGTTGTAGCGTCCCAGGTTGGAATAGTAAACACCCAGCTCCCGCACCATCTCCCCGCGGAAATAGGGCTCATAGGGCATCTGACGCTGAAAGACACGGCCAATGCGGTCGTAAACCCGGGGGTCCAGGGTGCCGACAGGGTCAATGGCATCGATGATGAAGGAGGCGCCGTGGTGGGCGGCGGTCAGCATGACCTCCACCGCCAGATGCTCCTCCGTCTTGGAATTGGTATGCACCGGCAGACTTCGGTCGCAACGCACCGTCATGTATTCAAAGGGCTGATTCTTGGTGATGTTGTAGTAATATTTCGCGGTGAAGGAATGGTTGTAGAGATCGCCGTAAAGGTCGCCGCCGGTGTAGTCACACTGCTCGTTGACCAGTTCAGTGTTGCAGAGCAGGATGCCGCCGGCAACGGCATTGGCATAATTGTGCTCCACCGTCACGCCGGGGATCAGGCGGCGGGTCTCCTCGGTCACAGTCTGGGCAAATTCTCCCATCCACCTGACCCGCATCGCTTGGAACTCCAACCAAGCGGGATCATTCCAGTCGACGGCAGGCAGCATGCCTCCCGGCAGCTCCGTGCGCCCGCTCTCCCGCAGATAGCGGGCCTTGCAATGCTCGCACTGACAAACGCTCGGCCAAAAGGTCATATCATAGAACATGCCGTCCGGATCAAAATAGTCCGCCATCTCGGCGATCTGCGCCTTGACAAAGGATACATATTCGGGATTTGACGGACAGCAAAGACCGTAACGCCCACCGCGCTGGCGGCTTGAAGTGCCGTCATCACGGCTGACGATGCGCCATTCGGGATGACTGTCCTCCTCCACGGTATTGTAGATCAGGCTGTAATAGCCCACAACATGCATTCCCTCAGAATGGCAAAGGTCGACCAGCCGCTTCATCATGTCCTCGCGGCCGCGGAAGGCGCTGTGCATGTGACCGGTCTCCGTCGGCCAGTAGCAATGCCCGACATGAGACTGCAAATAGATCATCGGTGCCTGAATGTGGGCGCGCTTCAGATTTGCGACGTAGGCTTCGGGATCGAATTTTGACAGGAAGGTCTCATCCCAGTCCTCAATGTGCATATCCACCAGATTGCGGCGATAGCAGTTTGTATACCATTTTTCGGTTGCCATAGCGTTACCTCCATTTACTTTACTTGACGGATGGGCAGATCCGGGTTATCCGAGAAGTGCTTCAGCAGGACCAGCGGCTCACAGGCAGAGGTGTTCTCGATCTCCACACCCCGAACAGCGGCATCATGGCTGACAAAAAACTCGTCCCGCGTTGCCTCGCCGTAACGGATGAGGGTGGGCGTCTCGATGCGATGACCGTTGATCAAGCCGGTACCCTGCACGGCGATGAAGCCGTAGGCCGCACCGTCTCGGATGCACACCTTTTGACCGGGATACACCGTCAGCCGCTTCGCCGATACGACAGGACACTTGTAGCAGATCCACTCGTCCAGATAGCCCGCCGCCTTCATAGCCTCCGCATCCCCGGCGGGGATGGGCTTCATAAACCGATTCTGATGCAGGTCGGGATCGGTGTTCAGCTCCCAGTCGATCACATCCATCAGATAGTCGATATTCCCCTTTTCCTCCTCGGGGCAGTTTTTCCAGAGCAGATCCTCCGCCACGGTGTGGCCTCCGTAGAGCACCGACTGGTACATGGCGTACACATCCGAGGCAAACTGAGGCTCATAGGTGCAAAGACTGCCCGGCGCATGGAGCAGGCCGGGGGGAACGTCCCAGCCGGTGTCGGGCGTCAGCACATAGGCTTGAGAGAGATCCAACAGATGATTGTCCCCGCGGGTAAAGCTCTTCAGGGCTTCTTTCACATCAGCCTTTTCCGCATCGGGCTGCAGACCGAGAAAGGTGTAGCCAAACTCACCGGGATGGTTGTTGACCTGTGACGGAAAGAAATACATCTCGGGCTTGCCTTTGCAGCCAACACGGGCGGCATGCTCATCCCGATGGTGAATGTGATGGGGCAACGGACCAAGGTTATCAAAATATTTTGAAAACATCGCCCAGCCGTGATATTTATTCCAAAGCGTCTCTCCGATCAGATCTGCCCCCAGCAGCTCGACGGCATCACGCAGGAGAATACGCTCGGAGGCATCCTCATTGAGGGCAATGTAGGAAAGCCCCTCATCCTCCGGTGTCTCAGGACCGTTTTCGGCATGGGTGGTAGAAGCAAACCAGCGCTCATCAATGCCGCCGCGCGCGGCGCCGAGCGCATAGTAGTCGTCCGGATGCAGCTTGATTCGCTTGCCGGGGCGGCAAAAGGCACGGGGCACCCAGGTGGGGGTCAACCGCAGCACACCGCGGCTCTCGTCAAGAAATGTTTTCAGTTGAACGGCATCCATGATCATTCTCCTTGTTGGTAAAACGTTTTACTATGCATTTATTATAACACGAAGCGGTGATTTTGTCAAGCAGATTGGTAAAAACACCACAAAAAACTCCGCATCCCTTGCGCCGCCCGCATAAATATGATATAATGGAAGTATTACAAGAAAAGGATGCGTGTTCATGAAAGCAACCATCTTCGATGTGGCACAGGAAGTCGGCGTGTCTATCGCAACTGTCTCCAACGCGCTTACCGGCAAAAAGAAGGTGTCCGAGGCTACCCGGGCAAAGATCGATGCCGCCGTGCAAAAGCTGGGATACACCGCCGATCCCGCCGCAAGCTCGCTGAAATCCTGCAGCTCCCGCATCATCGGACTGATCGTCCCCTCCATTGACAATGCCTTTTTCCCGGCTGTCATCCGCGGACTCAGCAGCGTGCTGGAGCCCCAGGGCTATATCATTAACTTCTACTCCACCGGCTTCCATGCCGAGATGGAGGAAAAATACATCCATACCCTTCTCAATCTCCGTGCGGACGGGATCATTCTCGACTCGGTCAGCCGTGACGAGCGCTTTCTTCGCTCGTTGGCGAGCCTGAAATTCGGGAAAAAGAGGGTCCCGGTGGTGGCGCTGGAGCGCGATCTCACCGGTTTGGGGATGACCAGCATCTACTCGGACAACCACTACGGCGGCAAGCTTGCCGCCACGCATCTGGCCAAGCGGGGCGCCAAGCATGTAGCACATGTCCGCGGTCCGGAGACTGCCCCCTGGTCGCAGGATCGGTATGAGGGCTTCCGCGCCGGTCTGCGGGAGGCAGGTCTGTCCGAGAACCCCGCCCTGGTGGTGGACGGCGACTTCACCCTGCAGGGCGGCCGCCTCGCCGCGGAACAGTTGCTTGCCTCCGGCGTCCCCTTTGATGCCGTGTTTGCCGCCAATGACCTGATGGCGATCGGCGTGATCAAGACGCTGATGACCCACGGTCTGCGCGTTCCGGAGGATGTGTCGGTAGTCGGCTTCGACAATACCTATGTAGCCGCCCTGACCACACCGCCGGTCACCACCGTCGATCTCCCCCAGCATCACCTGGGCGAGCAGGCAGGACACGCCATCATGAAAGCCATTGCGTCGGGCGGCGTGGAACAGCATTGCCTTCCCCTCTCATTGATCGAACGCCGCTCCTCCAATCCCACCCTGCCCGAACAATCCGAACGGTAAAATGTACAGATTATAGGTTGACAACATCCTAAAATTGATGTATAATATTTGTGTATTCTTGATCGGAGGTATCTGTATGAACATCAATACCAATCAAATCGTTTCCATTTCGGAGGCAAATCAGAATTTTTCCAGAGTTTCCCGTTTGGTTGATAAAACCGGTACAGTAATCATATTTAAAAATAACAAGCCGAAATATAAGCTTATTGACATTGAGAATGATACGACCATTGAAATGACCGATGATGAAAAGATCGATTTTGTTGCAGCCCGTGTCCTAAAGCAATACCGCCGCGCGTTTGAGGAGCTGGCAAAATGATCAAATTCAGTCAGGAAAAAGTATTGTTGCTCCACAAGCTCATCACAGCGGAAACCGGGGGCGACCCGAATATTCAGGACATTGCGCTGCTGAACAGCGCGTTGGAATCTGCTTTTCAAACATTTGACGGAACAGAGCTATATCCCTCCAAAGAAGAAAAAGGCGCTCGTATTGGCTATGCCTTGATCTCCAACCACGCCTTTGTAGACGGAAACAAACGGATCGGCATGTATGTCCTTTTGACTTTTCTTGAGACAAACGGCATCAAGATCCACCCCTCTGTGGATGATGTAGCCCGCGTCGGGCTCGCAGTCGCATCCGGTGAAATGGGGTATGAGGATCTGCTTGAGTGGATCCTTGAAAATAAATAAACTACCGTATTTCGAAGCAAAAAAGAACTTTTGGTTCGGGGTGTGTTCTTAGCGGAGAAATGACAGACACTCAAAATTTCGGCAGAGAACTTGTTTTCTCTGCCGATTTGTGTTATAACGGAACTAACGAAAAGCCTTCCTCTGGGAGGAAGGTGGCACGCGGAGCGTGACGGAAGGAGCCTGCGCGACTTTAGATTTGCACTTATTTTTTCATAACGCGCTCTCCCTCAGTCGCCTACGGCGCCAGCTCCCTCCCGGAGGGAGCCTTAGGATGCGCATAACCTTAGGGGTATGGGCTTTGCCCTATGCCTTTGTAACACAAAGGCGAAACTGGCGATAAACGATAATAAACGAGGTGTTATTATGGACGGCAAAATAAAAAAATACATAGAAGAAAATAAAGTTTGTTCGGAGTTGATATTTAGAAACTGGAGCGAGTTTGTAGAATTGCTTTTTGAGTGTGGAGGTTTTGTAAACGAGATCCTCTGGTTTGAATACGTCTTGATAGACAAGCAAAAGGATTCATTAGGTGGCGGAGGATACGGTGATAAAGAAAATCCCGAATATATGTGGGCTGAAACAATGATATATGACAGAAATATGAAACATTGTTCTTTAGAAGAAATCAGAGCCCATATTGTAGAAACTATTGATAAGTATAAGCCGCATCATTTAGTTCCTTGCTTTTTTGATATTGGCTAATAAATTTGACCCCGACAGAAATCTGTCGGGGTTATCTCTTTGTTTTCTGCGGATCAAATATTGCTTATCCGTAGGGACGTTCATTGGACGCCCGCGGATGAACGCCACTACTGTGTGTTAGATCATTTCTCCGCTAAATTTGCACGCACTTACCAAAAGTTCTTTTTTGCTTCACATATACAGTCAAAACCTGTCGTCAAGCCCTCGGATGTCCGCAAAAACGGCATCGAAAAACTTTTGTTTCTCTTCAAAGAAGGGCGCGGTGTCTCTGCCGAAATGCACGCGGTTGGAAAGCATGATGCAAAACACACCGGTTTCCCGATCGACGTAGAGATAGGTCCCCGTAAAGCCGGAATGACCGTAGCTGCCGCGAGACATATTCGCGCCGCCGGGGTAGACCTCCTCGCGGAACATATGGAAGCCAAGTCCCCGTGCGGAATCGGAAATGCCCTCCGTTTGATCGGTCACGGCGAGATCAAAGGTCTCCTTGCGGAGATAGCCTTCCGCGCGGCACGAGAGCATTGAGCCGAAGCGGATGCAGTCATCCAGCGTCGAAAACAGCCCCGCGTTGCCGGACACGCCGCCGATCGAATGGGCGTTTTCATCGTGAACGTGACCGCAGATATAGCCGTCCGCGTCTGCTTTCTTCTCGGTGGTGACGCAGATCCGCCCGCTCCCCGGGCAATAGCAGGTGTCCTTCATGCCGAGGGGCAAGAGTACCTCCCGCGTCACGATCCGGTCCAGCGGCTCCCCGCAGATCTTCTCGAGGATCTTGCCCAGCAAAATGTAGCCCATACAGCTGTATATCACCTTGCTCCCCGTGGGGGCGGCAAGCGGATATTCGAGAATGACCCGCGCGGCATCGGCGGGATCGATATTCATCTTCCACATATGGAAAAAGGCGGGAATGCCCGAGGTGTGGGTCATAAGCTGATAGATCGTGATGTTCTCTTTGCCGCAACACTCCGCGAAAAAGTCGCCAACACGGTCGGTCAGATGAAGCTTGTTTTGATCGATCAGCCTCAGCGCCGCCATGGTTGTTCCCATCAGTTTGCTCAGGGACGCCATATCAAAAAGCGTATCCTCCGTCAGCGGGAGCGGCTCGGGAAAACAGGCGCGATTGCCGCCGATCTCGCGAAAGTAGAGCTCCTCCCCCCGCCCGACCGCGGCGGCATAGCATGGCATAGCCCCCTGCGCAACCGCCGCGTCCAGGATCGCCTTCCACCTTTTCGTACCGTACTCCCCGCGTGTAACAAATTTCATTTCCGACTCCTTTCCGGCATGGCAGCCGTGACTGTCTTCTTATGTATATCATACACCTTTTGCGCGGCGGTGTCAACATAAAACGGCTGCACATACAGCACAGCCGTTTTCTCATTTACTTTTGAATCACCTGAATCGAGTTGAAGATCGGGCGGATCAGCAGCTCGGTGGGGCGGACGAGGTCGGCGGGGCGATTGAGCATGGTCAACTCGCCGCCGAGGTTGACGAGGAAGGTGCAGGAGCCGCCGCCATCGATGTTGACGGCTCGCTTTGCCCCCATCGACTGCATCAGACGGCCGAGGTCCACGATCGTCGCGCCGTTGGAATATTCGGGCAGGCGACCGTCCACTACCATGATGATCACCGTGCCGTCAGCGCGGATGCCGACGGTGGTGCGAGGGTGAGAGATCGCGGAGAAAGGCTCGCAGAGCGAAAGCTCGGAAAGCGCGCCGTCACGCAGATAGATCTCGCGGCCGCTGACGGCGCATTTGAGCTGTCCGATCAGCTCGGGAGACTCGACAAAATTGGCGATCACGGGCTTGCCGTTGCGATCCATACCGAAGAAATTGCGCATGGAATCGGGATTGGCGATACTGCGCCCGTCCTTCACGCAAAGCCCTGCCGGGGCATTGTTGCCGAACATATCGAAGAAATCGGCATTGGTGGCAGCAATCACACGCCGCCCGTTGGCGATCGCCGACTCTGCCTGCTCCTTGACCGTCTGGATCTCGGTGTCTCCCGCATAGCCGTCGTTGGCGGTACCGGCGGAAAACTCTGCCTTTGCGGGATCCACAAAGAGCGCGAACACCTTCACGGGTGCGCCCGCTTTGTTTTTACAGTCGAGGATCTGATATTTCACACCGTCACAAATCTCGGCCTCGGTGACCTGCACGGGTGAGATGCCATTGTCCGTTTGAGCGATAAAGCTCTCGCGATCGGTGACCGTGACCGTCTCGGGAGAGAGCGTGGTCTGCCCCGCATCCCCTCTCTTTTCAAAGAATTTGGAGGGCTTTTTGGAATTGTTGAAGAAGTTGACCGTCATGGGGCGGTCGGTCGCCTGCGGCGGAAGATAAAAAACATGAGTGGTAAAATCATATGGCTCGTCAAAGTTGCTCAGCTCGCCGTAAACACGCCCGTCCGCGTCGGTCAGCGTGACATATCTCGCGCGCTCGGTGGTGCGCAGTACGACCTTGTTGCGCCCGTTATCGTCGACGCGGGTGCAGCTTTTGATGTAATCGGCTTCAGAAATGATGATAGGCTTCATGGATGTGACACCTTTCGCGATATTCATTGGTATTATTGTAACCTTTTTCGGGCGGCTTGTCAATATGGGACAATCTTATTCCGCCAACTTTCACGGACAGACAGGACAGTTTGAGTACAAAATTTCGGCTGTCCTATTTACTTTTGCAAAATCTTATGTTACAATAAATTATGATTTATGTGCAACAGCTCCAATTCCCTCCCACAAAAAACATTCAAAAAGGAAACATCGCCATGAAACTCAAACGCATCTTAGCGGTCCTGCTGGTTCTGATGACCTGCGCCGCCCTCTGTCTCTCCGTCTCCGCCGCGCAGGCTACCCGCGGGGACGTGATCACCGTGCTGTTTACCCACGACCTGCACTCCCACCTGCTCCCGACCACCAATGATTCGGGAAAAGGAGAATACGGCGGGTATGCCAAGTTGATGACGCTGATCAATATTCAAAAGAAGATCGATCCCAATGCCATTTTGGTGGATGGCGGCGACTTCTCCATGGGTTCTCTTTTTCAGACAGCATACCCTACCTCTGCCCTTGAGCTTCGTATCATGGGAGCGATGGGCTATGACGCTACGACCTTTGGCAATCATGAATACGATTATCTCCCCTCCGGGTTGAAATCCATGCTCAACGCCGCCGTTGCAAGCGGCGATCCCCTGCCGGCGATCGTTTGCGCCAACTATCTGCCCCCCGTTGAGGGACAGGAGGGCTATGATGCCGCGATGTGGGAGGCCTTCAACAATTACGGCGTTAAAAAGTATATCATTCTGGAGCGCGGCGGTGTTTACTACGCGATTTTCGGCATTTTCGGTTACGATGCCGATGACTGTGCTCCCAATTCCGGCATGGTCTTTGAGGATCCCGCCGCAGTAGCGCAGGAAACCGTGGATGCCGCTGTTGCCGAATGTGAATCGGTTTATGGCGCGCATCCCGTGGTCGTTTGTCTTTCTCACAGCGGCACATCGGATGGCATGGGAGAGGACTATGAGCTGGCCGAGGCAGTCAACGGTATCGATGTGATCGTTTCCGGACATACTCACTCCACGTTGAAGGAGCCCATCGAGGTCAACGGTACGCTGATCGTTTCCGCAACAGACTATGGCCGAAGATTGGGCGTTCTGAAATTGAGATTTGACGGTCAGGCCGTTTCGCTTGTCGATTATATGCTGATGGATGTCACCGGAACCGTCAAAAAAGAGCCCGGGATCGAGGCGTTGATCGAGCAATACAAAACAGCCGTTGAGGAGGATTATCTTTCTAAGTACGGCTACACCTTCGATCAGGTGCTGATCAACAACCCCTACACCTTCGACACGGCGGGTCAGGTCTCTTCCACCCCACATGAATCGACGCTCTGCAATGTCTTCTCGGATGCCTACAAATGGGCGGCGGAGCGTGCTACGGGACGCAAGGTGGACGTTGCCGTCACGGCGGCGGGCGTTATCCGCGGCAGTCTCCCCGTGGGAGCGGTCACCGTTTCCGACGTTTTCAACGCCGCCTCTCTCGGTGTCGGCACTGAGGGTGAGCTGATCGGCATCTATCTGACGGGCAAGGATCTGAAAAATGCCATCGAGCTGGACGCTTCGGTTCAGCCTCTGATGCACTCCGCCCAGCTCTTTATGTCGGGCGCCGAATATTCCTTCAACCAGAAGCGCATGATCTTCAACCGCGTCGACTACGCCATGCTCCGCGCCGATGACGGCACGCTGACCCCCATCGACAACGGCAAGCTCTATTTCGTGGTCGCGGGCATGTATATGGGTCAGATGCTCGGCTCGGTGGAGGAGACCTCCATGGGACTGTTGACCGTCACCCCGCGCGATGCCGAGGGCAATCCCATTGCCGTAAACGATCTGGTCAACTACGTTCTCCGCGATGAAAACGGCAACCCGCTCAAGGAATGGGCCGCTATTGCCTCTTATCTGGAGACCATGGGCGGCGAGATGGATGCCCGCTACGCCGAGCCCGACGGGCGCAAAGTGGTCTACGCCAGCCTCAACCCCGTCAAGCTGCTGAAAAATGCCAATATCTTCACCTACGCGGTCCTGATTTTGGCGGCAGTGATCATTGCTGCGCCTGTACTCATCATCTGCGCCGTGCGCCGCCGCAAGAAACACAAGAAAGGATGATCTGACAATGAAATCTAAACTCACCCCCGAACAGTTAGCCAAATACTTCGACCAATCTCTGCTGAAGGCATACGCCTCAAGGGCAGATTTTGAGCGCTTCTGCGCCGAATGCGCCGCCTATCATTTCAAAATGGCTGCCATCAATTCCGTTCCCGTCAAGCTCTGCAAGTCGCTTCTTGCGGACACCGATGTGCTGGTGGGCGCCGCCATCGGTTTCCCCTTGGGGCAAACCACGGTAGAAAACAAGATACACGAGACCGAGCAGGCGATCGCCGACGGTGCCGACGAGATCGACTATGTCATGAACATCGGTGAACTGAAAAGCGGCAATCTTTCCTACATTGAAGATGAAATGGCACGGATCGTTGCCGTCTGCCGCGCCCACGGCAAAACGGTGAAGGTCATTTTTGAAAACTGCTATCTGACAAATGACGAAAAACGCGCCCTCTGCGAGATCGCCAAGCGCGTACGCCCCGATTTTATTAAGACCAGCACCGGATTCGGCACACCCGCCGCGGGGGTCCCCTCGGGCGCCACCGTGGAGGATATTCGCCTGATGAAGAGCATCGTGGGCGACACCGTCAAGGTCAAGGCCGCCGGCGGTGTGCGCACGCTGGAGGATGCCCTTGCCATGATCGAGGCAGGCGCCGAGCGCATCGGCACCAGCGCCGGTGTTGCCATTATTGAAGAACTCAAGACACGTTCCGAGCAGACATTCTGAGATTTTCGCATTTTCCATAAACAATTGAAAGGACACACGAATATGAAAAAAACGATCAGCATCCTCCTGCTCCTCACCGTGCTTCTCTCCCTCCTCGCTTCCTGCGGCAAAACCGACACCGATGACAGCCTCACATCCGTAACCAATGCCACCGACAGCACGATTGCCTCAATCGACGGTGCGGACACAGACACGACCACCGAAACCCCCGAATACGTCAAGCCCGAGGAGGACTACACGGGAAAGACCTTCACCTTCTCCTCCGTCAAGTACACCAACCCCAACTGGATCGCCACCTCCTACGTGGAAGCGTCCAAGCCCGAGATCAACGGCGAGGTCATCAACGATTCCCTTTATGAGCGCATCGTTGCCACCGAGGACACCCTCGGTATCACCGTGGAAAGCAATATCTATGAAAACAACAACACCATCATGAACATGGTCATGGCGGGTGACTACATTGCCGACTGCATCATTCTGGAGGGTCTGGAGTTCGCCTCCGTCCTTCCCAAGGATCTGCTGATTGACCTGAACAGCATCCAAACGCTGGATCTGGGCGCATCCTGGTGGGATCAGAACGCCGTATCCTCCCTGTCGCTGGGCGGCAAGCTTTACGGCGCGGTGGGCGACATCTCCCCCATGGGACTTCTGGCGGCAAACTGCGTTTACGTCAACCGCGAGCTGCTGAAGACCGCCGGTCTGGAGGACCCCGCCAAGGACGTCAAGGACGGCACGTGGACCTATGACAAGATGGAAGAAATGGGACGCGCCGTGGCACACGACGTCAACGGCGACGGCAAGATGAACGAGGACGACGTGTTCGGTCTTGACAGCGAGCCCATCGGCTACGTGGCGGCAGGCTCCTGCGGCGTAATCTATACCGCGAAGGACGAAAACGACATGCCCGTATCGGCGCTGGATCAGGAAAGAGCCATCGCCGCCATCGAAAAGCTGGTGCCCCTCTTCCGCGACAAGGATATCACCCTCTATTCGCAGGACTACACAAGCTCCGGCTACAAGAACATTTTCCGCGAGCTGATCGTGCAGAAATTCATTGAGGATGAGCTCCTGTTCGTCAACAACTGGCTGTGTGTCGCGTTGGAGCTGAGAGAAATGGAAAGCGATTTCGGTCTGCTCCCGCCGCCCAAATTCGACGAGCAGCAACAGCAGTATATGGTCTACAACTCCCCCTCCTGGACGACCTACGCCGCCGTTCCCAAGACGGTCAAGGAGGATACTCTGCCCTTCATCGGCGACGTGATGAACACCCTCGGCTACTACGGTCACGAGCATATTTACACCGCACTGATCGACACCGCCATCACCTATAAGTCGCTCCGCGATGACGGCAACCGCGAGATGATGGAGCTGATCTACGCCAACCGTATTTTCGACCTTGCCGATATCTACGATTTCGGCGGCATTCAGGCAATGATGAACAGCTTCGTCTCCGGTAACAACACCAATTTCGCCTCCCTCTATAAGAGCTACTCCAAGATCATCGAAAAAAACATCAAGCAGGTAGCCGACTCTATTGATTAAGTGAAACAACCCCCGCCGCAGGCGGGGGGGAGTGTTTCAAATTGGGATTTGTCGGGGTGGAGGTATCGTGGCGCGGACGAAGGCAGGGCTTTGCCCTGCACCCACAAGGGAACCCTTTTTTGAAGGGTTCCCTTGACCCTCCGAAAATCTTCATACTATGGGTATGAGGCGAGGTGATTATCTTGCTCTCGCCGTGAAATGGTTCGGGCGGGGCGATTATAAGCAAATAGACGGATGCCAACCTGTCATGGTTCGAGCGGGCAAACTTCGTTCGCGTCAGGGACCGCCGAGACCCTGCCGCTTCGGCTGCCGTGGCGCTCGGTGCACAAAATGGGGTCATTTAGTGTACGAAACGAGGCTGTTGTATTCAAATTTGTCGGTAAACTTTACAGACAAAGCGATGACGGTTTGGACAGATCAATGAAAACAGTCCCGTGTCATACACTAAACAGCCCCATTTCGTGCGGCGCGCGCCACGGCAGCCAAAACGGCAGGGTCTCGGAGGTGCCTGACGTTTGCGAAGTTTGCCCGCTCAAGCCATGCAAGGGAGGTATCCGTCAGCGGATCAGTAAACGCCCCGCTCATTCAATATCCGTCAACAGCGAGATAAACACCCCGCCCCATACCCCTGCCACAAAGATTTTAGGAGAGTCCAGAGGACCCTTCAAAAAAGGGTCCTTTGGCGGGTGCAGGGCAGAGCCCTGCCTTCGTCCGCGCCACGATACC
>JAFTMG010000041.1 GCA_017452525.1 Clostridia bacterium
GCGGAGTGCCCCGCTGAGGTCACGGGTGAGTTTGGTGCCCGCGGCTACAACATCATGAAGGACTCCTACAAGATGCCCACGGCGACCGCCGCCGCCATCGACACGGACGGCTGGCTCCACACCGGAGACCTTGCCTGCCGCACCCCCGAGGGCAACTACCGCATCACGGGACGCCTCAAGGATATGATCATCCGCGGCGGTGAGAACATCTACCCCAAGGAGATCGAGGAGTTTATCTACACCCACCCCAAGGTGAAAGATGTTCAGGTCATCGGCGTTCCCGACGAATCCTACGGCGAGGAGATCATGGCGTGCATCATTCTCAAGGACGGCGAGGAGATGACGGTGGAGGAAATGAAGGCGTATATCAATGCCAACATGGCTCGCCATAAGGTGCCGAGATATATCCGCTTTGTCGACAGCTTCCCGACCAATGCCGCCGGCAAGATCATGAAATACAAGATGCGCGAGGAGGCCATCGAGTATCTGAATCTGCAGAAGGCCGCAAGCATCGAGACGGCTTAAATCATATTTCAACAGCGCCCGTAAGATTGAGGGCGCTGTTGTTTTGCTTTTTTATATTGACTTTGTTTGCCGGATGCGATATAATTTGAGTAATTCATCCAATGGAGGATCCAATCATGTTATATATGGACGGAATCCACGACGATACCCTTGCCTTGCAGGAGATGCTGGATCAACGCGGCATCGTGACGATCGAGCGCCCGGGAACTTATCTGGTCAGTCGCACGCTGATCATCCACTCCAATACCCGCCTCATCTGCGCTCCCGGCGTGCATTTCCTTGCCGCGCCGTTCTCCAAATGCGCCCTGATCGAAAACGAGCATTTCGGGGATGCTGACGGGCGTGACGAAAACATCGAGATCATCGGCGGCATCTGGGACGGCAACTGTGACGCCATGGGTCTTGATGCCGAATATGAGGCACAGCACCGTCTGGACGATCCCTACAGCCCCAAGCTGTTCAAGGGTAAGCTGCTCCGCTTTGCCCATCTTGACCGCATTACCCTCGAAAAGCTGACCGTCCGCAATCCCGTCAGCTACGGCATTCAGATCGGCGCGGTCCGCGGCTTTGTCACGCGCGATATTTTCTTTGATTATAACTGGCATTTCGGTACCACCGACGGTGTGCACATCAACGGCCCCGCCTGCGACGGCGTGATCGAAAATCTTTACGGCACTACAAATGACGACCTTGTGTCGCTGACGACCTATGACGAGGCACATGCCGAGATCAGCCTGGGCGATATCGAGAATGTTTACATCCACAATCTCTCCGGTCGCAACGCCTATTCGGGTGTTCGCCTGCTGTCTGGAGAAGGGTATGTACTGCGCAATGTCCGCATTGACGGTCTGTACGGCACTTACCGCCACCATGCCGTCATCGTTTCCAATCATAACAAGCGCCCGGGTGCGGTTTGGTTTGACGATCTGGTGCTGGAGAATATTCATGCCTCCAAGAGCGCTGAGGCGCTGAGCGAAGAGTGCTTCCGTATGTGGGAGAGAAACTTTGACAGGTGCGTGTATATCCTGTTTGAGAAGGGCGCGATCTGCGGCAATGTCACCATGCGCAATATCCACCGCCATCAGGAGCAGAGTACCGAGAGCTACCTCTTTGCTCTGTCGGCGGACAGCTCGATCGAGCGCCTGATGCTCGACAACATCCACCAGACCACCGCCGAGGGCGCGACTGCCCCGCTGTGGAAGATCGATGGCCGCGTCGACACGTTGATCGAGCGGGATGTTATTCATTGACTGCGTGAGGCTTGGACATGAAGTATGAGAAATCCTGCGGTGCTGTTGTATTTACCCGTGTGGACGGACAGATAAAATTCGCATTGGTGCAACAGCTACAAGGCTTTTACAGCTTCCCGAAGGGTCATGTAGAGCAGGGAGAGAGCGAGCAGGAGACCGCACTTCGGGAGATTTACGAGGAACTGCATCTCAGCCCCACACTTCTGGAAGGCTTTCGAACGGTGGATGAGCATATCATTCCGCACAAGCCGGATGTGATCAAGCAGATCGTTTATTTTCTCGGCGAATATGCCGATCAGGAGATCGTGTTTCAGCGCGAGGAGCTTTTGAGCGCGCCGTTAGTTTCTTATGAAGAGGCAATGGCGTTGTTCAAATATGAGAGCTCGAAGCGAATTTTGAATGAAGCATATGATTTTATTTTTGGCCATGTTGATTAGGTTGAAGATTTAGAGTGGTCCAATGGGCTGAAAAACCCTCTCACCCGCCTTTGGCGGGAGCTCCCCCGAAGGGGGAGCCTCTAATAATAGCCTCTCACCCCGGGAGAGGTGTCACGCGAAGCGTGACGGAGAGGGGCTTCTGCGGAAAATGTTTTTCCTAAAATACCATTTTTGCCTTGAAAAGCAACAAAAAACAAACCGGTCAAATCAATTATGAGGAGTGATACCATGAGAGCACCGTTTCAAATCCTTGCGATCCCATACCGCGTGGTGGAGGGAACACCGAGCTATTGCGTGTTCCACCGTTCCGATCATGACCAATGGCAGTTCATCGCCGGCGGCGGGGAGGATCGGGAGACACCTGCGGAGGCGGCTGTGCGTGAGATCTCCGAGGAGGGCGGTATTTTCGGCGCAAAGGTGATCCCGCTGACCTCCATGTGCTATATCCGCGCCGATATTTTTCCAAAACGACGTCAGTACGGCTGGCCGGAGGATATGTACGTTCTCCCCGAATATGCTTTCGGATTTGAATGTACAGAAGAGATACGGCTTTCCCATGAGCACACCGAGTGCGAGTGGCTATTCTTTGAGGACGCTTACGCTAAACTGCAGTGGGATTCCAATCGCACGGCATTGTATGAGCTGCATTGCAGACTGACAAACCAATAAAGCAAGCACCGCAGACTTTCACGATCTGCGGTGCTTTTTCGTATTTACTTATGGTATTTCGTTCCCTTGACGATATTCAGCGCGCGATAGACCGCTTCGGCGAGGAGAACGCGCATCAGCTGATGGGGAAAGGTAAGCTTGGAAACGGAAAGGCGCAGATCACACGCCTGCTTGACGCGGGGCGAGAGCCCGTAGGAGGAGCCGATGACGAAAATGACATCACTGGACACCGCCGAGACCTGCTCCAGCTTGGCGGCAAGCTCCTCGGAGGAGAGCTGCTTGCCTTCGACACAGAGCGCGATCTTGTATGCGCGGGGAGAGAACTCGGCGAGGATCTTTTCTCCCTCGCTCTCCAGCGCGGCGTCGATCTCTGCCTGTGAAGGATTGTCGGACAGACGAACCTCCTTGAACTCGGTGCAGCTGAAGCGGCAAAGACCGCCCAGACGCTTGCTGTATTCGCTCAGTGCATCCCGCCAATAGCCCTCCTTCAGAGAGCCGGTCGTCAGAAATCGGATGTTCAGCATATGGCGTGATCCTCCTGCTTGGCACAGGCACCGTTTACCAATACCACAACGGTCTCGGGCTCGGCGGTGCGGAGATTGACGCTCGGGTCGGCGATCGCCATCAGTACCTCGTTGTAAGCCAACCTCGGTTCGTTGTTTTCCTGACTCAGGTGGGCGAGCAATATGTTTTTGGTGCCGTTCGCCGTCAACTCGGCGGCGAATTCGGCACAGTCGGGATTGGAGAGATGCCCCCAGCGGGAGGCGATGCGCTCCTTCAGATCGTATGGGTAAGGACCGCCCCACAGCATTTCGGGATCGTGATTGCACTCCAGCACCACGCTCTCACATCCCATAAGCCCGTCGTGAACGTAGTTTGAAACGTGCCCGATGTCGGTGGCGTAGCCGATTTTGTGCGTCTCGCCCTCGCTGTCCTCAAATTCGATGTGATAGCCCACGCTTTCGCGGCTGTCGTGAGGAGTGGGGAAGGAGGAGACGCGCAGATCCTTGACGAATTCGTGAAAGATGGGAGGGTGGGTGACGATACATTCCGCCAATGCGGAGGAGGGGTCTGCCGTCAGCCGCGGTGCGCTTTTGCGGGTCACGTGGACGGGAATGGGGTGCTTTTTGGTTAGTACCTCCAGCGCGCCCGTGTGGTCCCGATGCTCGTGGGTCAGAAAGATGGCGTCGATCTCGTCAATGCTGACGCCGATCTCGGCAAGAGAGCGGCAGAGCGTGCGGGTGCATTTGCCCGCGTCGATCAGGATCTTGGCGCCGCCTGCGGCAATATAGGTGGCGTTTCCGGTGGAGCCGGAATAGAGAGAAACAAGGGTATAGGGAAAGTTCATGAAAAACCTCTCGTCGTTATTTGGCGCGTGCCGTCAGCCGAACCAGCGGGCAAACATGTCGCCCCAATACAGCTCGATAAAATCAAACATAAAGGTCAGAACCAAGGGGAAGATGACGGTCAGCATCCACTTGGATTTTTGCAGACGGCGCTCGCCGTCCGCAATATACTCCGTTTTCTGCTCAGCGCTCCAACTGTCGGGGAGCATGTCGGGGGTGACGTTTCGCCGTGTCATACCGCGGTTGTAGATGAAATAGGAAAAAACGAATGCGGCGGTCACGACGAGATAGATCCCCATGACGATCTCAAAGTAGTAAAAGCGGAGCATGAGACGGTAAAAACCGAAGATCAGAACGGTGTTGAGTGCGACGATGGCAAGCAGCTTCCAGTTGAATGCTTTCGCGGAGCTGCGCAGCGGCTCGGTCGCCTGCGAGAGCGGGCTTGGCTGCTTGGGCTTACGGTGCTTCTTCATGGCAGTATCAGAGGATACGGACGGCACCGTCGGGACGGATGCGAAGCACGATGCAGGCGCCATCGCCGAAGGCGGCATCCATCGTCTTGCGGAAGTCGGCAACGGCGTCGGTGGGAACGAACGCTTGAATGGTGCCGGCAAAGCCGCCGCCGTGAACACGCCATGCGGCACGCTTGCCCGCAAGGGCACGGTCAGCCAGACAAAGTGCCAGAGAAAGACCCTGCTCGGTCAGGTTCTTGACGGTATATACGTTCTGCAGATAGCAGAAGGAGGATCGGCCCGAGGCAAGAACGCCTGCGAAGAAGCCGTCCAGATCGTCGTGCTCCAGCGCGTCCTTCTGCGCGGCAACGCGCTTGTTCTCGGCAAAGAAGTGGAGAGTGCGGAGAATGGCGCGGTCGCCTACCTTTTCACGAAGCTCGGGAATGGCGGCGATCACAGCCTCCTCGTCTACCTCGCGAAGGACTGCCTTGCCGAAGTGCGCGGCAACAGCCTTCATCTCGGCGGGAACGGAAGCGTAATCGTCACCCAGATCGGCATGGTTTCCGCCGGTGTTGACGATGCAGAGGTTGTAGCCCTGCGCGGTGATGTCAAAGGTCTCCTTGGTGATCACGGGTGCGGCGGTGTCCGCAAAATCGATGGCGATAATGCCGCCGACGGCACAAGCCATCTGGTCCATCAGACCGCAGGGCTTGCCGAAGAACTTGTTCTCGGCGAACTGTGCCATCTTGGCGATCTCCACGTTGTCGACTTTGCCACCGTTATACATATGGCTCAGCAGATTGCCGATCATGTCCTCAAACGCGGCAGAGGAGGAAAGTCCCGAGCCCTTGAGAACGGAGGAGGTGGTGTAAGCGTCAAAGCCGCCCACGGTCAGCCCCTTGTCGGAGAAGGCGCGGCTCATGCCGGCAATGATGGAGGCGGAGGTGGCGTACTTGCCCGCGTCCGGCTCGGTGTAAACGGAAACGTCAACTACGTCCTCCGGGAAGCCCTCGCTCTTGACGCGAATGACGCTGTCCTCGCGAGGCGCGGCAACGGCGATGATGTCAAGGTCAACGGATGCGGCGATGACACAGCCGTGGTTGTGGTCGGTATGGTTGCCCGAAAGCTCGCTTCTTCCGGCAACGGAGTAGATGCCAAGCTCACGGTCGGTGCCGTAAAGGGCGGTGAATGCCTCTACTGCGGCGATATAGCGTGCCTTTTGCGCCTCCAGCGCCTCTTCTCCGTAAAGACGGACGAGTGCGGCATCGGCAGAGCCTGCGCGGATGGCGGCGATCAGTTCAAGATGTTTCATGGGTTATCCTCCGATATATTTCGTGTTTTTGATTGCGATCATTACATTTCAGTATATCACAAAAGGTCGGTTCTGTCAATTGTATTTTTTGTTCAGTCACGATAATGCGTGTTCAGTCACGATAATGCGCCGCAAAGCTTTCGTGGGGCAAAAGGGTAACGGTGAGATCGCCGTTCTCCTGTCGGTGGGGCTTGTCCGCGTAAACGGAGCGTGTAAATCCGGGGAGGGTGATGCGCCGCGGCACGTCCTCCCAATTGACGAGCAGGAGCGCGCGGTCGCCCATCCATACCGAGGGGAGACGGAGGTCATCTGCCAGATAGCGGGGACGCATTTCCTCACCCGCCAGCGTCAGCGCCTGACGGATGATCTCAATTCCGCGGGCGTTGAGTGCCGACATGCGGTCGGACAGAAAGAGATTTCCGCCGCTGACGGCGCAGAGGTTCGCCCACGTTTCCGCTTCGACGGCGTTGAACTGGTCGCCGTGGCGCCAGCGGCTCTTGAAGCGGTCACGGTCGGTCTGCAGAGCGCGCGGGGGCGGCAGAAAATCGTTTCGCTTGCCGCCTGCCCAGGTCAGCGGCTCGTCGGAGGTCTCTTCTCCTCGGACCACGATAAAGTCGGGGTCGATGCGTGTGGTGCGATTGTTGTGCATCCAGGACCACGCCAGCGATTGGGCGATCCATATCGCGTGGCTGAAATGATTGTGAATATCCACAGCGATCCGCATGGAGGGGGCAATGTCGGCGCCGCATTCCAAGGGAAGGGAGCAGCCGAGGATCACGGCATCCGGTCCCGTGCATGCCTGCACCTGCCGCACCATTTCCGCAAGGACCTCGTAGGGCGTGGCGTTTTTGTCATAGAACCTCTTGACGTGAAGCAAGGGAGAGACGTAGTCCATTTTGAAGAGACGGAAGCCCGCCTCGTATTGATAGCGATAGTTGTCTTGAATAAATCGAAGCGCGTCGGGATGGGTGGGGTCCATATAGTAGAGCCCCATCTCAAAGAGCAGCTCGCCGTGCTCGTTCCGGCAGAGCCAATCCCCGTGTTCGGCAAAAACGGCGGAGTCCTCGCGGATACCCACGGGGGTCATCCAGATGCCGGGAGTAAAGCCCGCCTCCCGAATAGTCTTTGCCACGGCGGGGAGTCCGCAGGAGAAGGTCTCGTTTTCCCTCCAATCGCCCCAGCCTCTCTGCCAGCCGTCGTCAATGACGATATAGTCCAGTGCGTCGGCAAAGGGCATCTCCTTCAGAGCGGCAACGTTTTCGGCGATATCTGCCGGCGTGACCTTGTCCAGGTAATAATCCCACGTGTTCCAGCCGGTCAGCTTGGGCATGGGAAAGTGGCTGATGGGCAGAAGCGGACGGTAGGCGGTGAAAAATTCGTCCACGGTCGTCCTCTCGCAAAGATATGCCTTTTCGGCGCAAAGCTCGGTAGCGTCTGCCATGCCCTCGGTAAATTCCGTTTTGGCGCAGAAGGTCAGCGTGCCGTCCTCCTGCTTGTCAATGGCGGAGCGGTAGATGTTGCGGAAAGGCTCCACACCCGCAAGCATGATGCCCTCGGCGGAAAGGTCGCCGAAAAGCCCTGCGCAATTGGTGCCGTATTCCTGTGCGATACCCAACTCATGGTGGAAACGTGTCTCGTTTTGGTGCATATCTCTGCCCAAAAACAGAATACGGTCGGTGGCAGTCGGCGGGGGGAGCGTAAAGACCACGCTGTCAATGCGGCGAAGCCCCAAGGGCTTGGCGGAGGCGACCGAGAGTGAGATCAGCTCCCCCTGTCCGTAAGGAGAAAATCGCCACGTGACGCGTATGCCGTCAAGCTCCGTTTGGTATACGGTATCGGTGCCGTCGACGGTGGCTGTCAGCACGGTGCGGTCGATATGTAGGGTTTTGTCTGTAAAATAGAGTCGGAATCCGAGATCCACATTATGTTCCTCCTTGTTTTTTGTCATCCGAGCCAGTTGATCCCGGGCAGTTGCGCGAAGGGGCACTCGGTAACGAATTGAGGCAGCCTCGGGTGAGAGGAACAGATCTTGCGAGTGACCGCTGCCGGCACCCGCGCCTGCGCTACGTTGCCCCAAAGAAGCCAGACAGCATCGGGAGAGCTCTGGGCGAGAAAGGTCATCAGATCGGTAACAAATCCGTCCCAAAGATCGGTGTGTGAGCCCGGTTCTGCAGGACGAACGGTCAGGGAAGCGTTGAGAAAGAGGACTCCTTGTCCTGTCAGAGATTCCCACCATTTACGTGGGGGGAGAATGGGAAAGTCGCCGTCCGACAGCTCCGTGCGCAGATCTTCCATGGTGGGAACGCGCCCGCGCTCCTTGAAATAGATCGCTTTCAAAATATTTCGAAGGGATGCCTGACGGTACTTTCCGCCCCAGTCGGTCACACTTGCCACCTCAAAGCTGCGCCCGGTCGCCTCGGGGACGATCTCGCCCGCGGGACCGACGGTGTGGGAAGGGTAGGGGTCCATGCCGACGATGACACAGCGCAGCGCGGCTGGGTCCGTTTCGGCAAAGCGCAGAACGTACTCTGCGCGGGGAAAGAAGGCTTTCTCGCGGATAAGTGCGGCAATGTCGGCAAGTTGGGTCAGCCGTTCGGCGGTGAAAAAGGGAAGAAAACCGCTGTGCAGTCCTTCGCAGGGAAAGCCGAGGGAACAAAGTTGCTCCTTTGTGTTCATGAGATCAGCCCTCATAGTGGATCTCCGCCCAGAGCATATTGTGGTCGGATTTGTTCGAAGCCAGCATGCCGGAATCAACGACCCGCCAGCCGGACTCCAATACGATGTTGTCAATGGCAGAGGAAGAGGAGGGGAAGGTGGCGTATTTGCCCTCGTTTACCAGCGTAGCGTCGGTGAAGACCGTGAATTCTCCCAGCGCGGCGGTGTTGAAGTCGGCGGTCAGAATATAGCCGCGGCTGGTGTTGATCGTCTCGGCAAGCTGTGCCATCTGCGCGTCGCGGATCTCCTTTTTCTCATAGGAAAGGTGGGTATTGAAGAAATGAACGTTGACACCGTTGACGTCGATCACGGCGTGACCGTAGGCGCGCTGCTCGTAACCGCTCGGCGTTTCCAACAGGACCGCCTCGTGGTTGACGATGGGATAGCGGCTGAGAATGGCGGTACCGTATCCGCCGCCGCCGAAGTTGATCGCCTTGGTGAAGTAGTAGTACTGATAGCCGGTCGCCTCGGCGAGAAGCTTCAGCGTGTCCAGACCCTTGGCACGGGAGGTGCCGATATCGACCTCCTGAAGTCCGACAATGTCAAGGTTAAGTCCGACAATGTCTTCGGCGAGGATGGACATGTCGTGGTTGACACCGGCGCCGTTTTTGATGTTATAGCTGCCAACACGAAGGGTGAGGTCGGCATCCAACAACGGATTGGGGATCACCTCGGTCTTGCAAAGAGAAGTGTCCAGCATCAGAACGCCGTCTACAAGCGTGCAGATGGAGCGGAAATACGCCACGGCATCCGTCAGCAGAAAGGAGGAGGAGGCGTTGATCACAATGCGGTTGCCCTCCATCGTAACGCACCATGCGTCGCCCTTCTGTTCACCCAGCGCCGTGGCGCTGGCAGTGCGGTTGGTGTCTCCAACGAGGATCTCAAACTCCGAAACGGCATCGGGATCGCTGTTTCGACGGATCCAGTCGGTGGAGAGGGTGACGTTAGTACCGCTCTCCTTGCCCAGAAAGGCGTAGATCTCCTGCGCGGCGGCAAGTGCGGTCTCGTTTGCCTCCTCCGAGCGGATCACGGTATAGCGAAAAGCACCGTCTGCAACCAGCGGCAGCAGTGCCGGGTTGACCTCGGTGGTTGTTTCTGCGGTCGCTGTATCGGTAATCACATCTGTTGTCGTGGTCTTTGGTAGTTCCTCGGACTTGGTTCCGCAGGCGAAGAGCGAGAGCAGAAGCAGGAGAGAGAGGAGAAGGGAAGTGAGGTGGCGAGTGTATTTCATAGTGGCTCCGTTCTGTCCGCAACGGTCCGAACGGGGCGTCGCGGGCGTGTTTTTATGATCGTTATTCTACCCTCCATTATAATTTGAGAAAGGGATTTTGTCAAGAAGAAAAGGGGCGTGAGAGGAGACAAAAAATACGCAAAAATATTTTCAAAAAAATCGAAAAAAGGTGTTGACAAAAGAAAAGAGATGTGCTATAATAATACCCGTTGTGAGCGCGATGGCGTTAGCAAATGGCGGAGTAGCTCAGTTGGCTAGAGCAACCGGTTCATACCCGGTAGGTCATGGGTTCAAGTCCAATCTCCGCTACCAGGCCCGTTGGTCAAGCGGCTAAGACACCGCCCTTTCAC
>JAFTMG010000004.1 GCA_017452525.1 Clostridia bacterium
CGTCCCCGACGGTCCACCCCACAAGGGTTTGGCGATCACAAACCGTCCGTAAACGGACCGTCGGGGACGCCGGTCCCTACAAGAAGGGTGCCGCATGGCGGTTGTTCTGTTTCTACCAACACCCCGATAAACCCAAATTTGAAATTCTCAAACGGACCGACAAACCCCAATTTGAAAATTCTTTCCCCCGATGGGAGCACAGGACACATCTGTGCTCCTTTTTTGTGCAAAAGATTATATTTTTCTTATGTGGGGGAAAATAGATATATATATATGATACGAATCTATCAAAAAATCATTGACAAATCGGGCGTTTTGGATTACAATAGTTATATATCATAAAATGGCATGAATATCCCCTTGCGGATGTTTTTGCGCTAAAACCGCTACGCAAAATGCGGGAAAGGACATCACATGATGAACAGTATGACCGCCTTCGGCAGACACCGCGCCGATCTGGGCGGAAAGACGCTGACCGTCGAGATCAAGTCGGTCAACAGCCGTTATTTCGATTTTTCCGTGCGCATGCCGCGCAGCATTTCTTATCTGGAAGAAAAGATCAAGCCCTATCTGCAGGCCCGCGGCATTACCCGCGGCAAGGTAGAGGTCAGCATCCTGCAGGAAGCAAGCGCCACCGGCGGCAAAGCGGCGAATATCGTTCTCAACGAGACGGTCGCCGCGGGATATATCGCCGCCCTGCGCGATCTGCGCGACAAATTCGGGCTTGCCGATGACATTTCCGTCATGACCGTTGCCCGCAACAGCGACATCTTCCTCACCCCCACCCCCGAGGAGGATGCGGACGAGGCTTGGGAGGAGCTTCGCTCCGTCCTCGACCCCGCGCTGGACGTCTTCTTCACCGCCCGCCGCAACGAGGGCGCCAGACTTGAGGCAGATATGCGCTCCAAGCTGGAGGGCATTGCCGAGCACGTTGCCGTGATCGAGGCAAACTCGGCACGCGAGATCGCCGGCTACCGCGACAAGCTGATGGAGCGACTGCAGAACATGCTCTCCGACAACAAGATCACCATCGATGAGAACCGTATTCTCACCGAGTGCGCCATTGCCGCCGACAAGCTTGCCATCGACGAGGAGCTGGTGCGCCTGCGCAGCCACTTCCACACCTTCACCGAGATCACCGAAAGCGACGAGCCCGTGGGCAGACGCCTCGACTTCCTCATGCAGGAGATCAACCGCGAGGTCAACACCATCGGTTCCAAATGCAACAGCTCGGATATCGCCAAGCACGTGGTCGCCGTCAAGACCGAGCTGGAAAAGATCCGCGAGCAGGTGCAGAACATAGAGTGAGGTAAAACATGAAATTCATCAACATAGGATTTGGCAACATGGTCGCCGCCGACCGCGTGGTCGCGGTAGTCAGCCCCGATTCCGCTCCCATCAAGCGCCTGATCCAGGATGCCAAAGATCAGGGCCGTACCATTGACGTCAGCTGCGGCAGACGGACCCGTGCCGTCATCATCACCGACAGCGAGCACGTCGTTCTCTCCGCCATTCAGGCAGAGACCATTGCCAACCGTCTTGACAGCGAGGACGGCACCGATACCGCCGAGGAGGAATCCGAGGACGGCGATGGTGATCTCTGATCGCCACCGCACCATTACACGATAACGAGGTAAGACATGGAAACAGGATTATTGATCGTCATTTCCGGCCCCGCGGGAAGCGGAAAGGGCACCGTCAACGCCCAGCTTCTGCAAACGGGCGATTTCGCCTTCTCCGTCTCCGCCACCACACGCGCACCCCGCCCCGGCGAGGTGGACGGCGTGAACTACTACTACATCTCCCACGAGGAATTTGAAGCACGCATCGCCTCCGGCGATATGCTGGAATACACCTCCTACGTCGGCAATTATTACGGCACGCCGCGAAAAGAGGCGGAGGCAGTATTGGCAAGCGGCAAGAATCTGATTCTGGAGATCGAAGTGGACGGCGCGGGTCAGGTGCGCAAGAAATTCCCCGAGGCGGTCCTGATCATGCTCCTGCCCCCCGACTTTTCCACCCAGGAATCCCGCCTGCGCGGCCGCGGCACTGAGACCGAGGATAAGATCCTGGGCAGATTGGCGCAGACCCGCGAGGAGCTGACCCATCTGGATATCTACGATTACATCGTCTACAACGAAACGGGCAAGAGCGAGATCTGCAAGGAGGACATCCTTTCCATCGTCCGCGCCGAAAAGCTCTCCCGCAAAAGAAATCCCGATGCCGCCCGCCGTTATTTCGGCAACTGATTTTGTTTATTAAAATATACATCATACAGAAAGAGGAACCAACATGATCCATCCTACCATTCAGGAACTCACCTACGACGGCAAATTCAACCGCTATGAGCTGGCTCTTGCCACCGCCAAGTGCGCCCGCAAGATCACCAATGAATACGTCCGTCAGAGAGACGCCGCCGAGAAGGCAATGACCGGCAACAAGGACACCGACAAGCCGCTGATGAACATGATCGACCGCGAATACCGTGACGAAAAGGCAGTCAAGATCGCCATCAACAAGATCCATCAGGGTGAATACACCATCGTAGAGCATGCGCCCGAGGAGCCCGAGTACGTGGCACCCGCCGAGGCAGACTCCCGCAACCCCTTCGCCAACACCGCAAGCGAAGAGGAAGAGAGCGATGCTGCTTCCGCCGAGGAAGAAGAGGACGCATTTGAGGAAGAGACCGAGGAGGAGGACGAGGAGTCTTCCGACGGTCAGGACGAGGAGACGCTCAACTAAATTTCTGCCGTCCGGGAGAATACAGGGTAAAGGAGGGGATATCGGATGCTATCGGAACAGGAATACGCGCGGGTCTATCTGCTGGATCTGCCCTACGCCGCCGACCGTGCTTTTGATTATTATATCCCCTCCTCCTTGCGCTCTGCCACGCGCCGCGGCTGCTTCGTCACGGTGCCCTTCGGCAAGGGAAACCGTCAGCGCTTGGGCGTGGTGACGGAATTTACCGACCGTACCGAGCTTGCCGCCTCCATGGTAAAGCCTCTGCTCTCCGTCTGTGAGGCGCGACTGTCGCTGTCAGAGGAGATGCTGGGGCTTTGCTTTTATATGAAGGAGCAGACCCTTTGCTCCTTCGGCGACGCCGTTCACGCCTTGATCCCCTCCGCCGCCATGTCCCGTCTGCGGGACGTTTACCGACTGACCGACACCCCCATCTCCCCCGCGTTGCAGAGCAATGAGACGGCGGTTGCCGTCCACCGTGAGCTGACCGAGCGCGGTGCCATGACGGAGGAAGCGCTTTGTCGGAAATTCGGCAAGGATATCACCGCCATCCTCAAAAAAATGGAGCACGCCGGGCTGATCCTGCGGGAAACGCAGCTGCAGGCGGCAACCAATGAAAAGAAAGAATACCGCTACGCCTTCGCCCTCCCCACGGAGGATATCGAGGCGCTGATCGCGGGCGAGATCCCGCCCTCCCTGAAGGGCACCCTCACCCGCAAACTGAACGAAAAGCAACGCGAGGTGCTGAAAACGCTGGCGCTGATGGACCGCCCCGGCGAGGCAGAGCTGATTGCCGAAAGCGGCTCCAATCCCGCCCAGCTGAAAACGCTGACCGAGCGCGGTATCCTCACCCGTGCGGAAGAGCGGATCGACCGCAACCCTTACGCCGCGGCGTCCGCCACACACACCGCTCCCGTGGTGCTGAACGAAGAACAAAACGCCGCCTATGAGACCCTCCGCTCTCTCTTTGACAGCGGCGATCCTCACGCCGCCCTGCTGCACGGTGTGACGGGAAGCGGCAAGACCAGCGTCATGCTCCGCATTCTGGACCGTGTGCTGGAGGCGGGCAGATGCGCCATCGTCCTGCTGCCCGAGATCGCGCTGACCCCCCAATCCCTCGCCATTTTCTGCGCCAGATACGGTGACCGCGTGGCGGTCATCCACTCCGGTCTTTCCGCCGGGGAGCGGTTTGACGCGTACACGAGAATACGGGAGGGGCGTGCCGATGTCGTTGTGGGAACTCGCTCCGCCGTGTTCGCGCCCGTCAGGGATCTGGGTCTGATCGTCATGGACGAGGAGCAGGAGCATACCTACAAATCCGACATGGACCCCAAGTACCATGCCCGCGACGTCGCCCGCTACCGATGCGCCCACGCCAACGCTCTTCTGCTGCTCGCCTCGGCGACCCCCTCGCTGGAAAGCTACCACAAGGCAAAGGCGGGCAAATATACACTTTTGACGCTGAAGCACCGCTACGGCGATGCCGAGCTGCCCGACGTGACCGTGGCAGACATGCGCCCCGAAGCCGCCGCCGGCAATCTCTCCCCCTTGGGACAGACGCTGACGGAGGAGCTGCAAAAGACCGCCGCGCGCGGGGAACAAAGCATTCTTTTTCTGAATCGCCGCGGCTACAACGCCTTCGTCAGCTGCCGCTCCTGCGGAGAAGCGATCAAATGCCCCCATTGCTCCGTGTCTCTCACCTACCACACCGCGCAGGACAGCTACGAACGCGGCTCGCTGGTCTGCCATTGGTGCGGCTACCGCACACGCCTCCCCGAGGTCTGCCCCTCCTGCTCCTCCCCGCATCTGGCGCGGATGGGCTACGGCACGCAGCGGGTGGAGCAGGAGCTGGGCATTCTCTTGCCCGAGAGCCGCATCCTCCGCATGGATACCGATACCACCTCGGCAAAATTCTCTTACGATAAGCTGCTCGGCAGCTTTCGCCGCCGCGAGGCGGACGTCCTGCTGGGCACGCAGATGGTGACCAAGGGACACGATTTCCCCGAGGTCACGCTGGTGGGCGTGTTGCTTGCCGACGCCTCACTGTATTTGGACGATTACCGCGCCTCTGAAAAGACCTTTGCCATGCTGACGCAGGTGATCGGCAGAGCCGGACGGGCGGGTAAGGCGGGACACGCCGTGATCCAGACCAACAATCCCGACAACGACGTCATCCGTCTTGCCTGCGCGCAGGACTACGAGACCTTTTACGAGCGAGAGATCAAGCTGCGCAAGCTTCTGGTCTTCCCACCCTTCTGCGACATCGTGCTGATGACGCTGACCTGCTCGGATGAGCGCATCCTGCTGGAGGCATCCGCCGAGCTGCGGCAGATGTTTGACCGCAAGGTCCGTACCGAGTTCTCCGGTGTCAAGCACATCGCCTTCGGACCCTTTGAGGCTCCCGTCTACCGCGTGGACAACAAGTACCGCATGCGCATGATCGTCAAATGCGTGCTGAACCGCGAGAGCCGGGCACTCTTTGCCTCGATGCTCTCCTCCTACCACGGAAATACCTCCGTCAAGCCCACCTTAAGTATTGATTTCAATCCATCTTCTCTGTAAGATGCTCTAAAGAAAGGATCACCGTTATGGCTAAAAGAAATATCGTTAAAGTAGGCGACCCCGTGCTTCGCAAGGTCAGCCGCCCCGTTGAAAAATTTGATGACCGTCTTCACACGCTTTTGGACGACATGGTCGAGACCATGCGCGCCGCCAACGGCTGCGGTCTCGCCGCGCCTCAGGTCGGCATTCTGCGCCGCATCGCCGTGGTCGAATGTGTGGAGGGCGAGGTCTTCGAGCTGATCAACCCCAAGATCATCGCCTTCTCCGGCACCCAGGAGGAGCAGGAGGGCTGTCTCTCCATCCCCGGTGAGGCAGGCATCACCCGCCGCCCCAAGTATGTGACCGTTCGCGCCCAGGACAGAAACGGCAACACCGTGGAGTACACCGGATCCGATCTGCTGGCACGTGCCTTCTGCCACGAGCTGGATCATCTGGACGGCAAGCTCTTCACCGACTGCGCCATCCGCATGCTCAACGACTGACCGAAGAAAGGGAAATACCGATGAAGATCGTCTTTATGGGCACCCCAGAATTTGCCCTGTATTCTCTGGAGGCAATCTCCTCTCAGCCCGACAACGAGATCGTTGCCGTTCTCACCCAGGCAGATAAGCCCCGCGGACGAGGCTACGCCCTGACCCCAACCCCCGTGAAGGTCTGGGCAACGGAGCGGAACATTCCCGTATATCAGCCCGCCACTCTTCGTGACGGTGCCTTTGAGGAAACCTTGCGTGAGCTGGATCCCGATCTGATCGTGGTCACCGCCTACGGCAAGATCCTCCCCCAATACGTTCTGGATTATCCCCGATACGGCTGTATCAACGTCCACACCTCCCTGCTCCCCCGCCACCGCGGCGCCGCGCCCATGCAGCGTGCCATTCTCGCGGGTGACACCGTGACGGGTGTATCGGTCCAGCAGATGGACGCGGGGATCGACACGGGAGACGTGCTGGTCACACGGGAGATCCCCATCGGTCCCGATGACAATCTGGAGACCGTTCACGACAATCTGGGGCTTGTCAGCCGTGAGGCGTTGTGCGAAACGCTGACCCGTATCAAGGAAGGCACGCTTTCTCCCGTCAAACAGGACGAGACGCATGCGACCCATGCGGCAAAAATTGAAAAATCCGATTGTCTCATTGATTTCACCGCAGATGCGCAAACTGTTCATAATCAGATCCGCGCCCTTTCCCCCATGCCTCTCGCCTTCACCTACACCCCCGACGGTAAGCTGCTGAAGATCCCGCAGAGCCGCCCCGAGAGCCGCGACGGCGAAAACAGCTGCGTTCCCGGCACGGTGGTATCGCTGGACGGTGCCATCACCGTTGCCTGCGGTCGCGGCACCATCTCCCTTCTGACGGTGCTTCCCGAGGGCAAGGGCAGAATGGCGGCGGCAGACTATATCCGCGGCAGAAAGCTTGCCGTCGGCGACCGTCTGGGCAAGAACTGATACCTCTTTGCGGATCCCCATCCGTATTTTGAAACAAAAAGGAGTACCCTATGCCCTTTTACTATTATTTCGACCCGACCATGCTGATCGTATTGCCTGCGCTTTTGCTGGCACTTTACGCACAGTTCAAGGTCAAATCCGCCTATCACGCGGGAGACCGCGTTTCCACAGGCTACGGTATGACGGGCTACGACGCGGCGCGCCGCATCCTCGACCAAAACGGGCTTTATCACGTCTCTATTGAAGAGATCCCGGGCGAGCTCTCCGATCATTACGATCCGCGCGCCAACGTGATCCGTCTTTCCGCCAAGGTCTATCATTCCAACACCGCCTCCGCCGTGGGCGTTGCCGCCCATGAGGCAGGTCACGCGGTGCAGTACGCGCAGAATTACGCACCCATCAGGCTGCGCGCCGCCATCATCCCTGTCTGCAACGTCGGCTCCACGCTGGCGCTCCCCCTTTTTCTGGTCGGTCTCCTTCTGGTGATCGAGCCGCTGATGTGGTTCGGTATACTGGCATACAGCCTGACCGCCCTGTTTCAGCTGATCACCCTCCCCGTGGAGTTTAACGCCAGCCGCCGCGCCATGACCATTCTGAGCGACAGCGGCAGATTTACCGAGGAGCAACTCCGCGCCTCCCGCAAGGTGCTTTCCGCCGCTGCCTTGACCTATGTGGCGGCACTCGCCACTTCTCTGCTCAGCGTGCTCCGTCTGATCGTCATCGTGGGCGGAAGACGCAGGGATTGATCGCCTATGATGAACGTCAGACAATCCGCTCTCGCCACCCTGACACGGTGTGACCGGGACGGCTCTTATTCCAATCTGGCACTGGACGCCGCCATCAAGGCGGGGGATTTTTCTCCCGCCGATCGCGGTCTGCTCACCGCGTTGGTCTACGGCGTGATCGAGCGCCGCATCACGCTGGACTATCTGATCGACCGTCTCGCGGACCGAGAACCTGCGCGGATCGACCCGCAGGTGCGCAACATTCTGCGCCTCGGACTCTACCAGCTGAGATACCTTGACCGCATCCCGCCCCACGCCGCCATCAACGAAAGCGTCGCCCTTGCCACCCGCAAAAGCGCGGGCTTTGTCAACGCGCTCCTGCGCGGCTATCAGCGGCAGGCAAAAACGCTTACCCTGCCCGCCCGCCAAGACGGGCTGATCCCTTATCTTTCGGTGAATTATTCCTTCCCCGCTCCGCTGTGCGAGCGCTTTGTCCGCATCTTCGGCGAGGAGCGTGCCGAACGGATCCTTGCCGCCTTCGCGGTGCAACCGCCGCTGACGGTGCGGGTCAACACCCTGAAGACCACCCGTGAGGCACTGCTTGCCGAGCTGGCGGCGCAGGGACACTCTCCCACCCCGTCCCCCCTGTCTCCCGACGGCATCCTGCCGGGCTCAGCCGCGCCGCTTCACGAGGGCGTGGCATCGGGGCGCTTTTTCGTGCAGGACACCGCCTCCCAGCTCTGCGTCAGAACGCTTGACGCAAGACCCGGAGACACCGTCATCGATGCCTGCTGCTGCCCCGGCTCCAAAAGCTTCGGCGCCGCCATCGATATGGAAAACCGCGGGCGGGTCCTCTGCTTTGACCTGCACAAAAACAAGCTCTCTCTGGTCAGCGCGGGAGCGGAAAGACTTGGCATCTCCATATTGGAGACGGACGCCCGAGACAGCCGCACCTACGATCCCACACTTTGCGGCATCGCCGACCGTGTCCTTTGCGACGTTCCCTGCTCCGGCTTCGGCGTCATTGCCAAAAAGCCCGAGATCCGCTATAAGGACCCCGCCGACAGCGCGGCACTGCCCGACATTCAGCTGGCGATCCTTGAAAACAATTGCCGCTACGTCAAGAAGGGCGGTGTGCTGGTCTATTCCACCTGCACCCTTCTCCCCGAAGAAAACGAGGAGAATATCGCGCGCTTTCTCGCACGTCACCCCGAATTTTCCCCCGAGCCCTTTTCCCACAGCGGCATCACCGCGACGGGCGGCACGCTGACCTTGACCCCCGATGAACACGGAACCGACGGCTTCTTCATCGCCAGACTGAGAAGAGCCGCGCATTGAATATCCTCCACAGAAACGAGACATACTATGAGTGAATTGCAACAAAAGCCCGAGCTACTCGGCATGTTTCCCGATGAGCTGAGAGATTATATGCTCTCTCTGGGAGAACCGAAATACCGCGCCGCGCAGATGTTTCCTCAATTGCATCGCGGCATCTCGCCGCAGGATATGACCAGTCTCCCCAAGGCGACCCGCGCGCGCATTGCCGAAACGGCGCAGTATCATCTGCCCGAGGTGCGCCGCAAGCTGGTATCCGCGCTGGACGGTACGGTGAAATATCTCTTTTCCCTCTCGGACGGAAACTGTGTGGAGAGCGTCATCATGCGCTATAAGCACGGGATCTCCATCTGCATCTCCAGTCAGGTGGGCTGCCGCATGGGCTGTAAATTCTGCGCCTCCACCATTGGCGGGCGGGTGCGGAATCTGACGGCAGGCGAGCTGATAGGTCAGATCATCGCCGCGCAGAACGATCTGGGCGAGCGGATCTCCAATATCGTCATGATGGGCATCGGCGAGCCGCTGGACAATTACGATAACGTGTTGCGCTTTCTCAAGCTGGTCGGACATGAGGAGGGCTTGAATATCGGCTATCGCCATATCTCCCTCTCCACCTGCGGTCTGGCGGACGGCATCGACCGTCTTGCCGAGGAGGCTCTCCCCATCACCCTCTCCATCTCCCTCCACGCGGCGGACGATGAGACGCGGTCGCAGATCATGCCCGTTAACAACAAGTATCCCATCGAGCGTCTTCTGGACTCCTGCCGCCGCTATTTCCGCAAAACAGGGCGGCGGATCTCCTTCGAATACACCCTGATCGCCGGAAAAAACGATTCCCCTCAGGCGGCTGTCAAGCTTGCCGCTCTTCTTAACGGCAGTCTGCGCTCCCGACAGGAGACCATGCCGATCCACGTCAATCTCATCCCCGTCAACCCCGTGGAGGAGACCGGCTTTGCCAAATCCTCACATCGCGCCGTCCTCACCTTTGCCGAGGTACTGGAAAAGCACGGCGTGAGAGCCACCGTCCGCCGCACCCTCGGGGCGGACATCAACGCCTCCTGCGGTCAGCTTCGCCGCGCGGAGGAGCAGCAGTCTGAGTAGATCGACCCAAGGAGGTGACAGATATGCCAACACACTTCGGGATCACCCGTACGGGGTCCTCTCATCCGATCAACGAGGATCGTTTTGGCATCATTCCCCTCGGTGACGGCGTGTATCTCTATGCCGTCTGCGACGGTGTAGGCGGTGCCGCCGCGGGAGAGCGAGCATCCGCGCTGGCTCTTTCCTCCTTTTCCGACGCGCTGAAGGCGTCCCTCGGCGATCTTGACAGTGACCGTCTGTCCGCCCTCCCGCTGGCACAGATCAAGCACGCCATGCGCGCCGCCGCTGCGCAGGCAAGTAAGACCGTCTTTCTGCAGGCACAGCAGGACCCGCGCCTGAAGGGCATGGCGTCCACGCTGGTTGCCGCGCTGGTCACCGCCTCCCGCGCTTACGTGCTGCACGTGGGCGACAGCCGACTGTACGCGATCTCCGCGCAGGGCGTGGAAAAAATGACTCGCGATCACTCCTATATCCAATATCTGATCGACGTGGGCAGGATCTCACCCGATCAGGAGAAGCATCTGAAGATCGACAACTACATCACCCAAGCCATTGGGGCATATTCCCATGTGGACGGTGATTTCTGCGCCATGGAGCTTTCCTCCTACCCCGATCCTACATACCTGCTTCTTTGCTCCGACGGTCTCTATTCCGCCGTCCGCGAAGCCACCGCGCGGCACGTCCTGCTCGGTCACGGTTCCTTGGAGGACAAAGCGGAGGCGCTGATTTGTGCCGCCCTTCACGGCGGTAGCCGTGACGATATGACCGCCGTTCTGGTGGCGCTGAACGATTGAAGCAGGGAAACCCGGAAGGAGTACTCCCATGAGGTCCCCAAGCCCCCTTTTTTCTCCCCTTTCCCGCCCCGATGCCTGCAGGCTCATTGACCTTGGTAGTGCCGAGCTGGAAAAGGCGTTGCGTCTGCCGCGGGAGCAGCAGCGCGAGGCGATGCGCCGGATAGGCAGAGCCATGCAAAGTAAATATACGACCGCGCCGAATGATCCGACCTGCCTTGCAGACATCATTCGGCGCGCGCTTTCGGATGAGGACTATGCCGTTACCGATATGCTTCTCGACCTGCACCGTGCCCGTACAGAGGTGGAAACGGCGGTGGCGCGTCGGCGGCGGGAGGAGCGCATGCGAAAGGAAGAAAAGCGCCGAACGACCCCTCCCTTTTATGAACGGGCGCGCAAGCCGCTGACCATGACTCTCCTTTCCCTTCTTTCCCTCTCCCTCCTCTCCGGCACCGCCGTTGTTCTCCATTATCTCTATCCCAACGGCATGTTCCTGACCTCGGTGGAGGTCCCGCCGCTTGTGGGAAGCTCGCTGACCGAGAACACGGTGGATCCCCGCTATTTTTCGCTGGACGTCACTTATCAGTACCATGAGGACAGCGACGTGGGCACGATCCTGTCTCAATCGCCCCAAGCAGGCATGACCCGCCGCGTTGCCCCGCGGCGGCACCCTTGCACGCTTCACCTCACCGTCAGCTTGGGAACACCGCACGTGGAGATGGGAGACTACGTGGGCATGACCCGTTATCAGGCGATCACCGCCTGCCGCCGTCTGGGTCTCGTTCCCTCCATCAAAAAGGTGTCCGACTACCCTGCCGATAACGTGGCGAGGACCGAGCCCGAAGCGGGTACCGTTCTGACGCGGGGCGAAACGGTCACGCTCTACGTGGGCTCCTCCCGCCACGTCGCCCACGTGGCGGTGCCCAATCTCGTGGGCAACAGCGAGATCGGCGCGCTGACCATGCTCTCCTCGCTGGGTCTTTCCCGCGGCAAGATCACCTATATGACCTCCGAGGAGCCGCCCGGCACCGTGATCGCCCAGAGCGTACTCAGCGGAAATACGGTCAACAGCGGCACGCAGATCTCCCTTGTCGTCAGCAAGGGAAGCGGATGAACGATACAGATCAGACCGACAGGCGCGGAATCCGCGCCTGTCGGTCCCCGTTTTGTTTGTCATTTTTTCACATAAAGCACGCCAATGAGGCAAAAACCCATGGACCATTTGCGGAAAATCATTTTTTCGCGCAAAACCACTTGCAAAATGGCGGATCCTGTGTTATACTGTTATTTGGTAAAGAAAATCAAATATCGCTTATCAAGAGTGGTGGAGGGACCGGCCCTATGAAACCCGGCAACCTGTCCGTAGATCGGAAAAGGTGCCAATTCCTGAGAGATGAGACTTGTGTGATTCCCTCGGAAACGAGGGCTTTTTTATTCCCCAAGGTCGTGCCCGCAAGTGTCATTTCCCCCACCCGATAAGCCGAAAGGAACGGAACATATGAAAAAAGTATTCTTCACGTCTGAATCGGTGACCGAGGGTCATCCCGATAAAATGTGCGACAAGATCTCCGATGCCATTCTGGACGAGATCCTTCGCCAGGACCCCATGAGCCGCGTTGCCTGCGAGACCTGCTGCACCACGGGTCTGGTCATGGTCATGGGTGAGATCACCACCAACGCCATCGTCGACTATCAGTCCATCGTCCGCGAGACCGTCCGCGAGATCGGCTACGACCGTGCCAAGTACGGCTTTGACTGCGATAGCTGTGCCGTGCTCAGCTCCATTCACAAGCAGTCTCCCGATATCGCCATGGGTGTCGATAAGGCACTTGAGGCAAAGGAGGGCGAGATGACCGACGCCATGGACACCGGTGCCGGCGACCAGGGTCTGATGTTCGGTTACGCCTGCGACGAGACCCCCGAGCTGATGCCTCTGCCCATCTCTCTGGCACATAAGCTTGCCCGTCAGCTGACTGACGTGCGCAAGGACAAGACGCTGGAATACCTCCGTCCCGATGGCAAGACCCAGGTTACCGTCGAGTACCGCGACGAGGTTCCCTGCCGCGTGGACACCATCGTCATTTCCACCCAGCACAGCCCCGTGGTGGAGCTTTCCGATATCCGCAAGGATCTGATCGAATACGTGATCAAGCCCATCATTCCCGCAGGTCTGATGGATGAAAACACCAAGATCTACATCAACCCCACCGGACGCTTCGTCATTGGCGGTCCCGCAGGTGACACGGGTCTGACTGGCCGTAAGATCATCGTCGATACCTACGGCGGCTACTCCCGTCACGGCGGCGGCGCCTTCTCGGGTAAGGACCCGACCAAGGTCGACCGTTCCGCTTGCTATGCCGCGCGCTACATTGCCAAGAACATCGTTGCCGCAGGTCTTGCCAAGAAGTGCGAGATCCAGCTGGCATACGCCATCGGCGTGGCGCGTCCCGTCTCCGTTCTGGTCGATACCTTTGAGACCGGCACCGTCAAGGATGCCAAGATCTCCGAGGCGATCGCAAAGCTGGTGGATCTCCGCCCTGCCGCCATCATCTCTCGCTTCGACCTGCGCCGCCCCATCTACTCCGGTGTTGCCGCATACGGTCACATGGGCAGAGAGGATCTGAAGGTGCCGTGGGAAAAGACCGATCTGGTCGACGCCCTCAAGGCAGAGTTTGGTCTGTAATTGAAAATCCATATATCCCCCGCCACCGATCCGGCGGGGGACCGTATTATATTTTAGAAAATCGCTTGACAATGATATCCCATATGCGGTATAATAGGCTCAACGACAATATGATAGGAGGACTCTCCATGAAACGAATTCTCGCGTTGCTGTGTGCCATTCTGATGCTTGCATCTGCCGTTGCCTGCGGAACGGCCGAGCCCGCTGATACTACCACAGCAGCCACTACTGCGCCCGCCGAAGATGCTACCACAGCAGCCACCACCCCCGCTGAGACCGAACCTCCCAAAGCGTTCGATACCGTTGCCGAACAGAATCTGGGCGGCGATTTCCAGATCCTCTATGCACAGGCTGACAACTGTTATGAGGATTTCCACGCCGAAACACTGAACGGCGATGTTAAGAATGACTTGATCTATGAACGTAACCTGATGGTCGAGGAAAAGCTGGGAATCGATATCCAGATCTCTTGGATGGACTATAAAGATGTGGATTCAAAATGCATGCTTCAGGTACAATCCGGCAGCGATGACTACGACCTCTTCGGCGGTCACCGTATTTCCCTCGCCCTCAGTTATCAAGGTATGCATTACAATCTGAAGGATATCTCCACCCTTGACCTGACGCAAGAGTGGTGGGACCAGGGCTATGTAGATGCCATCACCATCAACGATTCTCTTTACACCGTCATCGGTGACATCGGTGTTTCCACCCTTCTCTTCGTTTCGTCCCTCACCTTCAACAAGAAACTGATGGATGAAGCTAACATCGCCTACCCCTATGACCTTGTACGCGAGGGCAAGTGGACGATGGATGCGCTGTATAATATGACCGTGGACTACGGTGCCGACCTGAACGGTGACGGACAGGTCAAGCGCGAGGATGATCTTCTCTCCATCATCGGTTGGTCCTCCGAGTCCGGCTACAGTAACTTCTATTCCACCGGCTTTGCCTTCATTAATCGCGATGCTTCAGGCGATTACGCCATCAATTACGACGCCGAGCGTCTGAACTCCATCCTCGAAAAGGTTGTTGCCCTCTGGACCACCGATTATGCCTATAATAACATGGGCAGTGGTACCGCAGAGCACGAAATTACTTACGGTATTTTCCCCGCAGGTCGCGCCCTCTTCTCCGATATCGTCCTCTCCAAGATCGGCACCTTCTATTCCGATATGGAAGATGATTACGGTATTCTCCCCCTGCCGAAATATGATGAGAGCCAGGAAAGCTATAAATCTTACCTCGGCTTCACCATTCCGATCCTCTATCTCCCCAACAATGCCGCCGACGCTGAGCGCACCGGTACCATTATGGAAGCACTCTGCACCGCGTCTTACGACAATGTGACCCCGCAGATGTATGAGATCGTCACCAAGCTGAAGAATGCCCGCGACGAGGACTCCTCCGAAATGATCGAGATCATCATCCGTAATAAATTCATTGATACCGCTCATTTCTTTGATGTGGAAGGATACGGCACTCTGCCTCGCAACGTCATCAACACCAAGAGCACCAACACCGCCTCTATGATCAAGGCATTTGAGCGTATTGCCGCCAAGGAATGGGATAAGATCATCGCCGGCTTTGATAAGCTGAGCTGACAAAACACAGAAACAGGCTGTCTCACGGGTCGTGAGACAGCCTGTTTTATTTATTCGCCGTAGAGTTCTTTCCAAATGTTGCTCCAATTGAGGCTTCGCTCGTAATAGGCGGCGTAGGGCTCGCGGTTGGGCGAGGGAGTGTCCTCATCGCCGATCCAGAGCAGGCCATTGTCTCAACGGGCCGCTCCTCCCCGCATCCCGCCAGCAGAAGCATGGCAAGCGCGGCGAGGGCGATCGGCTTGCGTATGCGAAGCATCATTGTGTCACCTCCCAAAGAGCGTGTGTCTGTATCCTTCACCCATCCAGTCGGATTTTTTCGGAAAAGGTTGCGGTGAATTACAGAATTTTGTGTGTCAGACGGTTGGGTGTGACCATCTTTCCGTAGCAGGAGGTTGCACCGCCGGGGGTGACGCCCTTCAGCAGTTCAAAGGCCAACTCGGGGATCTCGTCGATCTTGCCGTTTGCGTAGTCGAGCAGACGGCGGCGGCAGGAGTCGGTGCGGCGGATGAGACCGCCGAGACGGATGTCTTGCACATCAAAGCCGGTGGGCTTATTTTCGATGTTCCACTGCTTCTCAAAGGCGAGGGCGAAGCGGTCGATGAGGCGAATGAGCTTGGCGTAATCCTCATTGGCGAGGCGGCGCAGAGTCTCCTTGTCTCCCGCCAGATAAGCCGCACGGGTGCGCAGGCCGAGGTCATACTTAATGGCGAGCACATCGGCCAGCTTGGCAGCGCTGTCAAAGAGATAGCCCCACTTGCGGTATTTCTTGGCATAGCCGTGCCATTCCTCAGCAACCTTTGCGACCTTCTCCGCGCCATCGGGGAGAAGTCGAATATCATTGACGCCGTTGAAGTAGTCGTTGTAAAAGACCATCTTGGGGGCGGCGTCCTGCTTGGGAATATGATTCTTGAGCAGCTTGTTGAGGCCGTCGAGCGACATGAAGGCGTCAAATTCCGCGCCGAAGATGCGCTTGAAGCCGCGCTTGATCTTCTCCTCGTCCTCATTGCCGCGCAGGTGCTCTGCCAGATAATAGAGGGTGGGGATGGTGGCATAGCGGGAGCATTCCGCGCCGTCGTCACCCCACATGGTAAAGAAGATATTCTTGATGCCGTGCTTGCGGCAGGCGCTTACGGCATGGCGCATCGAGAGGATGGAGAAATCGTTGATGGGTAGGAATCCGCGCCATGTCCAGGCACCGCCCGCAAACCAGGTCTTGTCCGAGATCTGCTCGTGGTTGTAGAGCATATCATCGTAAACCTGCTCATTGTCCTGGTAGTAATCCCAGTAGACGGGGATAACATCCTCGGGGACGGCGTTCTTGACCTCCTCGGGCATCTGCTGACGAGGCTGATAGTATTTGTTGTTCTTGCTGATGCTGCGGAAGAACATATCCGACCAGATCATCGGCTGAAAATCGTATTTGCGGACGATGTCGCACACCTTGGCGAGGTGGCGTTTCATGATGGAGACGGGGGATTCATAACCGTGCAGATTCATGAACTGACCGCGGCCGAGCGTCCACGCCTCATCCATGCCGATGTGAACGCGCTTGCTCGTGAAGCACTCGCGCACCGATCTGAGCAGGTGATCGATGAACTCATAGACGCGGGGATCATCGACGAGCATGGCATCCTCATTGTCGACCGGCACCTGCTTCCACGGTACAAAGCCCTGCAGATGCGCCAGCGTCTGAATGCAGGGGATCAGCTCAATGCCGTGCTCGGCGGCAAAAGCATCCAGCCCGCGCAGCTCCTCGCGGGTATATCTGCCGCGCATGTAGCCGAAATAGGGCTCGCCCTCTACCTCATAGGTGTCCTCGGTATAGAGCATGACGCAGTTGTAGCCCATTTTTTCCAGATAAATAAAATATGTTTTCAGCGCCTCGACGCTCATTACGGCATTGCGTGACATGTCCAGCATCACGCCAAGTGTTTCATAGGGATATTTTTTCATCATACCATCCTCCTTACAGGGTGTTTGTTGGTTTCAGTATACAGGAAATCCCACTGTTTGTCAACGGGGTGGGCAAATTTCAATCGCCTCATTCGTGAAACCGCTTGCGATAGACCGAGGGCAAAACCCCCGCGTAGTCTCGGAAATTGCGGATGAAGGAGGACATATTGTGAAATCCCGAGGAAAAGCAGGCATCCGTCACGCTCGCGCCTGTCTCCAGCAACTTTTTGCTGTGCGTCAGCTTTTTGTCGAGCAGATAATCCGAGACGGTGGTGTTCAGTGTCCGTCGGAAGAGGCGCGAGAGGTATTCACGGCTGTAGAAGAAGTGCGCCGCGATCTCCTCCACGCCGCCGAGCGTGGTGTAATTTTCGTCGATATACTCCTTGATCTGGCGAATGGCCTCGGGCAGATGCTCGGCCGCGTCGGCGGGGATCATCTCACGGTGAAGCAGGAGCAGAAGGCGCAGAAGCAGGCTGTAGCAAACGGTCGGCGTCTCCGTCCGATCCCGCGTGAGAGCGCTTTCCAGCTCACCCACCATAGAGAGCAGCTCGTTTCGCCGCTCACTCTCCCGCAGGGTAAAACAAAATCCCTCCTCTGCCGCAGGCAGAAGGGCGCTGTCCCAGCCAGGCAGGGCAGAGACGGCGGGGAAATAGAGCACCACGCGGTCATAGACCGAAGCGCGGAGCAGATTTGCCGTGTGAAGCGCGCCGGGGCGGCAGAGAAGAATGTCGCCGGGGGCGGGGGTGACCATGCGGTCGCCCACGATGTAGCGGACGTCGCCCCGCAGATAGATGACCAGCTCGTAATAGGGGTGCATGTGCAGTGTGTCGGTGAAGGTCTCTCGGGTGTAGGCCGTTGTGCGGTGAGAGAAAATGAAATGCTCGCCCAACTGATGATCCCACCAGCCTTCGCGGTTTTTCCACGCTGTGCCGATGGCGTGATCAGATCGCTCGGTGTAGACCTCACGTTCGCGATGCTTCTCGATGTATGTTGCGATTGCCATGCGAAAACCTCCTGCGAAAAGTCACAAAAACATAAATTCATGTCATATAACCCATAGAAATGATGGATTTTGTGCGCTATCATAAGTATAATGGAAAAATTACATTTTTGCAAGAGAGGGAAACAAAAAAATGGAAGAACTTCGCAAAAAAATTCATGAAGTAGACTTTTGTGTCGTCGGCGGCGGTATTGCAGGTATGCTGGCTGCCATCGCGGCGGCAAGAAACGGCATTAAGGTCGCTCTGATGCACGACAGACCGGTTCTGGGCGGCAACGCCTCCTCTGAGATCCGTATGTGGATCTGCGGCGCAGGAAGCCGCGTGCGCAATCTGCAGGAGACGGGTATTCTCGAGGAGCTGGCGCTGGAGAACATGCGCCGCAATCCCAACCGCAACTATTCGATCTGGGATACCATCCTCTATGAAAAGGTACGCTTTGAGCCAAATATCACCCTCCTGCTCAACACCGCCTGCAACGCCGTTGAGATGAGTGAGGACGGCAAAAGCATCGTCAGCGTCACCGGCTTCCAGCTCACTACCTACACCTGGCACACTGTCAAGGCACCCATCTTTGCCGACTGCTCGGGTGACAGTATCCTTGCCCCCCTCACGGGTGCCGATTACAGCGTCGGCCGTGAGGCGAAGAGCGAATATAACGAGGAATTCGGTCTGGACGTTGCCGACAGGCATACCATGGGCATGAGTGTTCTGCTCCAGTGCCGTGAGACCGACCATCCCGTAGAATTTACTCCCCCCAAGTGGGCGTATACCTTTGCGACCGACGAGGAGATGAACAACAAGCCCCACACCATGCTGCAGGATCTCAATACCAATTTCTATTGGATCGAGCTTGGCGGCATGCAGGATACCATCCACGATACCGAGGAGCTGCGCGACGAGCTGCTCAAGATCGCCTTCGGCTGCTGGGACCACATGAAGAATCACGGCGACCACGGCGCCGAAAATTGGGATCTGGAATGGGTCGGCTTTCTGCCCGGTAAGCGCGAAAGCCGCCGCTATATGGGCGATTACGTGCTGACTCAGAACGACGTGGAAAACGGCACCGCCTTCCCCGACGAGGTCGCCTACGGCGGTTGGCAGATCGACAATCACCTCCCCGGCGGCTTCTTCATGAAGAGCGCGGGCGGCGCGCATCTGCAGAAGCGCCGTCTCACCGAGCCATACGGCATCCCCTTCCGTGCCCTTTATTCCCGCAACATAGACAACTTGATGTTTGCCGGCAGAAATATCAGTGCCACCCACATCGGCTTCAGCACCACTCGCGTCATGGGTACCTGCGGCGTGGTAGGTCAGGCCGTCGGTTCTGCCGCCGTCGTTGCCACCCGCCACGGCGTTCTGCCTCGCGAGGTCGGTCAGAAATACATCGGTGAGGTACAGAGCATTCTGATGGAGGATGACTGCTGGCTGCCTCACATCCGCCGCCCCATCGCGCCGCTGACCGCAAACGCCCGGGTAAGCGTAGGATACGGCGACGGCTCTGCCCTGCTCAACGGTCTCGACCGCCGCGTCTGGGGCAGCGATAACGGCTATTACGGCATGGCAGACCGCCCCATCACCGTTACCTTTGATGAAAAGAAAAAGGTCAACAGCTTCCGTCTGGTCGTGGACAGCGACCTTGACCGCGAGTACATCGAGGGCAACCCCAATCTGATGACCATTCCCATGCCCCTCTTCTTCGCACGCTCCTACAACAACACCAGCTTCGGTTTCCCCACCTGCCTGCTCAAAGCGTTCCGCGTGGAGTATCTGGACGATGCCGGCAACTGGGTCACCGCCTACGAGACCAACAGCAACTATATGCGTCTCATCCGTGAGGAGCTGAACGTGGAGACCACAGCCGTCCGTCTGATCCCCTTGGCAACATGGGGCAGCGCCGAGCTTTATCACACCTACGGCAGCGTTCAGGCACATATTTTTGCATTTGAGGTAAGATGATCATGAAATATTCTCTTTTCTCCTTCGATCATACCCCCGCCACTCCCCGTATCATGGCACATCGCGGCTTCACCCCCGTCGCACCCGAAAACTCCCTCGTCTCCTTTGAGGCGGCGGGCAAACGCGGCTTCTGGGCGATCGAGACCGACGTGCGTAAAACGCGGGACGGTGTGCTGGTCTGTTGCCACAACGCCACCACAGCGGCACGCTTTGACCGGGATCTCACCATATCCGAGTGTACCTATGCCGAGCTGATGACGCTGACCATGGCAAAGGGTAACGGGCTTGCCGATTACACCTCTGAGGAGCTGAAAATGCCCACGTTTGCGCAGTATCTCGATGTCTGTGAGAGATATAGCGCGGTGCCCTTTATCGAGAGCAAAGAGATGGTGATCGAAGAAATATTCTCCGTTCTTCGCCGCCGTGACATGATGGGCTGCTCCGTTCTCTCTTCGGTCAATTTTGACCACGTGGCTGAGGCAAGAAGACTGGACAGGGATATCTTTATTCACCACATCTTCAGCGACCCTGAGCGGATGCTCTCCCTTGCCGAGATGGGAAATGCGGGGCTTTCCTACAATTATCCCAATCTCGACCTGCTCCCCGCGGGACTGATCGAGGAAACGCATGCCCACGGCGTGAAGGTCTGCCTGCGCGCGGGAGACACGGTGGAGACCTGCCTGCGTATGTTTGACCTCGGTCTGGATTACATTCCATCCAACAAGATCTATACCATGACCGGCGAAAATATTTAAAACAAAAAGGACAGAGGATCTGACGATCCCTGTCCTTTTTGTTTTTGATACGGATTATGCCTTATAGCCCGCATCCACAACTGCCTTCTTCAAGGTCTCTTCCTTCACGCTCTCCTTAGCGGTGACGGTCACCTTGCCGCCGGCGAGATCTACGTTGACTTCCTTCACACCGCTGACGGCGCGCAACGCCTTCTCCACGTGTGCCTGACACTTGACACACATCATACCCTCTACCGCAAAGGTATACTCTACGCTTTTTCCAAAACCAAACATTTCGTCTTTTTCTCCTTCATTTGACATATTTTGTTGTTTATGATCTTCCTGCACCGCTTCTCCGAAATGGGAACGGAAACGGCGCAGACGAAGTGCATTCGTTACCACACAGACTGAGGAAATACTCATGGCGGCAGCGGCGATCATGGGGCTCAATCGGATTCCAAATGGAGTCAATATTCCCGCCGCGATGGGAATACCGATGCAATTATAGCAGAGCGCCCAGAAAAGATTTTGCTTGATGCAGACAATGGTTGCTCTGCTCAGCTCCATGGCGTGTACCGCGGACATCAGGGAATTTTTCATCAGTATCACATCGGCACAATCCATCGCCACCTCGGTCCCCGCGCCGATGGCAATACCTACGTCGGCTCTTGCCAACGCCGGACCGTCGTTGATTCCGTCTCCGATCATGGCGCAAAGCCCGTCCTCGCTCATCTGACGGATCTTCTGCTCCTTGTCCTGCGGCAGAAGCCCCGCCTCATAGCCGTCAAGCCCTGCTTCCTTGGCGATCTTGGCAGCAGTTTGCGCGTGGTCACCCGTCAGCATCACCGTTTTACAGCCCATCTTCCGAAAAGCCTGAATGGCTTTGACGCTGTCCGGGCGCAGGCGGTCTGCCAGCGCGATCACACCTGCGACCTCTTCTCCGAAGGCTACGGTCACCACCGTTTTTCCTTCCGACTCCCATTGCTCCGCCGTCTTGCGGACGCGGGATATTTTTTCCTCGGAAATGCCGTTTTTCAAGAGATATTCCGGCTTGCCAATCAGACAAATATTGCTATTCACGGATGCACCAATACCGTATCCCGTGTGAGACCTGAAATTACTTGCTTCATACACAGGACAGCTCTTTTGCACCGCGCTTTCACATATTGCGCGGGCAAGCGGATGCGTGGAGAGATTTTCCACAGCGGCGGCGATGCCAAGCAGCTCGCTCTCCTCCATACCAACCGCCAACGTGTCGGTCACCGTGGGACATCCCTCGGTGAGCGTTCCCGTTTTATCCGTCAGCACGTATTTCACGTGATGCAGCTGCTCCAGCGCCAATGCGCTTTTGAAAAGCACACCCATGCCGGCGCCCTTTCCCGTACCTACCATAATGGCGGCAGGCGTGGCAAGTCCCAACGCGCAGGGACAGGATATGACCAATACGCTGATGGCACAACGGACCGCGTTTTCCGCGTCCTTCAGGATCACGCCCCACACCGTTGCCGTCAGAACGGCAAGACATATGACCAGAGGAACAAAAATACGGCTGACCCGATCGGCAAGTCTTGCCACGGGAGCCTTGGACGCGGCGGCATCCTCCAGCAGGTGAATGATCTTTTGCAGAGCCGTATCCTCACCTACGTATTCCGCTTCCACCCGAATGCTTCCGGACACCAGCGTACAGCTGCCGCTGACCTTCATGCCTACCGTTTTTTCCACCGGGATCGGCTCGCCGCTCAGCGCCGACTCGTCTACGCTTCCTTCACCCTCGATCACCCTGCCGTCGATCGGGATCTTTCCTCCCTCTCTCACAAGCACCACGTCTCCCACCGCAACGGAGGAGGTGGGTACCGTTTCGACCGTTCCGTCGGGCAGGATCCGCTCGGAGGTATCTGGGATCATCCCCGCCAGGTCTCTGACCGCCGAGGATGCTTTCTCGCGGGCATTGCTCTCCAGCGTCTTGCCAACGGTCACCAGGGTCACGATCATCGCCGCAGACTCAAAATAAAGGTCGTGGAGGTATCTGTGAACGATCTCCCACTCTCCCCGCGCGCTGCCGTATACCATCATGGCAAAGGCAAACAGTCCGTAGATTGCCGCCGAACCCGATCCGACAGCGATCAGCGAGTCCATATTCGGATTGCCGCCAAACAGAGAGGTGATGCCGTTTCGAAAATAGTGGAAATTTATGATCAGCACAGGGAAGGTGAGCAGCATTTGCGCCAGCGCAAACCACACGGCATTCTCCACGCCGTCCAGAAAGGGGGGCAGCGGGATGCCCACCATATGCCCCATGGTCAACACCATCAAAGCACAGGTCAGAATGGCGGAGGAGATCAGACGGCGGATATTTTTCTTTTTTTCAAGACGTCCGATATCCTCTTTTTGTTTTTTGGAATCCTCACTTTTTGCCGTCACCAGCTCATAGCCGTTATGATGAAGAGCTTCTGCCAGCTCTCGCTCGATCTCTTCCCGACTGATCTCATCTCCGCAATCAAAGGTGATGGAGTTGGTCAGAAGGCTGACCGAAATGGAATCGCTCTTGTCGCCGATCGATCTCTGTGCCGCCTTTTCCACGTGAGAAACACACGCCGCGCAGCTCATGCCCTTGACCTCGTAACGATATTTCTTCATTATTCTTCCTTTCTCGGTTAGATCACGCTAACCGCGGATTACATTTTTTCTTTTCATAAATCATTTTATCATATTTTATCCGGAATGTCAAAGGATTTGCACATAAAAAGTACAATCTATTTTTTTCACTTTTTTCTTGTAATCCTGACTATTATATGATATAATATATATAATTATATATAATAATGCCATTTTGCGCCCAAATGAACGAATTCGGGGCAAAAAGAAAGGAAGGTCAAATGCCTTACGTGGATGATATGAAGCCGCTGTGGGAAGCCGTTAAGCTATCTATGAAGGACTCGATGTCTCAAGCCGCCGTGGACCTGTGGTTTGGCGAGCTCGTGCTGACCGATTTCTCCGATAACGTGATCAGCTTCACCACCGATTCGGAATTCAAATACGGATTTATTACGCAAAAATATCTCCCTCTGATGGCGGAAAAATTCAAGGAGCAGCTCGGCTTTGACGTGGAGATCAAATTGGAGTTTGTCGGAAAGCCGGCAGACGTCGAGCGCATCAAGAAGCAGCTGCGGACAGAGCAATCCGCCGCGCAAACACCGCCCGCGCCTCATACACCCGCCAAAGAGGAATCCCTGCCTCCAAAGGAGCAGAGCGAGGATATCACCTTAGGATCCACCCTCCCCGTCAATAATTTTGAGTATACCTTCGACAAATTCATCGTCGGTAACTCCAATAAATTCGCCCATGCGGCGTGTATCGCCGTTGCCAATCATCCGGCGGAAAATTATAACCCGCTTTTCATTTACGGTCCCAGCGGTCTCGGCAAGACCCACCTGATGTACGCCATCACCAATCACCTTAAGCAGAAGAAGCCGAACATCCGCATCATCTACATTAAGGGTGCCGACTTCACCAATCAGCTGATCGATTGCCTCTCCCGCCAGGCCATGAGCGAATTCCGAAACAAATACTGCTCCTGCGACGTGCTGCTCATCGACGACATTCAGTTCATCGCCGGCAAGGTCTCCACCCAGGAGGAATTCTTCCACACCTTCAATACTCTCTACGAGGGAAAGAAGCAGATCATTCTCACCTCCGACCGTCCGCCCCGCGAGATCAAAACGCTGGAGGACCGTCTCAAGACCCGATTTGAGTGGGGACTGATCGCCGACATCCAGCCGCCCGATCTGGAGCTGCGTATCGCCATCATCAAGAAAAAGATTGAGCAGGCAAATATCACCGTTCCCAACGACGTGATCCTATTTCTCGCGGAAAATCTGCGGTCCAACATCCGTCAGATCGAGGGTGCCATTCTCAAGCTCAAGGCGTTCAGCTTTATCGATGGCAAGGACATCTCCATGGAGCTGGCAAGAAGCTGTATTGCCGAGTTGCTCGGCGGTGCCGAGCCGGTCAACGTCACGGTGGACAAGATCTTTGCCGCCATCTTCAAAAAATACAACGTTCGCCGCGAGGATCTGGTGGGCGTCCGCCGCACCAAGGAAGTGGCACAGGCAAGACACATCACCATCTATCTGATCCGCAATATCACGGAAATGTCCTTCCCGAATATCGCCAAGATCTTCGGCAAGGATCACTCCACCATTATGGCGTCCATCTCCACCGTGGAGAAACGGATCCAGTGCGACACGGTTTTCGAGGTGGAGATCAACGAGTTGATCAAAGAGATCAGCGGACAGTAAGTTTTTCCGTTTTTCACATCGGTTTCCACAGAAAACACATCATTTACATCACTTTTTCACACAGTTTTCCACAGGTTTACCACGACATAAAATTTTCTGCGGTCCGCTGTGGAATCAGGCGCTTTTTCAATACGACAAAAACGCCGTTTTTCCTTGCCACGACTGGAAAAATTAAATTGTTGATAAAATTTTCCGCAGCCTGTTCAAAGGCGGATTTTTCAAAAGAAAATGTCACACCGAACGACTTTTCCTCAAAGTTTTCCACAAGCCGTTGCGATATTTCATAATCCACAGAATCCACAGTCGAGCGTCAAAAAAAGGAGCCTTTTCGTCTCTGCGACATTGCCGCGACAAGCTCCCTTGAATTATCCACAATCCCTCCACATCTTTCCAACCGCTATCCAACAGGAAAATTTCACCCGGGCAGGTCAAAAAATCCAGCCCTCATCGGGAAAATTCGACTTTCCACAATTTCCACAGACACTACTGTTACTACTACTGCTATTTCACATATAGTGTTGTTTTGTATGTCGCTGCCGCGTCGTACTTCGCTCCCATCCACACGATATTCACCGCAAGAAAGGAATTCGATTTATGAAGATCATATTCAACAGAAGAAAAATTTCCGCTGATATCACTCCTCTGATGTGTGCCGTTTCCAACAAATCCACCTCGCCGGCATGCGAAGGTATTCTGATCGAGGCAAAGATGCCCGACACCTGCATTATGTCTACCTACGATCTGGAAAAGGGTATGCGCATCACCGTGGAAGCCACCGTGATCGAGGAGGGCTGCTACATCATCAATGCCGCCAAGTTTTCCCAGACGCTGAAGGTCATGGAGGGAGAAGAGGTGGAGCTGACGGTGGATGCCAAGCTTCACGCCAATATCGTCAGTGGCAAATCCTCCCATAAGATGAACGCCATGGCGGGTGAGGATTTCCCCCAGCTGCCTTCCCTGCAGAGTGAGATGGGATTCACACTCAAGCAGTCCGTTCTTCGCAACATGCTCAGCAAGACGATGTACGCTATGGGTGTCAACGATAAGAGACTCGTGCTCAACGGCGCTTTCTTCAAAATTGAGGAGGGATGCCTGACCGTCATTTCCTGCGACAGCTATAAGCTGGCAAAATGCGAAATGAAGACCGAGATCGAAAACAACAACACCGACGGAGAAGCGCTTCGCTATCAGTTTATCGTACCGCTCAAAACGGTCAACGAGCTCTTCCGCCTCCTTTCCGATGACGAGGAGGAGACCGTCCGTATCTACGTGATGCGCAAGCATATGGTATTTATGATCGGCGAGCTGACCTTCTTTACCCTGCTGATCGAGGGACAGTATATCGATTACGATCGCATTATTATGAGAAATCAGCCGATCACTGCCACGGTTAACCGTGACGAGCTGATCGCGGCGCTGGAAAGAGCGGCGTTGATCACCGAGGAGCGGATCGCCAACACCATCTGCAGCTCTGTTAAGCTGGAGTTTGAGGGCAATATTCTGAAGATCACCGCCAATTCCCCTGCGGGAAATACCTATGATGAGGTCGATATCGATCACACAGGCAACGATATTTCCATTTCCTTCCGCAACCGTTACCTCATCGACAGTATCCGCGTATGTGAGGAGGAGCGCGTGAAGATCTCCCTGTCCACCCCTCTGTCCAGCATGAATCTGGAGCCTGTCGTGGGAGAAGATGAGGAAAGCATCGCCCGCGCCGAGGGCCGTGAGGATCTGTTTATGATCCTGCCCGTCCGCACCAAGGATTGATGATCTGCAACCGCATTACCGTTTCTGATTTTCGTAATATCCGCGCGGCGGACGTGACCTTTTCCGAGGGTGTGAATATTCTACACGGAAAAAACGCCCAGGGAAAGACCAATCTGCTGGAGGCGATCCATCTTGTTTCTGTGGGAAGATCCTTTCGGGGTGCCAAGGAGGCCGAGATGATCGGCTTCGACGCACCGTTCTCGACCGTTTCGGTGGATTTCACCGATGCCGTGAGGCGGCAGAATCTGACGTTGCGCATTTTTCGCGGAAAAAAGAGACAGATCGAACAAAATAAAGTCAAGCTGACGAAAATGTCCGAAATGATCGGACAATACCGTACCGTTCTGTTTTGCCCCGAGCATCTGTCCATCGTCAAGGAAGGACCTGCCCTGCGGCGTAATTTTCTGGACGTTGCCATTTCTCAGCTTCGCCCCATGTATCTCCACTCCCTGCAACGGTACAATCAGATCCTGCGGGAGAGAAACCAATTGATTAAAAACGCCGCCGAGGATCGGCATACCTTTGACTCCACGGTCGAATTCTGGTCCTTGCAGCTTGCCCGTGAGGCGGCAGTCATTGCCACGCTTCGCTGTGAGTATCTGACAAAGGCAAAGGATTACGTGAAAGAATCCTTTTGCGAGATGACGGCAGGGGCGGAGATCCCGGACCTTTGCTACGTCGGTGCCGGATTTCGAGAGCTTGACGCGGAGATCTATACCGACCGCGAGGCGGTGGAGCGCCGCTATACCGAGCTTTTAACGACACATTACGACCGTGAGATTGCCGCGGGGATGACCCTTTGGGGGATCCATCGGGACGATATGGATATGACGATCAACGGTCATGCCGCCCGTTCTTTTGCTTCTCAGGGTCAGCAAAGATCGCTTTCTCTTGCGCTGAAGCTGGCGGAGGGAGAGATATGTCGCCGGGAAACGGGAGAAAATCCCGTCTTTCTGCTGGATGACGTCTTTTCCGAGTTGGATGGCTCCCGCCGGGAATATCTTTGCGATAAGATCTCGGGAAAACAGATCATCATCACCTCCTGTGAGCCCAATCTGATCAGCGACGCCAAGCGGATCGAGGTCAGAGCGGGCACCTTTACCGAATAAAGAAAGGATCATTTTCTATGTATCTCCATATCGGAAACAAGAAAAATATCCGCATTTCCAATATCATCGGGATCTTTGATACCGACAACGCCACGGTATCCTCCACCACCAGAAAATATCTTTCACGGGCGCAAAAGGAAGGAAACGTGATCTCCGCTACGGACGATATTCCCAAATCCTTTGTGCTGTATCGGGAAAACGGCAGCTATCAGATCTGTTTTTCCCAGCTCTCCTCCTCGTCTCTCGGCGGCAGACTGACCAAGCCCTATGAGACGGAATAAACAGTTTATCATTTAACCTCAATACAGAGAAAGAGAAGAAGAACATGTCAAACAACGAAAACGAAAAGCTTGTCTATGATGAAAATCAAATACAAGTATTGGAAGGACTGGAAGCCGTCAGAAAGCGTCCCGGTATGTATATCGGTTCCACTTCCCTGCGCGGTCTTCATCACCTTGTCTACGAGATCGTCGACAACTCCATCGATGAGGCGCTCGCCGGACGCTGTCACCGCATTGAGGTGACCCTGCATCCGGATGGGTCTGTTTCGGTGCGGGATGACGGTCGCGGTATTCCCAGCGGCATCCATCCGAAAATGGGTATTCCCACTCTTGAGGTGGTCTATACCGTGCTCCATGCCGGCGGTAAGTTCGGCGGAGACGGCTATAAATTCTCGGGAGGTCTTCACGGTGTTGGTGCGTCTGTTGTAAACGCCCTCTCCGAATGGGTCGAGATCGATAACTGCTATGACGGACACCGCTATACCGAGCGCTTTGAGAGAGGCGCGGTGACCCGCCCCTTCCGCGATGAGGGGGAGACGGACGGTCACGGTCTGTACGTTCGTTTTCTTGCTGACTCCACCATATTTGAGGAGACGGTCTACGATTACGACGTTCTTCTGAAGCGCTTGCGCGAGCAGGCATTTTTGAACGCGGGTGTCAATATCTCTCTTCGCGACGAGAGAGACCCCGAAAATATACGCGAGGACGATCTGCTCTATGAGGGCGGTATCCGTTCCTTTGTCACCTTCCTCAATGAGAGCAAGCACAGCGATACCGTCCATTCTGACGTCATCTATATGCGCGCCGAAAAGGAAAACTTCGTTGCCGAGGTGGCACTGCAATATAACGATTCCTATACGGAAACTCTCCTTTCCTTTGCCAACAACATTCACACCATGGAGGGCGGTACCCATGAGACGGGATTTGTGACCGCGCTGACCAAGGTGCTCAACGATTATGCCCGCAAGAACAATCTTCTGAAGGCAGACGATAAAAATCTCAGCTCGGAGGACGTGAAGGAAGGTCTTTGCGCCGTCATTTCCGTCAAGCTGACGGACGCGCAGTTTGAGGGTCAGACCAAGACCAAGCTGGGCAACAGCGAGATGCGCTCCTTCGTCTATTCACTTGTTTCCTCCAAGCTCTCCGAATATCTGGAGGAGAAGCCTTCCGTCGGTAAGTCTGTGTTGGAAAAGGCGCTCTCCGCCGCACGCGCGAGAGAGGCGGCAAGAAAAGCACGCGAGCTGACCCGTAGAAAGACGGTCCTTGAGGGATCCTCCCTGCCCGGAAAGCTGGCGGACTGTCAGGAAAAGAGAGTGGAATGCACTGAGGTCTATCTGGTAGAGGGAGACTCCGCAGGCGGTTCCGCCAAGCAGGGTCGTGATTCCCGCTTCCAGGCGATCCTTCCGCTGCGCGGCAAGGTGCTGAACGTGGAAAAGACCAGACTTGACAAGGTATACACCAACTCCTCCCTCATTCCGATCATTCAGGCGCTCGGCTGCGGCATCGGTGAGGAATTTGACATTTCCAAGCTTCGCTACGGTAAGATCATCATCATGGCGGATGCGGACGTGGACGGCTCTCATATCCGCGTGCTGCTGCTGACATTCTTCTTCCGTCATATGAAGGAGCTGATCGAGCAGGGTCACATTTATCTGGCACAGCCCCCTCTTTACAAGGTATACAAGCGCGGCGCCAACTCCCATGCCACCGAAAGATACGCCTTCTCGGATGAGGAGAGAGACCAACTGATCGCCGAAATGGGCGGGCACGGCATTGAAGCGGACCGCTACAAAGGTCTCGGTGAAATGGACCCCGAGCAGCTTTGGGAAACCACCATGGATCCCGAGCGCCGCACCATTCGCCGTGTTACCATGGAGGATGCCCTTGCCTGCGACGAGATCTTCTCGCTTCTGATGGGAGACAAGGTAGAGCCTCGCCGCGAATTTATCGAGCAAAACGCGAAGTTTGCTGAAAATCTGGATATCTGATCTATGAAGATCGCTGTTATTACGTTAAATCCCGGTGTGGACCGTATCGTATACCTTCCCACACCGTTGCATCCCGGTACCATGAACCGTTCCACCCATACGGTGATGAATCAGGGCAGCAAGGGGGCAAATCAGGCAATGATGCTCTCTTCCTTGGGAGAGGAGCCTGTGTATTACTCCTTTACCGGCGGTGCTATGGGAGATTTTTGTGAGTCCTTTACCCGTGAGCAGGGTATCCCCTCCCGCATGGTCCCCACCGCCTGCGGCGTGAGACTGAATATCAAGGTGATCGACAGCGAGGGCGGATGTACCGAGCTGAACGAAAAGGGCGGACCCGTGACGGAGGAAGAGCTTGGGCAGATGTTGATGGCTCTTCAGAACGACATCCGTACCTACGACATGGTTTCGTTGTGCGGAAGTATTCCACAGGGTGTGGAAAAGTCTGTGTATAACTCCATTATCACCATGGTAAGAGAGGCAGGCGTTCCTGCCGTGCTGGACTGTGACGGAGAGGCACTTTCCTTGGGGCTTCAAGCAAAACCGATGCTGATCAAGCCGAATCGCCGCGAATTGGCAGGGTTGATCGGTGAGAATGAGGAAAAATTGAAGGACGTGGATTTTCTGGTCGAAGCCTGTGGAAAAGTGGTTTTCCACTACGACACCGACGTGATATGCACGCTGGATGAGGACGGGTCTGTCTTTGTGGGAAAGTCCGGTGTATGGAAGGTAGGCGTGGCTAAGGTCCCGCTGAGGGGCTTTTCCGGCGCGGGCGATACTTATCTTTCCGCCTATCTGCACAAAAGATACGGAGAGAGATGCTCCGAGGAGGAATCTCTCCGCTATGCCGCCGCCGCATCCTGCGCCAAGATCGCCAAGGAAGGCACCACACTGCCGTCTCCCTCTGAGATCGATGCACTCCTGACGGAGATTTCCGTTGAAAAAATCAAATGATCAAGCCGGGATCCTTTCCCGATAAACCGAAAGAAAGGCAAACACCGTGAAAGAAAATAACGATAATCTGCTTTTTGAAAATCAAAAGATCGTCGATATCGGCATGGAGAAAGAGGTCAAGCAGTCCTTTATCGAGTATTCCATGTCCGTTATCATGTCCCGCGCCCTTCCCGACGTGCGCGACGGTATGAAGCCCGGTCAGCGCCGCGTGCTTTACGCCATGTATGAGGACAATCTGACCCATGATAAGCCCTTCCGTAAGTCGGCTACCACCGTCGGTAACGTGCTTGGTCGCTACCATCCCCACGGAGACGCCTCCGTTTACGGCACGATGGTGCGTATGGCACAGCCCTTTTCTCTGCGATATACGCTGGTAGAGGGTCACGGTAACTTCGGCTCGGTGGACGGAGACGGCGCCGCCGCATACCGTTATACCGAGGCGAGAATGTCCAGGATCGCCGACGAAATGATGAGAGATCTTGACAAAAAGGTCGTCAAGATGAACCGCAACTTCGACAACCGTCTGGATGAGCCCTCGGTCCTTCCCTCCCGTTTCCCCAATCTCCTGGTCAACGGCTCGGTGGGTATCGCGGTCGGTATGGCAACGAATATTCCTCCTCATAATCTGGGGGAGGTCATCGATGCCACCATTTACCGTATGGACAATCCTGAATGTACCGTTGCCGATCTGATGGAATACGTCAAGGGTCCCGATTTTCCGACCTACGGTATCATTTACGGCATCAACGGCATTATCGAGGCGTATACCACCGGTAAGGGCCGTGTGATGGTCCGCGCCCGCGCAGAGGTGGAGGAGGATAAGCACCGCATCATCGTGACCGAGATCCCCTATCAGGTCAATAAGAGCATGCTGTGCGAGAGCATTGCCAATCTGGTCAAGGAAAAGAAGATCGAGGGGATCACCGACGTGCGCGACGAGTCCGGTAAGGACGGTATGCGCATCGTCATCGAGCATCGCCGCGATGCCAACGGTCAGATCATTCTCAATCAGCTCTATAAGTACACCCAGCTGGAGGATACCTGCGCCATCAATATGCTGGCACTGGTCAACAACGAGCCCAAGATCCTCTCCCTGCCCCAGATCCTTGATCACTATATCTCCCATCAGGAGTCGGTGATCATCAACCGTACCAAATTCGATCTGGAAAAGGCAAAGGCGCGCGCCCACATTTTCGAGGGCTATAAGATCGCGCTGGATAATATCGACGCCGTGGTGGAGATCATGAAGACCTCCCGTTCCATTCCCGAGTCTAAGACAAGACTGATGGAGTCCTTCGGTCTTTCCGATATTCAGGCGCAGGCGATCGTTGACATGACGCTGGGCCGCCTGACAGGCATGGAGAGACAGAAGATTGAGGATGAGCTGGCAAGATTGCACGCCCTGATCGCCGAGCTGGAGGGTATTCTGGCAGATATCGGCAAGGTCAAGCAGATCATCAAGGACGAAATGACCGCCATCAAGGAAAAATATTCCGACGAGCGCCGCACGGAGATCGTGGGTGCGGAGAATGAGATCATTCTGGAGGACCTGATCGAGCGCCACGCCTGCATGATCACCATGACCCATACCGGTTATATCAAGCGTCAGCCCGTAGACACCTATTCGGCACAGAAACGCGGCGGTAAGGGCATCATCGGTATGACCACCAAGGAGGAGGACTTTATCGAGCATGCGATCGCGGTCAATTCCCACTCGTATCTGATGCTCTTCACCAATAAAGGCAAGGTCCACGTCAGAAAGGCGTATATGATCCCCGAGGCATCCAGAACCGCCAAGGGCGGACATATCGCCAACCTTCTGGAATTGACGGAGGGTGAGAGCATCACTGCCATCATCAGCGTCAACGATTTTGATCCCAACCGTTATCTGACCATGGTCACCCGTCAGGGTGTCATCAAGCGCACCCTGCTTTCTAAATACGAGATCCAGCGCAAGGGCGGTAAGATCGCGCTCTCTCTGGACGAGGGAGACGAGCTGATGTTCGTCAAGTGTACCGATGGCAGCTGTGATCTGGTCCTCGCTTCTCACGACGGATCCGCCATCCGCTTCTCCGAGGAGAACGTTCGCCCCATGGGCAGAACTGCCCGCGGTGTGCGCGGTATTCACCTGCGTGAGGGTGACACCGTTGCCGGTGTTGCCGTGGTGGAGGAAGATAAGTGGATGATCACCGTGACCGAAAACGGCTACGGCAAGCGCACTCCCTTCTCCGATCTGCGCACTATGCGCAATCGCGGCGGTATGGGTGTGGTATGTCATAATCTGACCGATAAGACGGGTCTGCTGGCAGGCATTGCCACAGTGGACGAGAATGACGATATTATGATGATCACCGATCAGGGAACCATCGTCCGTACCCCCGTTGCCGATATCAATATCTATTCCCGTACCGCGTCCGGTGTTATCGTGATGCGTCTGGGCGAGGGACAGAAGCTGGTCACCTTCACCAAGGTCGCCCGTGAGGACGAGGCGGCGGAAGAAGCGGAGATATTGGCAGAGACTGCCGGGGAAGCGGAAGAGACCGCACCCGTTGAAACGTTCACGGACGGAGAAACGGACCCTGCCGAAGAAAATGAATGATCGCCCACGGAAAGGGCACGGAGGAAAGATATGAAAAAAATTCTCTCTCTTATTCTCGCCGCCGTGATGCTGTGTCTTGCTTGCACCTCCTGCGGGACGGCAAAGATCGATGTGGAGGAGATCAAGCCTCGCGTGAAGGAATTGATCGAGGCATCCTATGAGATCAATGATATCTTCTTTGGTGACGGTCTGGATCACGTGGACTATGAAGAGGAATACGAGAAGATCATTGCGGAATATGCCGGAAAGCTTGCCGAAGCAGAAAAAAAATTGACAGAGGCAGAGCAGGCATATCTCGCGATGATGGAGGCAACGAATGTAAAAACCGAAGAGGAGATCGCTGCCGCCAAAAAGAAAGTAGAGGACGCCGAGAAGGAAGTTCAGAAGAACACCTATATGTTTACCAAGGAAGAATTTCTCGCGCAGTATGATACCGACGCGACCTATACGCCGGTCCGCTCGGATAAGTACGTGACCGTCAACGATATCAAGGCGGCGGCAGAAGAGGTATATTCCAAGGCATATCTGATGTCGGTCTATCAGACCATCTTCGTGGGATATGTGCAGAACGGGATCTCGGATATCATCTATGCCCGCTATTATGAGGGAAATGAGGGTCTGATGATCCTCAAAGATCCCGACGTATGGGTCACGGCAAAGCGTATCTATGACTATGACAGCATGAAAGTCGTTCGCCCCTCCAACAGCAAAAAGATCACTCTGCTGATCGATTCTCATCTGGAGGGAGAGACCGAGATCCTGCCCGTCCGCCTTTCCTTCGTCAAGCAGGACGGTGAATGGTATCTGGATTCTCCCAGCTATTGAACGAAAATTTTGAAATTTTCCGCAAAAAACGGAAAATCCCTCTTTACAAAAACACGATTATCTATTACAATATATCCGTTATAGAGAAAAATACGAACGGAGGAAAACCATGACAGAACATGTACCGAATATGTTTGGAAGTATGGTCTTCAATGATGATGTAATGCGTCAGAGATTGCCCAAGGACGTGTATAAATCCCTGCGCAAGACCATTGCGACCGGCGAGACGCTGGATGCTTCCATTGCCGACTGTGTGGCAAACGCTATGAAGGACTGGGCAATTGAAAAGGGCGCTACCCATTTCACACATTGGTTCCAGCCTCTGACGGGTGTGACAGCGGAAAAGCACGATGCTTTTATCAGTCCCATCGGTCCCTGTCAGGTGATCATGGAATTCTCCGGAAAGGAATTGATCAAGGGCGAGTCCGATGCATCCTCCTTTCCCTCGGGCGGGATCCGCTCGACCTTTGAGGCGCGCGGCTATACCGCGTGGGACCCTGCCTCCTATGCCTTTGTCAAGGACGGATCTTTGTATATCCCCACCGCCTTCTGCTCCTATACGGGAGAGGCGTTGGATACCAAAACACCCCTTTTGCGCTCCATGGCGGTCATCAATACGCAGACGCTGCGCCTGCTTCGTCTGTTTGGAGACGAGGAGACGACCCGCGTGACCACCACGGTGGGTGCTGAGCAGGAATATTTCCTGGTCGATAAGGAAATGTATCGCCGCCGCAAGGATCTTTTCTTTACCGGCAGAACGCTGTTCGGTGCCGGCGCGCCCAAGGGTCAGGAGCTGGAGGACCATTATTTCGGTTCCATCAAGCCTCGCGTGGCGGCATTTATGGAGGAGCTGGACGAGGAGCTCTGGAAGCTGGGCATCACCTCCAAGACCAAGCACAATGAGGCAGCTCCCGCACAGCACGAGCTTGCCCCCGTATATGCCACCGCCAATCTGGCAGTGGACCATAATCTGCTGATGATGGAGCAGATGAAAAAGATCGCCGAGCGGCACGGTATGGTATGCCTGTTGCATGAAAAGCCCTTCCATGGCGTCAACGGCTCCGGTAAACACGATAACTGGGCGCTTTCCACCGATACCGGTAAGAATTTGCTGAATCCGGGTAAGACCCCGGCGGACAACCCTCAGTTTTTGCTCATCCTCGCGGGCGTGATCCGCGCGGTGGACGAATATCAGGATCTGCTTCGCCTCTCGGTCGCCACCCCCGGCAACGATCACCGTCTGGGCGGCCATGAAGCGCCTCCCGCCATCGTTTCCATGTTCATAGGCGAGGAGCTGGAGGCGGTGCTGGACGCGATCGCCTCGGGTGAGCACTATGTGGGTAAGCGTGCGGGCAGAATGGATCTGGGTATCTCCTCCATTCCCACCTTCCGCAAGGATACCACCGACCGCAACCGTACCTCTCCCTTTGCCTTTACGGGCAATAAATTCGAATTCCGTATGCCGGGTTCCTCGGCAAACATCGCTCTCCCCAATATCGTGCTGAACACGGCAGTAGCGGAAGTGTTCCGTACCTTTGCTGACCGTCTGGAGGGCGTGAGTAAAAAGGACCTCAACAATGCGATCAACGATCTGATCCGCGAGACCATCGTTGCCCACCGCCGTATTATTTTCAGCGGCAACGGCTACTCCAAGGAATGGGAAGAGGAGGCGGCACGCCGCGGTCTTTCCAATATCCGTAAGGCTGTGGATGCCTTCCCTGCCTTCTTGACCCCCAAGAGCGTGGAGCTGTTTACCCGCCATGCCGTGATGAGCGAGGCGGAGCTTGCCTCCCGTGTGGAGATCATGTATGAGAACTATGCCAAGGTGACCAATATCGAGGCGCTGACCATGATCGAGATGGCGAGCAGAGATATCATTCCCGCCGTCAATGCCTATATCGGCAAGGTGGCGTCTGCCGCCAAGGCCAAGCGTGACGTTTGCCCCACCGTTTCCTGTATGGTGGAGGAGGATATCATCGAGAAGCTCTCGGGACTCAATGAGCAGACGTATAAGGCGCTGGGTCGATTGAAGGAAGCAGAAGCAAAAGCCAAAAATAAGATCCAGGAGGGAACGCCTGCCCTTGCCAAGCATTATCTGGAGGAGGTCGTTCCCTGCATGGAGGAGCTGCGTGAATATGTAGATGCCATGGAGCAGATGACAGATTCCGCCGATTGGCCCATGCCCACCTACGGAGATCTGATGTTCCGTATCTGACAGATGTAACCAAATCCGACGCGCAAGGAAGACCTGAAAACCGTCTTCCTTGCGCGTTCGTCGGGTAAAAAATATTTTATCAAAGAAAGAGGATACACGTATACCGCATGAATCTGACCCTTCGTCGCCCCCATCATCACGGACAACGGCATATCTGGGATGTGATCGTTCATAAGACTGTTGATTTTGTTCGCGCCAATACCGTATTCTGCATTGCTCTTCTGTTGGCGGCAGTTACCTCCTGCATCATCCCACCCGATGCGCAGTATCTGGAGTATCCCGATCTGAAAACACTGACCTGCCTCTTTTGTACCCTCGCGGTGATCTGCGCGTTGCGCAACATCCGCTTCTTCACCATTCTTGCCCGCCGTATCGTCATGCTGACGGGCAACAGCCGTGCAGCGATCCTGGCGCTGGTCTACATTACCTTTCTCGGATCGATGCTGATCGCCAATGACATGGCACTGCTGACCTTCCTGCCCCTGGGATATTTCGTTCTTTCCACGACCGGAAAGGAGAAGTATATGGCATTTACCTTCGTCATGCAGAACATTGCCGCCAATCTCGGCGGTATGCTGACCCCCTTCGGCAATCCGCAGAATCTTTATCTGTTCTCTCATTTCCAAATTCCCACCGGGGAATTTATGAGCATTATGGCAGTCCCCTTTGCGGTCGCCATTCTGCTGATCACCCTGTGCTGTCTGATCTTCGTCCGTCGGGAGGAGCTGACGTTGGAGAAGCAGGAGGAAAAAAAGCTGCCGCCCATGCGCACGGCTTTTTATCTCGTCCTCTTTGCCTACGCTATTCTCATCGTCTTCCGTACCGTTCCCTATTGGACGGGGCTGATCATTATCCCGATCTGCCTGCTCTTTGCTGACCGTGACGCGCTGAAAAAGGTGGATTACGGCCTTTTGGGCACCTTCGTCTGCTTTTTCGTTTTCGCCGGGAATATGTCCCGCATGGAGTCGGTGCGCGCGCTTTTCTCTGCGCTTCTGGAGAAGAATACCCTGCTGGTCAGCACCTTTTCCTGCCAGTTTATCAGCAATGTTCCCTCGGCGATCCTGCTCTCGCAATTCACCGAAAATTACCGTGAGCTGTTGTGGGGTGTAAATATCGGCGGCGCGGGCACGATGATTGCCTCTCTCGCCAGCCTGATCACCTTCCGCGAATATACGCAGCATAACCCCGGAGGAACGGGGAGATATATGAAGGTCTTTTCCGCATTGAACTTCGGTTTTCTGGGGATCCTGACCGCCGTCTGCCTCTTCCTCAGATAAAATATATACCAAGAAAGGAGTGCCGATATGAACGAGAGATCCTACGTGGGACATACGCGGCGCTCCTTTACTTTGCGCTTCGTTGTTTTCGGTATCGTTTTTGCCGTCATCTGTCTGGTATATGTCGCACGGCTGATGCGGCTTCAGTTGGGCGACACCAAAACCTATTTTGAATACAGCGAGGACGATCTGACCTCCTATACCGTAACGGTCAAGGGAAACCGCGGCGCGCTGTGCGATCGGAACGGCACGGTCCTTGTCAGCGACAGCACCGCCTATGATTTTCGCATCAATTACGATACCATGGCATCGGACAACGCAGGCATCAACGCCATGATCCTGCAGGCACTCCTGACCATGCAGGAAACGGGAAACTTTGACAAGCTTTGCGCCGATTCCTTCCCTTATGACGGGACTTACCCCGCCTATGCGCCCCGTTCTGAGCTTTCCGACAGCGACTCGGTCATTTCCGTTCGTCTTGCGCGGTTTATTCAAAACCGCAGGCTGGATGAAAATGCCGACCAGCATGCCATTCTGGAAAAAATGCTGACGAAATACGGTCTGATCGACCGCGAGGGCATTACCAAATACAGCGATTACGAGACCCATTGCCTGCTTGCGGTCCGTTATGACATGGAAAGCAAGGGCTTCGGCGCGATCAACCCTTATACGCTGGCGGAGGACGTGGATATATATCTGCTGACCGCCGTGAAGGAGTCGCCGATCACCGGTATGGAGATCATCCAGCGTGCCGACCGTACCTTTGCCTACCCCGGCTATGCCTCCCATATTCTCGGGCGGATCAGCAAGATCTACGCTGAGGATTGGGCGTATTACAGCGAGCAGGGCTACGAAATGGATGCCATGGTGGGGATCTCGGGCTGTGAGCTTGCCTTTGAGGAGCAGTTGCGCGGCTCGGACGGAAAAATGAAGGTCTACGTCAACGCCGACGGTCATATCGTGCGCATGGAGATGATCGAGGAGCCGAAGCGCGGCGCCGACGTCTGGCTGACCATTGATATCGGTCTGCAGATGGCGGCAGAGGACGCACTGGCAAAGAACGTTGCCGATATCGTTGCCGCCGCCACCAGAGAGCGGAGCGGTGAGGACTGCAACGCGGGCGCGGTGGTCGCCACCGACCCCAATACCGGCGGCGTGCTTGCCATCGCCTCCTATCCCACCTACGATCTGACCACCTACAATGAGGATTATGCGGCACTGTATGCCAACGGGGATCTGCCCCTATTCAACCGCGCATTGGAAGGAACCTATGCCCCCGGTTCCACCTTCAAGCTTGGTATGGCGATCGCCGCGATGGAAGAAGGGGTGGTGACGCCCACCTCTCTGATCGAGACCAAGGGAATTTACCGCTATTATAACAGCTATCAGCCACGTTGCTGGCTCTATACCAGCACGGGACGCTCTCACGGTGCCATCAATGTGGTGAAGGCGCTGGAGGTCTCCTGCAACTACTACTTTTATGAGGTCGGCAGGCTGATGGGCATTGACACGATGAACCGCTACTGCACCTCCTTCGGTCTGGGGCAGCTGACGGGCATTGAACTGCCGGAGGCAAAGGGCGTTCTGGCGGGTCCCGCTTGGCGGGATGCCATGGGATATGCCGAGTGGTCGGAGCTGGACAATCTCGCCGCCGCCATCGGACAGTCGGATAATCTGTTTACTCCCATTCAGATCTGCCAATATACCGCCGCTATTACCACCGGTACCCGCTACCGTGCCCACCTGCTCTATCGCGTGGTGGATTACGGCACGGGAGAGACGTTGTATGAAACGGCGCCCGAGTTGCTTGGCACGGTATCCCTGAATAGCGATACCGTGACTGCCCTGAAGGAGGGCATGCGCCGCGTGATCACCGCCAGCGCTACCCTTTCCCGCAATTTCCGCACGGTGGACGGATACGGCATCACCGTGGGCGGTAAAACGGGAACGGCACAGGTGCTTGCCACCGATTCGGATAACGGGCTGTTTACCTGTGTCGCGCCGCTGGAGGCACCAAAGATCGCCGTGACCTGCGTGATCGAGCGTGCGGGCGGCGGAAGTGCCGTTGCCGTGACCCCCGCCGCCATGTTGGAATACTTCTTCGCGCCTGCGGAGGAGGAGGTTGTGGGATAATTGCCATTCCCATTGAAATTGATCTTGAGAAGGAGAAATTATGACTGCCCTGTTGACCCGTCTGTTTGTAAAAAACAGCGCTGATATCAAAGATCCCGCCGTCCGTGCCGCTTATGGCACGCTTTCCGGCATTGTTGGCATTGTTGTCAATCTGATCCTGTTCGCGGCAAAGTTTGCGGTGGGCACCCTGTCCGGGTCGATCGCCATCACGGCGGACGCTGTCAACAACCTTTCGGATGCAGGCTCTTCCATCATCTCTTTGGTGACCTTCCGCATCAGTGCCAAGCCCGCGGATCGGGAACATCCCTTCGGGCACGCCCGCATCGAATACGTGTCCTCCATGATCGTCTCCTTTTTGATCCTTCTGATCGGATATGAGCTGTTGTCCTCCTCCATCGGAAAGATCCTTCACCCTGCCGAGACCGTTTTTCGCCTCTCCTCTGTCGTCATTCTTGCCCTTTCCATCGGATGTAAGCTGTGGCTTGGACTGTTTAACCGTTCGCTGGGCAAGAAGATCGATTCGGGCGTGTTACGCGCCACGGGAGCGGACAGCCTTTCGGACGCCCTCTCTACCGCGGCGGTACTGTTCTCCCTGCTGATCACCAAATGGACCGGCTTTGACACCGACGGTTATATGGGTGTGATCGTCGCCATCATCATTCTGGTGGCGGGGGTCCGTATTCTCAACGAGACCAAAAATTCCATTCTCGGTGAGGCGCCCTCCGAGGAGACGGTCAAGATCATTCTCGACACCGTGGCGGAGTATCCGCAGGCGCTGGGAACGCACGATATGATGGTACACTCCTACGGCGCCGGTATGACGATTGCCTCGCTTCATATCGAGGTGGACGGCACGGGTGATATTTTCGCGCTGCACGATCTGATGGACACCATTGAAAAGAGACTCTACAGCGAGCATCACATCCTTTGTACCGTACACATGGACCCCATCGTGACGGATGACGAGCGTGTTTCCGCCCTGCGCGAGCGGACCCTTGCCGCCGTGCGGGAGATCGACGAGAGATACGATATTCACGATTTCCGCTTCGTGGAGGGTCCGACCCACACCAACCTGATCTTCGACGTGGTCGTTCCCTTTGAGGACACCCGCAAGCAGGAGGCAGTACGCGCCGCCATTGAAGAAAAGATCGCCGCCTTTGACGGCAACTTTTACGCGGTGGTGACGATAGACCGCGGTTGACAGACGTCCCTTTCCGTGATACAATAAAAACGAGACACGATGCCATTTCTTCGGAGGTATGATATGAACACCAAGCAAAAGCGCCCTAACGTGATCTTTATTCTCACCGACGACCAACGCTACGGAACGATCGGTGCTTTAGGAAACACCGAGATCTCCACGCCTCGGATCGACGAGCTGGTTGCCCGCGGGACCTCCTTTTTGGGTGCCCATATTCCGGGCGGGACAGCGTCTGCCGTTTGCATGCCCAGCCGTGCCATGATCAACAGCGGTCGTACGCTTTTCCGCTTTGCCGACAACGGCAAGGATCTGCCCGAGGATGTGGTGACCATGGGGCAGGCATTCCGCGAGAGCGGATATTATACCCACGGCATCGGCAAGTGGCATAACGGTACCGACAGCTTTGCCCGCAGCTTTTCGGGCGGTGACGATATCTTCTTCGGCGGCATGTGGGACCATTGGAACGTTCCCGTCTGCAACTTCCGCCCCGACGGCTGCTACGACTGTGAGATCCCCTTTGTGCCGAATTTCTCCGCCAATCAGACCCCTGTGTACGTGCTTGCCGATCAGATCCACGCGGGCGTACATTCTACCGACCTCTTTACGGGAGACGCGGTGAGATTTATTGAGAATTATGAGGGGGAGGAGCCCTTCTTCCTCTACCTCTCCTTCCTCGCTCCCCACGATCCCCGCACCATGCCGGAAAAATTCCGCAATATGTATCGGGCGGAGGACGTCACTTTGCCGCCCAACTTCATGGAGATGCCCGAATTCAGCTTCGGCTGGACCCGCGGACGGGATGAGACGGTGGCAAGCTATCCCCGCAAGCCGGAGGAGATCCGTCAGCATATTGCCGATTACTATGCCATGATCAGCCACATCGATGAAAATGTGGGTCATATTCTTGACACGCTGGATCAAAAGGGCATCCGAGAGGATACCGTCATCGTCTTCTGCGGTGACAACGGACTTGCCATCGGTCAGCACGGGCTGATGGGCAAACAGAACGTTTACGAGCATAGCACCAGGCTCCCTCTCGTGATGGCGGGACCCGGCATTCCCGCGGGTGCGAAACGGGAGCAGTACGTTTATCTGCTGGATATCTACCCCACCCTGTGTGATCTTTGCGGCGTGAGTATTCCCGCCTCAGTGGAGGGTAAGAGCTTTGCCCGGATGTTTGAAGATGAAACTTACGTGACCCGCCCCGATATCTATTATGCGTTTCAGGCTCGTATCCGCGGCGTTGCCGACGGCAGATATAAGCTGATCGAATACCGCACCGAGGATCTCAAGCTGACACAGCTGTTCGATCTGCGGAACGACCCGTGGGAGCAGTACAATATGTTCGATTGCGACGGCTATGGGGAGATCACCGCCCGCCTGCGCGCCCGTATGCAGGAATACCGCGAGGAGTGGGGAGAGGAAGAGCATCTCTTCGGTCGGCAATTCTGGGAGCAATGGCGCCGCTATGAGGATGCCGCCCTTCATGGGGTCGGTCAGCCCAAGGGGGCAAGCATGGTCAACCAGACAGCCGAATGGGGCAAAGCCAAGAAAAAATAATGAGGAAAAGCGCCTGCGACGAAGATCGCGGGCGCTTTTAGATTTTTAAAGGCTATGTCACGTTCAACGGCGGATATTCTTCAAATTGGGGGTTGTTGGGGTGGAGGTATCGTGGCGCGGACGAAGGCAGGGCTCTGCCCTGCACCCGCCAAAGGACCCTTTTTTGAAGGGTCCTCTGGACTCTCCTAAAATCTTTGTGGCAGGGGTATGAGGCGGGGTGTTTATCTCGCTGTTGACGGATATGAACCGGGCGGGGCGTTTACTGATCCGCTGACGGATACCTCCCTTGCATGGCTTGA
>JAFTMG010000042.1 GCA_017452525.1 Clostridia bacterium
CCGCTCAAGCCATGCAAGGGAGGCTTCCGTCAGCGGATCAGTAAACGCCCCGCCCGACCCATTCCATGGCGAGAACAAAGTGAACATCCCGCCTCATACCCATAGTGTGAAAGCTTTTGAGAGAGTCCAGAGGGAACTTTTCTCGAAAAGTTCCCTTTGGCGGAGTCAAGGGGCAGAGCCCCTTGCTTTATCCGCGCCACGATACCTCCACCCCGTCCGTCCCTTAGCGGACGAGGCTACTCTCCCGCGCCGGCTCCAGCGTCAGGGCGATCAGGGTATTGACCACGCGCTCAAAGCTCCAGCCGATGCCCTTCATCATGTTGGGATAGCGGCTGTGGGAGGTAAATCCGGGAATGGTGTTGATCTCGTTGAATACGATCTTGCCCTCGGGGGTGAGGAACATATCCACGCGGGCAAAGCCCGAGCAGCCGAGGATGCGATAGAGCGCCTTCGCCGTCTCGCGGATGCGGTCCTCCGTCTCGGCGTCCACGCGGGCGGGCATGTGGATGCGGGAGGTCTTGAGGGTATACTTTTCGGCAAAATCGAAAAATCCGCCCGAAAGCTCGATCTCGTCCGCTCTGCCGACCACAAGCTCACGGTTGCCCAGCACCGCACAGCCCACCTCGAAGCCCTCCACGTTCTCCTCGATGATGACGCGGCAATCGTGCTCGAACGCCAGCGCCACGGCGGGTGCCAGCTCACGCGCGGCGTTGACCTTGGTGATGCCGTAGGACGACCCCGCCCGCACCGGCTTGACGAAGAGCGGATAGCGCAGGTCTGCCACCGCCGCCGCAAGCGCCGCCTCGCTCATGGGTGCGTCCAGCTCGACCGCCTTCGGCACGAGGATCCCCCCATGCTCCGCCAGACGGTGGGCGCGGGTCTTATCCATGCAAAGCGCCGAGGAGAGGGTGTCACAGCCCACCAGCGGAATGCCCGCCAGCTCGCAGAGCCCCTGCACCGTGCCGTCCTCGCCGTTCTTGCCGTGAAGCACCGGGAACACGGCGTCCAGCGGCAGCGTTGCCACCTTCCCGCAGGTGCCGAAGCACAACAGGCATTTCGCCGTGCGGTCGGGCGAGAGCGCCACGGGGGTGCAAAGGGTGCGGTCGGTGTGCCAGGTGTCCTCGGGAACGCGGTCAAGGGTGCCGCGGTAGAGCAGCCATTCGCCGCTCTGCGTGATGCCCACGGGGATCAGCTCGTATTTTTCGGTATCCATATGGGTCATGACGGCGTGCGCCGACTGCAGGGATACGCTGTATTCCGAGGAGCAGCCGCCAAAGAGGACGGCTACCTTTTTACGGTTCGTTACTTCCATTTTCTTTCTCTCCTATCTTATGCGCGTTGTTGCCGAATATGTTCACGGTAGACCATCATCGCGCCCACGTTGGAGGCGATGCGGGCGGTCTCGTCGTCCACCACGATCAGATCTTTCACGCCCTCGTGTGCCAGCAGGGTGGCAAAGACGGTGCGAAGCGGGTCGCCGCCGCCCACCACCGTGGGGCGGTCGTCACGGACGATGCGCAGTACGGTGCGGATATCGTCGCACAAAATGGCGCCCACGAAGAAGTTCGCCGCCTCGTCCCGCGTCCAATTGTGCCACAGCTGGACGTTGCGGGTCTTGATCAGCGAGGGCGACACGCCGTGCGCCTTGGCGTATTCGTAGCCGAAGATCAGCCGCTCGGGCAGAACGGTCTGCAACACGGGGTCGGAAAGGCAATGCCGCAACAGGGTATGCTCCGACATGGCGGCGATGAACTCCCCGCACATGCCCGTATACATAGAGCGGATGATGCCCTCGCCGTCCACCTCAAAGCTCTTGTTGTAGGAGCCGGGGAGGGTGATGGCGAAGGGGCCCTCAAGCCCCATCAGGGCGCGCAGACCGTACATCTCGCACTCCTCGCCGCTCATGGAATCCACCAGCTCAACGATGCGCACCTCGTCCGTCTCCCCCGCCTCGGGCAAGGATTTCTCGCCCGGGATGAAGAGGATGGGGATGGAGGTGATCTCGGGCAGCGTGACCATCACGGCGTGCGCCGCGCTCTTCTCTACCCCGATGGGGAGCGCCACGTGGGGCACGCGGTAGATGCCCACGTCGGAGGAAAGGGTGCCCGAGGAGACGATCGCCTCGATCTCCCGCGCCTCCAGCCCGCTCTGTTCCAATATCTCCTCCACGCACTCCCGCAGACCCTCCTTCAGCTTGCCGGGGTGCCCGTCAAAGGCGGTGTTGCGGGTGCCCACCTTGCGGCGCGCCTCGGCGCGGACGGTGTTTCCTTCATACAAACGGCACCGCATATTGGTGGTGCCGCAATCGACGGTGATGATCATTCCCATGTGCTCACTTCCCTCTCTTCTTCTTGCGCGGGGGCAAGGTCTCCGCCTTCCCCCAGATGACGTCCTTCTTGGCGCGGCGGGCAGCCACGCGGCGACGCAGACCGCTCACCGAGCCCTGATATACCTGCTCCAGCTCCGGCATGGCGGCAAAGTCCATGGGTCGCATCCGCGCGGGGACCATTGCCGTTTCATGCCCGCCCTCCCGCACCATGGTCGCCACGAATTCCGAGCAGAAGTACCGCCGCGGGGCGGTATAGCGGTACCCGAAATAGTTGGCGGCAACGCCGAGAAAGTTGTAGCCGTAGCGTTCCCGCCGGGCATACATGGCTTGCACGCGGGCACGGATGCGCCCGTATTCCTCCTCGGTCAGCCGCAGGCGGTAGACGCGGCAGGGCGGATCCTTACGGGCACGGTAAAGCCCTCGCCGCAGGTCCTCCCGCGCCAGCCCTGCCGGCAGGATATAGCGGGGATCGCGGCGGGTGAAGCTGTAGATCTCCTCAAAGTCCTCGTCCATCACCAATGCCGCGTGGGTGTATGCCGCCCGCGTCATGCGGTGGATCAGCCGCGACAGCACCGAAGAGGTCCGCGTCAGCAATATATAAACGGATCTTTCGCTCATAGGATCCTCCTTTTTTGTGTCGGGTGTATTATCCGTATTAGTACACGTGTAGTATACCATATTCAAAAACCTTTGTCAAGTCCTCACCGCAAGTTTCTTTCGACAATATTCTGTCAGTGAGGGGCGGTGCTCCGCCCCATCATTTTCCATGGAAAAAACCGTCCCTGCCCTGATTGAAGGGCAGGGCGGCGGGACAGAATAGAGACAGAAGACCTCACAAGGACCGAAAGGAAGGATCACAATGAGTGTAAAACGAGGAGATATCTATTACGCCGACCTCAGCCCCGTGGTCGGCTCCGAGCAGGGGGGACTGCGCCCCGTGCTGATCATACAGAACGACATCGGCAACCGCTACAGCCCCACCGTCATCGCGGCGGCGATTACATCCAGAATGGGTAAGACCAAGCTGCCCACCCACATCGACATCTATGCCGAGCGGGCGGGGCTCGCCAAGGATTCGGTCATCCTGCTGGAACAGATCCGCACGCTGGACAAACGCCGTCTCAAGGAGAAGATGGGGCATCTGGACGGGGGGCTGATGGATCAGGTCAACGCCGCCATCGCCGTCAGCTTCGGTCTGCCGGAGACGGGGCGGAGTGCCGCTGCCGCGGCGGGCCCGGGCGAAGGCGGAGGCGAGGGGGATTTGCCGCCGCGGGTGATTGGGTAATGTTTTTTTGAGCGTTTGCTGCGGTTGGAGATGGTTTTTGTTTGGAGACGATCGGGATATTGTTGCGGCATGAAACGCTTGGGTTTAAGTAGTTTTTGTTTGGGAAGTGTTGGAATATTGTTGCGGCATGAAACGTTCGGCTTTGGGGGTCCACTTTCTTTGCTTCTGCAAAGAAAGTAGACGGAAAGAAAGCAGCCCTAAGGGACCGCCTCTGCGGAGGAGGTCCCTTAGGAATCCTCCTGGGGGTGGGGCATTTTCGCTTAAGATGCGAAAATGCGCGGACCCATGATAGTCTTGCGGAAGTCCGTCTCAATGTGCGCATGGCGCACCCGACGGACTTCGGTGACGTGGCACTTTCCTGCCATTGACCCCTCGGTTCTAAGTTTCTTCTAAAAACAATCGCCTTCCGCCCCACTCCATGGGTCTCGCTACAGTGGTGATATTGCGGTAATCGAACGACTTCCACAATATCACCACTGTGGATAGACCCATCTGTCGGTGCATCATGCTTGCCCGCTGCGAAAGGTAAGAAACCGTGTGTAGGAAAATTGGGTGCCGATAACCCCACGAAGTCCGCCGGGTGCGCCCCGCGCACGTCGAGACGGACTTCAAGGTGACTGAGAGGGGAGAGCTGTTTTTGCGCATCTTAAGCGCAAAAACCCCCACCCTCAGGAGGATTCCTAAGGGACCGCGAATGTCGCTTGCGACTTCGCCGAATTGGCGCAAGCGCCAATTCTCCCTCCTGCAGAGGCGGTTCCTTAGGGCTGCTTTCTTTCCGTCTACTTTCTTTGCAGAAGCAAAGAAAGTGGACCCCCAGAACCGAACGGTTTATGCCGAAACAATATTCCAAGCTCATCCAAACAAAAACAAACCTCAACCCCAACACCTTCCCGCTGTCCCCATGAAAAAAAACTCATTCAACATCACTCAACCCAAAAAAATATCTTGATTTTTTCGCCATATACGTGTATAATAGATAGAAAGCGCATATGAGCCGAAGAACCCTCGCGGGGTCGCCGTATTTCAGGCGCGACCCCGCGTTTTTTTGTTGAAAGGAGCCCTCCCCGTGATCTATACCGAACCCTTCCAAGTACGTTGGCACGACACCGATTTCAATCTCGTCGCCACCCCCTCATCTCTCCTGACCTTTATGCAGGAGACCGCCAACCGCCACCTGGAGCATCTCGGCACCCCGCTGGACGAGATGCGCACGACCAAGCAAATGGGCTTCATTCTCAGTAAGCTCGCCCTGCAGGTCTACGCGCCTCTGCACGCCTACGACCATATCCACGTGGAGACGTGGGTGGGCGATGACCGCGGCTTTCGCTTTCACCGCGCCTTCCGCATCCTGCGGGATGAGGAGACCATCGCCGAGGCACTCTCGGTCTGGGCACTCATCCGCCTGACCGACCACAGCCTTGCCCGCGTGGAGGATTTCGACGCCCCCTTCCTGCCCGAGCCCCTGCCCGCGCTGAAGGTGCCCGCCCGCATCCGCTTCCCTCTCACGCCGCTGACCGAGCGGGGCACCCGCACCGTCCGCTACAGCGACGCCGACTACAACGAGCATATGAACAACACCCGCTACCCCAACATGATGTGCGACTTTCTGCCCGACATGCACGGCAAATACGTCTCCTCCCTCTCCCTCTCCTACGTGAATGAGGCACATCTGGGCGAGACACTCCGCGGCTATGCCTGCGAGGACGGGGATGCGTGGTACGTCCGCACCCTGCGGGAGAGCGGCGAGACCAACGCCGAGGCGCGGATCACCCTCGCCGATCTCTGAAAAAGCACCCTCCGGTTGCGCCTTTGACTGCCTGTGTTGATTGACATCCTTGCCTTCCTATGATACCATAAGCAAGTACATATATAAAAGAAAGGTAATCGAAATTCAATGGAACTTTTTCTCACCATCCTCCTCTTCACCGTCGGTCTTATCATGATCATCAAGGGCGGCGACTTCTTCGTGGACGCCGCCTCCTGGATCGCCGAGATCTCGGGCATTCCCAAGCTGATCGTGGGTGCCACCGTCGTCAGCTTCGCCACCACCCTCCCCGAGCTGCTGGTCTCCACCATTGCCGCCGTGCAGGGCCGCCAGCTGGCAGACCCCGCCAAGGTGGATATGGCGATCGGTAACGCCGTGGGCAGCGTGACCGCCAACATCGGTCTGATCATGGCGCTGGCGCTCCTCTTCATGCCCTCCGTCATCCGCCGCAAGGACTATATGCTGAAATCCCTGCTCATGCTGGGTGCCACCGCCGTCCTTGCCGCCGTCTCCCTGAGCGGCTCGCTCAGCATCGCCCCCTCCGTACTGCTCATCCTCATCTTCGCCGTCGCCATGACGGAGAACGTGGTCAGCGCCGTCCGCACCATGAGTGCTCAGCGTGAATGCGGTGCCGTGGAGGAACGCCCCACCGCCGACCGCAAAACGGTGATCGTCATGATCGTCAAGTTTCTGCTTGGCGTGGTGGGCATCGTCTGGGGCGCGGACCTGCTGGTGGAGGAGGGCTCGGCGCTCGCCTCTCTGATCGGCATTCCCGAGGGCATCGTCGCCGTCACCGTCATCGCGGTGGGTACCTCCCTGCCCGAGCTGGTCACCACCCTGACCGCCATTGCCAAAAAGCAGGCTGACCTCTCGGCGGGCAACATCATCGGTGCCAACATCATCGACCTGACCCTGATCCTGCCCATCAACATGCTCGCCTTCGGCGACAACCTGCCCTTCTCCGCCCAGGCATCCCACCTCGATCTCCCCGTCTGCCTGCTGGTAGGTCTGATCGCCACCGTCCCCATGATGATCTCGAGCAAGTTCCGCCGCTGGCAGGGCGTTGCTCTGCTCACCGTCTATCTCGCCTACGTCGCCATCTCCTGCCTCGGCGTTCTGGCGTGAGCGAAAAATTGCACACATCGGGCTTCGTTTGGCTGATCTCTTTTGTCCAAAGCGGTCAAATCAAAAAAATTTCCAAAAACCCTTGACAATTCTCACTTTTGGGGGTATAATATATAGCGTCGCATTTTGTGCCAAGATAGGGAGGTGCTGAAATGACACTGGATCTCAGACCGATGCTGCGAGGCGAAGTTCACGTGATCGAGTTGAATTTCACGCTGGATCCCACCCCGCCGACCAACGTCACCTTTACCGACAGCGCGCGGATCACCGGGCGGATCACCGATAACGCCGGGTATATGCGTATGCACGCCGACATCACCGTCCCCTACGAGGGCGAGTGCGCGCGGTGCCTGTCGCGGGTGGAGGGCGTCTTCACCTACGCGGTGGAGAAGACCATCGTCACCGAGGGAACGCTGACCGACGAGCAGTTTGAGGAGAACGAAGAGGAATACGTGATATTGCAGAACGGCATGCTTGATGTGGATGAGCAGCTGGACGAATATCTCCTGCTCTCCTTCCCCATGAGATTGCTCTGCGAGGAGGATTGCCCCGGGCTTTGCCCGAAATGCGGAAAACCCCTGCGGGAAGGTCCCTGCTCCTGCCCGACCAAGGAGATCGACCCCCGGCTGGCGGTGCTGGCTAAATTCTTTGAGGACGATGGTTCCGAGGAGAGCGGCACCGAAGAAAAGGACAAAAATTAAAATAAAATAAACATAGCGTTGCACACCAAGGTGTGTATCGAAGGAGGTGTAGGTATCCCATGGCAGTACCGAAGAAGAAAGTGTCTTCTGCTCGCAGAGACAAGAGACGTTCCAACAATTCCAAGCTCAGCCTGCCCGGCATCGTAGTATGCCCCAAGTGCAAGGAGTATGTGCTGGCTCACCGCGTTTGCAAGAACTGCGGTTCTTATAACGGCAAGGAAGTCGTGAAGAAGGAAGCCGCCGCTAACTGATGCGCCAATACGCAGCAAATGAAGGATCTTGACTGTCAGCGGTCTCGCTCAGCTAAGGTCCTTTTTTGCCGCAAATTCTGATGAAAGGAAGCTCCATATGAAACATATACGCCATCTTCTCACCGCCGCCGCAGGCATTGCGCTGACCCTCGCGCTCTCCGCCTGCCAGCTCTCCGAGATCCTGCCCAAGAGGGAGACCGAGGCGCCCCTCCCCGGCGGCACGGGCATCACCCCGGCGGTCACCACCGCCGCCTTCGACCCCGCCACGGCGGACCTGACCAAATACGTTACCCTCGGCAACTACAAGGGCATTGCCGTGGAGGACAAGGCAGCGCCGCTGACCGACGAGGCGTTCGACGCACAGCTGACCGCCTATCTGAACAGCCTCAACGTCCGCGCAAAGATCACCGACCGTAAGACGGCGGAGAACGATACCGTCGTGATGGACTACGTGGGCACGCTGGACGGCGTGGCGTTCGCCGGCGGCACCGCGCAGGGGCAGTCCATTACCCTGAACGACCGGAGCGGCTATATCGACGGCTTCGCGCAGGGTCTGATCGGCGTCACCCCCGGGGAGACGGTCAAGCTGGACCTCACCTTCCCCACCGACTACCACGCCACCGATCTGGCAGGTAAGGCGGTCGTCTTCACCGTCACCGTCCATTACATTCTGGGCGACGTCATTCCCGCCGAGCGCACCGACGCCTATATCACCGAGGCGACCGAGGGCGAGTTCACCTCCTTTGCCGAGTTCTCCGCCTTCTACCGCGGCTACCTGGACGACAGCGCCGCCGACGACGCCCACCGCACCGCTCTCTCCACCCTCTTTGAGACGGTCTTTGAGAACACCGTTTTCCACAGCGTCCCCGCCGAGCTGACCGAGTTCTACTACGTTCAGAACAAGGCACAGTACGAGTCCTACGCCGCGGCATACGGCGTGCCCTACGAGACCGTTCTCCAATCCTTCGGACTGACCGAGGCGTCGCTGAGGGCAGAGGCGGAGAAGCTGGCAAAGCAGGATCTGGTCTTCTTCTCGCTGGTGCAGGCAGAGGGTCTGACCGTGACCGACGCAGAGTATACCGAGGAGCTTGCCATCCTCGCCGCCGGTGCCGGCACCTCCGCCGCCGAGCTGGAGGCATACTACGGCAAGGATTATATCTCCGACGTCATCCTCTGGAACAAGATGATGGATATGCTCTACTCCTACGCCAACGTAAGCAAATAACAAAGCCAAAAGGACGGCACTTCGCCGTCAAAACGAAATCGTGGGGCTGAGTCGTTGCATAAGCGACTCAGCCCCACGGCTTGTCGATAAACTTCTTGCATCGTTAAATTGGGGTTTATCGGGGGACGCGCAAGGGAACCCTTTTGCAAAAGGGTTCCCTTGACCCTCCTAAAAATCTCAAACGATGGAATAGGGCGAAACTACCGAGGTGAGGTTCAGTGGAAACTTCAAATTTGGGTTTATCGGTGAGTTTGAAGTGCTATTATATGGCTCCCTCCGTGGAGTATATTTGGCTTCGCCAAATACGCTGGCGCCGAAGGCGACTGAGGGAGCCCGCGTGAAGAAGCGATTTTGGAGGATATTATTTCTGCATGTCCGAGAAATATAGCTATTTTCCGCGCCTTGATCCTTCGTGCCACAGGGCTCCTCCACCCGCTTCGCGGGAGCCCCCTCCCGGAGGGA
>JAFTMG010000010.1 GCA_017452525.1 Clostridia bacterium
GTGTGTGACACGGGATTGTTATCATTGATTTATCCAAATCGTTATCGCTTCGTCTATAAAGCTTGCCGACAAATTTTAATACAACAGCCTCGTATCGTACACTAAATAACCCCATTTCGAGCGGCGAGCGCCACGGCAGCCGAAGCGGCAGGGTCTCGGCGGTCCCTGACGCGAACGAAGTTTGCCCGCTCGAACCATGACAGGTCGGCATCCGTCAACCTGCTTGTAATCGCCCCGCCCGAACCCCTCCACGGCGAGAGCAAGATAATCGCCCCGCCTCATACCCCTATTTGAAGATTTTCGGAGGGTCAAGGGAACCCTTCAAAAAAGGGTTCCCTTGTGGGTGCAGGGCAAAGCCCTGCCTTCGTTCGCGCCCGCTAAACTTCCAATTTGAACCCCTCAAACTCTTCGACAAACCCAAATTTGAAATCCCCACTCCTCGCCAAATGCTTGACAACCTACCACCGACATGATATACTGAACACATCAAACCAGGAAAGGAGCACGACAATGACCTTCCGTTTAGCCATCCCCGACACAGAAACATCGGAGTACTTTCCACTCGGGGTCATCCCCGTCGTCTTGCTTTTGTTCGCATGGCATCTGATCCTGAAGGAACACAGCAAGCAGCCGCTCCCGCGCAAACTAATGACGGCGCTGATCGCGTACACGGTGTTTGCCACAGCCATGCTGCCCCTCGGCTTGCTGTCCGTTGCCTTTTACTTCACCTTTGACCTTCTTGTCCTTCCCCTCCTCCTCAATGTCAACACGCTGTGCGCCTATCTGCAGGGTCAACGGTGCAGTGCCTATACGGAAGCAACCATCACCGATATACGGCGCGTCAGGCAAGAGAGCAAGTACGGCGTTGTTTCCTACTGGAATTACCCCACCGTCACCTTTGATGTCAACGGAGAATCGTACAGCGTGGAATTGCATGTTCCCTGTGAACCCGATGAGATTGGCAATACCCGGTGGATCAAATACAATCCCAGCGACCCGCAGGATATTACGCAAGAAGAATATGAAAAAGGTCTTGATAAGCTGTTTTTTGGCATAGGCGTTCTGCTCCTTTGTGCCGCCCTGATCTCTTTTATCATCGGTATTGTCAACATTGTTTCCCTATTATAACATGAATCACACGGAGGCACCCATGAACCATCCCAAATTCGACCCCGCCCGCATCGTCTTCTCCTTCGGCGCCGTCAGCGACTGGCACGTCAAGGACGAGGAGGGGCAATACAATCAGCAAAAGCTGATCTCCGCCCTCGCACAGCTCAAAGAAAAAGCCGCCGAGGATGACCCGCGCGGGCTTGCCGCCCTCGTTGCCGCGGGAGATTTGACCCATGACGGCAAGGAGAACGAGATCGCCGCCATGAAGCGGGTGCTGACCTCCGTCATCGACCTGCAAAGCACCGCGTTCATCTACGTTGCGGGTAACCACGACAAGCACGATCCCGACGTCAATCTGACCTATGACCGCCTCTTCTCCGCCGACTGCGCCCCGGCATACGACACCTGCGACCTCTCCCCCGACGGCGTGTGGAGCGGCGCGCGGCACGTCTCGGTGCGCGGCGTCCACTTCATCACCCTCGGTCCCGACAAATATTATAAGAAGGAGCCCAACACCTACCCCGAGCAGACCAAGCGCTGGCTGGACGAGACCCTTCAAAGGATCACGACCGAGGAACCGAACGCCTACGTCTTCGTCATCACCCACCTGCTCACGTGGGGCACCTGCTACGGCAGCGTCCGCGGCTATTTCTACGCCTCCGACGATCTGACCCCCATCCTCTCGAAATACCCCCAGGTCGTCACCTTCGGCGGGCATCTCCACTATCCGCTCAACGACGACCGCGCCATCATGCAGACGGCGTTCACCGCCATGGAGACCGCCACCCTGAGCGACATGCTGATCGACGGTCACGGGCTTGTGAACGTCATCAAGAACACCAAGACCGAGGGCAACACCGATTTCGCCCAAGGTCTGCTCGTCCAGATCGATGAGGACGGCAATCTCCGCGTCACCCGCATGGATTTCTTCCACCGCACCACCGTCGACACCCCGTGGTATCTCGACGCCCCCACCCCCGACGGCGCCCACCTGACCCGCTACACCACCGCCCGCGGCGAGGATTTTGACCCTGCCGACATGACGGTGGGCAAGCGCATGACCGTCACCGCGCAAACGCCCGCCGAGGAAGGCGGCATCGCCGTGACCGTCCGTTTTGAGGCGACCAAATACCGTCGCTCCATCCGTACCTACACCGTCCGCGTAACGGACGTGACCGGCACCGCCGTCTGTGACGCAGGCTATCTCACCGATTTCTACCGCCACCCCGATCACCGCACCGTGGCGGACGAAATGGAGATCACCCTCCCCCCGCTCCCGAGCGGCAAATACGACATCTCCGTCGCCGCCCGCGACTGTTGGGACAACGAGGGCGCCCCCATCTGCGGCACGTTTGAGATCACATAAAGAGAAACAGTCGGACGCCCTCGGGCGTCCGACTGTTCAGTTTGTCAACAAAGTGTTTTGACGTTCAAATTTGGGTTTATCGGGGTGTTGGTAGAAACAGAACAACCGCCATGCGGCACCCTTCTTGTAGGGACCGGCGTCCCCGACGGTCCATTTACGGACGGTTTGTGATCGCCAAACCCATGTGGGGTGGACCGGCGGGGACGCCGGTCCCTACAAAATTTAACCTCTATCTCTTCGATAAACCCCAATTTGAAGTTTCCCAACTATTTTACGTCATACCCCCGCCACAGCAAAGGCATCTGCCATGGTCAACGGCTTGCGGCGAAAAAAACGGCTCAACTGCTTGAACTGCGCACGATAGGAAGCCTCCGCCGACCCGCGGTTGCCAGCAAGTGCAATATAAGTCATACCATCCTCGGCACAAAACGACGCCATTCGGCGATTGAACGCCTCGTTTTCTTCCCCGGGCAGCCCCAGCACGAACAACTCCGCCGTCGATAATTCCGCCCGGATGCGGCGGATCAGCTTTTGGTACTGCCCAACCGTCTGTCCCGATTCGGATGCATCCTCCCCAAATGCCAAAAACACCTTTCTCGGACGGAGAGTCAGCACGTATTCCCGCAAAAGCTCCTCCGCTCCCGCCACTGTCAGTCCCGGAACGCTTCGATTATATACCGCGCACTCCAGCTGATATCGGTTGATCAGCTCATAAAAGGGAAACTCCGCCATATAGTCGGAGCCGAAGATCACGATCTCCCCCTTCAGCGAGATCTCATTGATCTGTCGGATCCTCTCCATCTCATTGCTCGGACATGCTTTCATAACAACGCCTCCGTTTCGTTTTTATTCCCGTCAAGCTCCGCTTTTTCCCGATGTCGATTCACGAAATACATCGCCAGATCCATCGAAACGACCGTCAGATTGAGGCCATATGCCGCCAACACATATCCCGTGTCGCCGTTGACGATCTTACCGGTGATCCCCGAGATATAGCCGATAATAATCGCCACGATGAAAAATACGCTCTTTCCCTTGGTCGACCCGGAGCGAATGCTCTTGTACACCGAGATCGGCCACGACAGACCAAAGCAGACAAGCATAATGAGTTCAAAGATTTTCATAGATGATTTCCTTTCCCGCAGAGTCGGGACATGTGCTCCCGATGTGATGTTTTTTATTTCATCCCTATTATACTATTGACAAAGCAAAAAGTAAAATATATAATATCAATGTAATCCATAGGCTAAGCCTATCAATGGAGGGCGATCATGGACATTCAGAAGCTGAAATATTTTCATACCGTGGCGAAATATGAGCATATCACCAAGGCGGCAGCCGAGCTGCATCTCTCCCAGCCGTCGCTCACACAGGCCATCCACGCGCTGGAGGATGATTTGGGCGTCCCCCTCTTTCGCAAGCAGGGGCGCGGGATCGTGCTGACCGAGTTCGGCATCTATCTGAAACAGCGGCTGGATATCCTTCTGCCGGAGTTTGATCAGCTCCCCCGAGAGCTCGGTATGCTCAAAAACGAATCCACCAAGCGGGTCAAGCTGAATATTCTCGCGGCATCCTCCTTCGTCATCAACGCCATCATCCGCTACCGCAAAAAGCATCCCGACATCATTTTCGATTTCGAGCAAAATGAGATCACCCACGATTGTGACATCATGATCACCACCAACGGCGTCCACGGCGTCTCTCCCGCCCCCGCGACCTACGTCCGCCGGTGCGTGAAGGAGGAGCGCATCTACCTCGCCGTCCCCAGGGATTCCGCTTATGTCCGGCGCGGCACCATCGAGTTGAACGAGGTCAAGGACGAGAATTTCATCATGCTCTCAAGCTCCCGTCTTTTCGGTGTCATCTGCAACAAATTCTGCTCGATCGCGGGCTTTCTCCCCAAGATCCTCTTTGAATCGGACTCGCCCATCGCCGTGCAAAACATCATCGGCATGGGCACCGGTGTTGCTTTTTGGCCGGAGTATTCCTGGGGAAAGATCAAGAATAAGAACATTGTCCTCTTACCCATCTCAAGCCCCGTCTGCCAGCGCGACCTGATCATCGAGCTCTATTCCCGCCTGCCGCACTCGGAATACGCTGAGGATTTCTACGAATATCTCTTGGATCAGATCAAGGGCTCGATGCGCAACGGGTAACAAAAAACAGTCGGACGCGTGCGTCCGACTGTTTTTGCTCAATGCTTCATATTCCAAAGCTCGTCATAACTCTTGAAATTGTGCGGGAACCAATAGACCCGCGTCCGCTGTCCCGGCTCGTTGACGGGCTCGCCGTCCCACGTCTGGGTGCGGTTCCACTTCATCACCGTGTAGGTCAGCGCCTGCGTCATCTCTGTCCCGCCGTCGCCGTAATGAATGGTGGAAAAGGGCACGAACAAGAGACACGCCACCGTCACGGTGACGACCGCCGCCGTGATCGCCGCCTTGACACGGCGCAAGGGACGCTCCTCCCGTTCCGCCTCCCGCACACCCACGAGGCGAAGGATCAAAAATCGAACCAGAAACCCCACGCCAAGCAGACACAGAAAGATCGGCACGGTGCAGATCAGCACCACCAGCAGCGAAAATCCAAACCCAAAGTCAATGAACCCGCTATACGGCTTCAATTCGCTGATCCCCGTCAGCGCGATCAGCAGCGGGAAATAAAGGATCATGAACAGCTTATAAACGTGTCCCGCAATCTCATAGGCAATCTTCGCCTTCTTCGATTGAAAATCCGGATATCGGCGCATTCTCCGCCTCCTTTCACTCCTCGAGCCGTTTGACTGCAACGACCCGCGCTGCGTAATCGGTTGCATCATATAAAATCATCAGCCTCTGTCCTTTGATCTCACCCCAATAGGCGTCGGTCAGAAGGCTCGGGGAAAAGACTGCCTTGGTCTCCACCGTCTCAACCGAACCGTCCTCACGGGTGATCTCCACCTCGAAAAAAATCTTTCGTCCAAGCGCAGGATAGGACTTTCGGGCAATCGCCTCATACAGCACGTAACGCTCGGGCGCGCGGATGATCTCCCACATCCGATAGAGGTAATACCCAAGCCACGGCAGAAAGATCAGTAAATACGCAATGATCCCCGCCCACAGGGTCACCGTCTGCTGTGTGCCAACCGAAAGGGCAACAACTAATATCAGCATCCCCAGCACAAGGGAAACGCTTACAATCACTTGCGTGCGAAAATAACGCCAGTCAAAAGATTCTTTGATCAGCTTTTTGTTTTCCATTCGCCTTGTCATCGGCATCGCCTCCTTTGCATTCTTTGAAAAAAGTATAGCATAAAACGGATCGCTTGACAAGACGTCGCTCTAAAAAAGATGGGATTCGCAAAAAATATGACACTTATTGACAAAACACGGCAACTGTGCTACAATGTTACCATCAATCATAAGGAGGATCCTCCCCTATGTCTACTTTCAATGAAATGCTTCAGAAATACGTAAACCGGTCCTACGACGAGCTGCTCCAGATTGCCAATTTGAGCATGAAGGACCTCGTTCCCGCGCTGAACAAAAAGTTTAATGACAACGACGTGACCGCGAAGTTCCTGACCATCCTCACCTGTGCCTGCCTGGATACCGACAGCGAGATCTCCAATCTTGAGATCTCCTTCCTGAACGATCTGCTCGGCTCCAACTACACCCGCGAGGGCATGTACGATATCATCAAGGGGCTCGGCGACGAGAAGGGCCGCGAGATCGTAGACCAGATCGCAGACTCGCTGGATGCCGACGGCAAAGCCAGCCTGATCTCCCTGTGCCTCTGCTTCCTCTCCGTAGACGAGACCATCACCCGCAAGGAAATCGCCTACATCTCCAAGCTGATCGAGTGATCCTTATACAGAAAAGATCGGGATACCTATCCCGATCTTTTTTGGCGGAAACTTTCCGGGGGAAACGATATTCTTTTTCACTTTTTTTCAAAAACCCCTTGCAAAACGAGAAAAGATATGATATAATACCCTCGTTGCACAGGGGTATAGCTCAGTTGGTAGAGTCGCTGTCTCCAAAACAGTTGGTCGTGGGTTCAAGTCCTTCTGCCCCTGCCATTGAAAGGGCTCAAGCTTTTTGACTACGCAAGTGTAGACTAAAAGTTTGAGCCTTTTTCGTTTTTACAAATTTACACGCTCAAAGAACTCCGTCTCAACTTGGGACGGAGTTTTCATTTTCAAAGTCCGATGCATTCGGATTTCGTTATAATACTCAATATATTCATCAAGCACCGCCGCAAGATCGGCGGCAGAATCGTAAATGTGATAATAAATCGCTTCTTTTTTCAGCGTATTGAAAAAAGACTCACAAACAGAATTATCGTATGGGTAGCCCGGTGCCGAAAAAGACTGTCTGCACTTCAATTCTTCTAAATGCGTTCGAAAAGCATACGAGGCATATTGAACACCTTGATCGCTATGAAAGATAAGATTTTGAGGTTGCCCCCTCTCTTCAAAGGCTTCATCAAAAGTATTCATTGTGAGGACTGTATCAA
>JAFTMG010000001.1 GCA_017452525.1 Clostridia bacterium
CCAGTTCACGGCGAGAGCAAGATAATCACCCCGCCCCATACCCCCTGCCACAAAGATTTTAGGAGAGTCCAGAGGACCCTTCAAAAAAGGGTCCTCTGGCGGGTGCAGGGCAGAGCCCTGCCTTCGTCCGCGCCACGATACCTCCACCCCAACAACCCCCAATTTGAATGTTACTACATATTTCGGTACTTCCCGGGTGAGCAGCCCATATACCGTTTGAACTCCAACGAGAAATAGCTCACACTGTCAAAGCCCGAGCGTGACGCGACGTCGGTGATCGAATATAGCTTGGTGCATAAAAGATGGCAAGCCGTCTCAATCCGCCGCCTTTTGATATATTCCAGCGGCGATTCACCGTAATATTTTTTAAATTCGCGTCTGAAATAGGCCTCGCTGGTATGATAAAGCCCCGCCAGATCGGAGACGCGAAGCTCGGGGGAGGTGAAATTTTCGTCCATATACCGTTTGACGGACGCAAGCTCCGGGGAAGGTCGAAGCTCCCGCATGCCTGCCTCGTGAAAAATCTCGGAAAACAGTCTGTAGGCATCCGACATGCACGCGCACTCATTTCCGACGACGGAATGGGAAAGCGCGCGGGTGAATATGTCCAAAAAGCGTTCCTTACCGATCGGATGTATCAACGTCGGTACGTCAAAAAAATCTCCGCTTTTTCCATCGGTCTGATAGTGAAGAATGATCATTTCACCGCTCTCGAATATCTCGGTAGCGTAATCACACCCCGCGGGCACAAACGTGAGAGTGTCCGCCTCGGACACGAATTCGCCTCTCCCGGAGGCGATCAGGACCCTGCCGCTTTTGCGATAGGTCAACGACGAAAAATTGCGGGCGGATACGCTTGCCTTGATCGGCTTGTAGGACGTATCGAAAAATTCAACTTTTGTTATGATCGGAATTTGTTGATTCATGCGCATCTCCTCCGTTTCCGCGGATATTCGCTTTCATGATAACATAATAAATTGGTTTTCGCAATGGTTTTTTAAATGATTTTGTTTCGAAATCTGTAAATTTGTTGCGATTATTTATTGCAATCACTCCTTTTTTGTGCTACATTTTTTATAATGAATTTTTATTTTCCGGAGGCAAACATGAACAACGTTGAAAAACTGATACGCGACAATCTCAAACATTGCAGGATCGACCTGATCGGCTTTGCAGGCAAGGATCGGTTCGAGGGTGTTGACCCCCAACACAACCCCTTCTCCATCTTCCCCGAAGCCAAGACGGTCATCATGCTGGGCAAGCGCATCTGCCGCGGCGCGTTGCGCGGCGTGGAGGAGGGCACCAACTTCGGCGACTACGCGCTGTTCGGTAAGAACTGGCTGGAGGATGAATTTCTCTCCATTGCCTGCTACGATCTGGTCAGAGTGCTGGAGGACAACGGCTGGGAGGCTTGCCCCATATTCCCCAACCCCGCCGAGCTTGGACCGCAGGGTGTTGCGGTTGCGGAAGGTCGCCCCGAACCCAACGTGTACCCCGACTTCGATTACGCCGCGGTTGCTTGCGGATTGGGCGAGATCGGTCTGAACGGTCTGTTCCTGACACCGCAGTTTGGCTCTCGCCAAAGATTCCATATGATCCTGACCGACGCGGAGATCGACCCCACCCCCCTGTTTGACGGACATATCTGCGACGCCTGCGGAAAGTGCGCACAGTCCTGCCCCTTGGGCGCGATCCATACAGACGACACCGTGGAGGTGAACATCTGCGGCAAGAAAATGCAGGTTGCCAAAATCGACTACAATGTCTGCAAGACCTGCAAGAACGGCGCCTGCGCAAACCGCTTTGCCGCGACCGCCAAGCCCGACCGCATTGCGGCGCTTTGCAACAGGACCTGCATCTGCCACCTGGAGGAAAGCGGTCTTCTTTCCAACAAATTTGAAAACGCCTTCCGACAGAGAGAGGCTTGGAGCGTGGGCGGTATGAGATCGGCACCCGAGCGTAACGTGGAGGCGGCAAACGTTCTCGGCGGCAGCTTCTCCAAGGACGGCAACAGGGGGAACAGATGATGAAGTTGACCTCACAGATGATCAAGGACAAGGCGCGTGAGCTGGGGATCGACGCGATCGCCATCGGCAATATCGAGCGTTTCCAAAATGCCCCCAAGCTCATGTCCCCTCTCACCTATTTCCCCGGTGCGAAGTCGGTGATCGCCGTTGCCATGCGCATCCCGCGCGGCACGTACAGAGGCATTGAGGAGGGTACACATTGGCACAACTACACCTTCTACTCCTACAACAAGCTGAACTCTCTCTTCCGCCCCCGCCTTTCCTACGAGCTTGCCTGCTTTATTGAGGATCACGGCTGGGAAGCAGTGACCCACTATCCCGCCGTGCCCGAGGGCAACGGCACAACCAAAGCGCCGCTCCGCGAGGGCATCCCGCCCGACGTGGTATGCAGCGTTCGCATCATTGCCGCAGGCTGCGGTCTCGGAGAGATCGGCTTCTCCAAGGTCTTTCTCACCAAAGAGTTCGGTCCCCGCGTTCGCCTCGGTCTGATCTTTACCGACTGCGAGCTGGAGCCCGATCCCATCCTGAACACGGGAGACATCTGTCTCCATTGCGGCGCCTGCGCAAAGGAATGTCCCGGAAACGCCATTCCGTCGGTCAAGGACGAAAGCAAGAGACTGACCGTCAGCTTCGGCGACACGAGCGTATGGTACGGCGACGTGAGAATGGGACGCTGCACGCTCTCCCACCACGGCATGAACAACGAATGCTCGCCCTTTTTGAAAAAGGAATTCCCCAATATGGCGTTTGACGTCCGCAACAGTGAGATGACCGAGGAGGAGGCGTATATCCTCACCTATACCATGGCACACGGCAAATGGGGCCGCAAGCCCGAGACTTCTGCCGTGATGGGGTATTACGATTACATTCTCACCCACACCGGCTATTTTGCCATCTGCGGCGCAAAGGGCTGTATCCGAGCTTGTATGGATATGCTGGAAAAGACAGACCGCATTGAAAACAAATTCCACAACAAGTTCTATTACAAAAAGAGCTGGACACTCCCGAACAAGCCCGAGCAGGTCTCGGACGGCGTCAACCCCTACCGCGAGGAATATCTGGACAAGACCTACCCCGGCATCCGCGAAAACGAATACAAAAAGACGGAATAACAGCAAGAAGAACCACGGTGTACCTCCCGCAGGGTATACCGTGGTTCTGTTTGTTGACCAAGTGCCTGCGATGCTCAAATGGTGGTTTATCGTTCGCGCCACGATACCTCCACTCCGACAAACCCCAATTTGAAGCTTCTCGACATGCAAAAAACACAGTATACCCCTTGGGATATACCGTGTTTTTCAATATTTTCAGATCCGCCGTTCGCGGGAGAGCGGTCCGTCGCGGCTCCGTTATCTCCGCTTTCCGAAAAAGCGAACCACACCGATGACGATGGCGAGGAACGCCAGCGCCGCCAGCGAGATACCGAACACGGGAATGGAATTTCCATCCTGATCGGGAGAGAGAATGGTGCTGATCCACGGCTTCTTGTTTCCCTGCGCGGGAACCTCCTCAAATACCGCCACGTAGACGGCATCCCCCGTCACCTGCTCGGCAACCGTCTCGTCCCAACCGCGGAAACGGTAAGAGAACTTGGCGGTGGAGGGCTTGACGGGATTTGCGGGCGGGGTGATCTTATCGCCGTAGTGATAAATCTCCGACGCGTATACGTGCCCGCTCTCATCGCGGAAGGTCACGGTATACTCCACGGGTTTGGTGGTGTAGATGGCGGTGTAGGTGGCATCTGCCGTCACGGGGAGGACCGAGCCTACCGCCGTTCCGTCGGCAGACCAGCCGGAGAAGGTATACTCATACCGCTCATCTGTCTTCATGGTGGGATCGGCAGGCGGGGTGATGGGATCGCCATAGCTGTGCTTGGTCTGGGCAAGGATCTCGCCGTCCCTGTTTTGGAACACGACGGTATATTTCCGCTCCTGCTTTTCATAGACCGCCGTGTAGAGCGCCATTCCCTCCACCTTGGAAACGTTCTTGTCCCAACCGGTGAAGATATAGTCGTAATGGGCGTCCGAAGCCTTTTTGGGGGCGCTCGGCTGCTTGACGGTATCGCCGTAATGGTACATTTCCTGACTCAGGATCACGCCGTTTTCATCGGCAAAGGTGATCAGATAATTCAGATAGGTCTTGTCGTAGACCGCTGTGTATACCTTATCGCCCGTCACGCGGCCCACCGGCTCGCCCCAGCCGATGAAGGTATAGGAATACAGATTGTCCGATGCCTTTTCGGGGAGCGGCATATCGGTCACGTTGTCCTGATAGTGATAGGTCTGCGCCGAAAGCACCGTGCCGTCATCGTCACAGAAGACCACCGAATATTCAATGTATTTGGTATCGTACAATGCCTGATAGGTCACGTTCGCCTGCGCGTCCGTCACCTTTTTATCCCACCCCGAGAAGGTGTAGGTGTAGGTCTGATCCGATTTGCGCTTGGGCGCGGCAGGCTCAGTCACGGTGTCGCCGTAGGAATAGGTCCTGCTCTGCAGCACCGTGCCGTCATGGTCGACAAATTCGATCACGTAGGTCTCCTTCTTCCAGACCGCGTACAGCTTGATGCTCTGGTCGGCGGTATAGCTGCCGCCCGAGGCATACAGTGCCTTGGTGGCGGTGGAGGAGGTGGACCAGCCGAGGAAGGTATAGCCCGCTCTGGTGGGCACCTTACTGCTCAACGCGATGGGTGTGCCGGCGATCTTGCCCTGCGAAGCGGGCGCGCCCGCGCCACCGTTGGCGTCATAGGACACGGTAATGGTGGGCAGGGACAGGGGAAGCGCGTAGTTCAGGGAGATCCAACCGGTCTGCCCGTTATAGGTGATCTTGCCCCAATTGCCGCTGACCTCGCTCACCGTGACCACCGTGGTCTGCGGCACCGCGTCCAGCGCCGTATAAGAGGTGCCCGCACCGGAGCGGAAGGCAAGGCTGGAGGCGGTGGTGACATATTCACCGGGGTTGGACTTGTTGGTCAGGTCCACCGCTACCGTGTTGCCCGTTCTGTAATTGGGAACGCCGTATCCGACGATGTAGCTGTCGGTCAGCTTATATTCCTTCAGCGCCACGCAATCGTCGCCGCCCGCGTTGCCCTCAATGGCATACACGGTGTCACCCTTGACATACAGCACGAGTCCCACGTGGTTGGTGGGGACGATGGCAGTCGCGCTCTTATAGAATATGTAGTCGCCGGTGATGGGAGTATAGGTCCCGGGCAGGTGATACGAGGCGTTTCCGATAAACCACTCGCGCATGCGCTGGGTGCTGACGCCGATATAATCGGCGGAGGGGACGATGCTGCTGGGGATCCCCGCCTGCACCGCGCACCACGTGGAGAAGGAGGCGCACCAATAATAGCCGTAGCTGGTGCCGTTTCCTTCGTTGTTGTCCAGCTTTCCGTGATAGCGGTTGTACTCCACGAAGTTTCTTGAGCCCTTGGTGTTTCCGCCCGCGAAATCCTTATCGCTGTTTCCCTCATGGTAACCAAGCTGTGTCAGCGCAACGCGCACCACGTCACTGCGCTGGTTTCCCGTCAGGGTCAGATTTTTGAGATTGGCGTAGTATTTGCTGCTTTTATAGTCACTTGAAACGGTGTAGGTCGGGGTGATGGCATATACGTCCAGGACCTCCAGCGAGATCATGGAGACCACCATCATCACAGCGGCACAAACGCCGATGATCTTACGAAAGACAGTTTGCTTCATGAAATGGTTCCTTTCCCGGCACGCGCACCCGCCTTCCAAGAAGGCACACGCGCCTGATTTTGCCGACGAGGGAGCGCGGCTTTCTGACTGCCGCCGCCCTTGCTCTGCCCGGTACCGCTCGCTGGCAAAGCCTCTCTCCGACACAATAAGATAAATGATACCTGCCGGCAAGGTTGGAAGATCTAACACATTGCACCAACATATATCATCCGCGTCTATTATATCATGGACTGGCAAAGCTTGTAAAGAGTTTTGTCGAAAAAAGTTCTGTGGTAAGTATTGGCTCCCGTGGCATATATATGAATGGTAGGAAAAAATCATACACTTTCTCTTGCCATCGTACGCAAAACGTGTTATACTATGAGCATCTCCTGCTTGAAAGGAAGGTTTTTTGTGAGAAATCTTGGGTATTATAACGGAAAGATCGGGCTGATCGAAGAAATGAGTGTCCCGATGAACGATCGCGCCGGCTATTTCGGCGACGGTATCTACGATGCGACCTACAGCCGCAATCATATCATTTACGCGCTGGATGAACATATCGAACGCTTTTTCAACAGCGCGCGGCTCGTTGGCATGGAGGTGCCCATGTCCCGTGAGGCGCTTGCCGAGCTGCTTTGCGACCTGGTGCGCCGTGTGGATGACGGTGAACAGTTCGTCTACTGGCAGCTGACCCGCGGTACCGCACCCCGCAATCACGCCTTTCCGGGCGTGCCGCCCAATCTGTGGGTGATGCTCAAGCCCGCCTCGGTGAAGGACACCTACGCGCCCGTTCAGCTGATCACCGCGGAGGACACGCGCTTCTATCATTGCAATATCAAAACCCTCAATCTGCTGCCCAACGTGCTTGCCGCACAGCGTGCCGAAGCCGCCGGCGCCCAGGAGTCGGTCTTTCACCGCGGAGACCGCGTGACCGAATGTGCCCATTCCAACGTGCATATCATTCGGGACGAGACCTTTATCACCGCACCCACCGACAATCTCATTCTCCCCGGCATTGCCCGCGCCCACCTCATCCGCACCGCCCGTGCCCTCGGCTACGCCGTGGAGGAGCGTCCCTTCACCGTGAGTGAGATGATGGATGCCGATGAGGTCATGATCTCCAGCGCAGGCTCCTTCTGCCTTGCCGCCACCGAGATCGACGGCAAACCCGTGGGCGGGAAGTCACCCGTCATGCTCCGCCGCTTGCAGGATGCGCTGGTGGAGGACTGGCTGAGCAAAACGACGCCAAAGTAATTTTCATATTTTTCCATCCCTGCAAACCCCTCTCTGCCCTCCCAACAACTGCTCGAATAGCGGAACGTTCGATGGCGCACAATGATAGCGAAGGCTGTTTGAGACGAGTCCAAGCACCGTCTCATACAGCCTTTTTAAGTTAAGATCTCAAAGGTACGGTAGAATATGAAAAAGTGCAAGATCGGTATCTTGCTGACGGCGCTCGCCATTGCGCTCGCCCTGACCCTGACCGGGTGCTTCCGCCGAAGAGACGAGGATAAGACCACGACGACCAAGGAGCAGGGTTCCTCTCTGCTCCCCTCTCCCGAAAGCCCCCTGCTCCCCGACGAGAGCGAGACGGACAGCACGGAAACGACACAAAAGGAAAGCGACACGCAAAGCTCGCGGCAAGAGACCACCTCTGTGACCACACCGGCAACCACGACGAAAGCTGAGACCACCACCAAGACGACGACCAAGGCCGAGACCACCACCAAAGCGACCACCAAGGCTGAGACCACCACCAAAGCAACCACCAAGGCTGAGACCACCACCAAAGCAACCACCAAGGCTGAGACCACCACCAAAGCAACCACCAAGGCTGAGACCACCACCAAAGCAACCACCAAGCAGGAAACGACGACCACGACAAAGCCACAGACCTCCGCAACCACCCAAACCACTTCGCCAAGCAGTACGACAACCACCCGCGGTGAGACCGACAACAGCTCCTCCGCCACGAGCGAAAGCGGCGGCATCACCGATCCCATCACGCCGCCCGCAGGCGGTACCGGCTCCGGCACGACAACGCAAAATCAGACGTCCGATCCCAACGTCCCCGAGAGCGGTGCCGGCGAATGGATCCATTTTGAGGACTTCAAGGACGACCATCTGGGTGCCATTGCCTTTTTGGGCAGAAGCGCGCAGAAGCTGACTCCCGCCGACGTGATCAGCTATTTCGGGCTGTCCCTTCTCCCCGAGGACATCACCGTGATCGACAACGGAGACAGTGAAGACGGCGACGGAGACCAATGGTATCTGATCCTTCCCCGCTACCGCGACACCACCGTGCGTCTGCACGAGGCGGAAACGGAAAACGGCGAATCCGTTGCAGGTGAGCTGCTGGCGGAAGGCATGCATCCCATGCTGGTGCGGTGCGACCCCGAGGACGGAACCCCGTCTGTTTTCGTCGAGCTGACGAGAGGAGACGCCAAGATCTCCTTCCCGCTTCTGGTAGACGGCACCATGGAAAAGCCCACCTTCCACAAAAATATGCTGGACATCTCGCCCACTCAATCCGCACCCGCCCGCAACCGCAGACGGAGCAGATAAGCGCGAGGCATGTCAGCGACCACATTCACAAAGAGCCGCGCCCGATCGGGCGCGGCTCTTTTGCTTTGTTCCAATTTACTTTTTATCGCCGGAACCGTTGTCCCACCATTCGGGGTTTGCGGACTGAGCGGCGCGTCTCTCATTCTCCAGACGCTCTGCCTCCTCTGCCTCGCGGCGGGCGCGCTCCTCATCCTCGGCGCGCTTCTTCTCGTTGTCCTCACGGCTCTTGCGCTTCTTCTCCTCTGCCAGCTCCTCCAGCTCCTCCATGGTGGGCTCACCCTCCATGGCTGCCTTGAACTGGTCGCCGTCCATGATCTCATGCTTGAGCAGGAAGGCAGCAACAAAATGCAGCTTATCCAGATGCTCGGTCAGGATCTCGGTACACTTGGTGTACGCCTCCTCGATCAGAGAACGGATCTCCTCATCGATGATGGCGGCGGTCTTTTCGGAGTAGTTCTTACCCGCGCTGAAGTCTCTGCCGAGGAACACCTCACTTGCCGAATGCTCGGAGCCGTACAGCACGGTACCCAGCTTCTTACTCATACCGTAGCGCGTCACCATATTGCGGGCGATCTTGGTCGCCTGCTGGATATCGTTGGAGGCACCGGTGGAGATATCGTCCATGATCAGCTGCTCGGCAACACGACCGCCCAGCGTCATCAGGATCTTTTCAAACATTTCACCGCGGGAGGAACCCAACGTATCCTGCTCGGGAACGCTGACGGTCACACCGCCGGTATTGCCCGCGGGGATGATGGAGATCATCTTGACGGGATCGGTGTGGGGGCAGAAGAAGGACGCCACCGCATGACCCGCCTCGTGGTATGCCACCAGCTTATTGTCATGCTCGTTGCGGACGCGGTTCTTCTTTTTGGGGCCGAGGATCAGCTTCATGAAGGCTTCCTCAATATCGTCCATACCGATCAGCGACTTGTTGTTTCTCGCCGCCAGCAACGCTGCCTCGTTGAGCAGGTTGGCAAGCTCGGCACCGGTAAAGCCGACGGTGGTCTGCGCCACGCGGCGGAAGTCCACGGTGGATTCCATGGGCTTATTGCGGGCATGGACCTTCAGGATCTCCTCTCTGCCGCGGATGTCGGGATAACCGATGGTCACCTGACGGTCAAAACGGCCGGGACGGAGCAATGCGGGATCAAGAATATCGGGACGGTTGGTGGCGGCGATGACGATGATGCCCTCGTGAGAGCCAAAGCCATCCATTTCCACCAGCAACTGGTTCAGCGTCTGCTCACGCTCGTCATGACCGCCGCCCAGACCTGCGCCTCTCTGGCGGCCGACCGCGTCGATCTCATCGATGAAAATGATGGACGCGGGCGCCTTGCGCGCCTGATCGAACAGGTCGCGGACACGGGACGCACCGACACCGACGTACATTTCCACGAAATCCGAGCCGGAGATGGAGAAGAAGGGCACACCCGCCTCTCCCGCTACCGCCTTGGCAAGCAGGGTCTTACCGGTACCCGGAGGGCCTACAAGCAAAACACCGTGGGGGATCTTGGCGCCCAGCTTGGAGAATTTGTGGGGATCCTTGAGGTATTCCACCACCTCTTCCAGCTCCGCCTTTTCCTCATCGGCACCTGCCACATCCTTGAACAGCACCCGATTTTTCTGATCCGGCTGAGGGGTCTTGACCCGTGCCTTGCCGAAGGAGTTCATCTTGCCGCCCTTACCGCCGACTGCCTGGTTCATGACGTAGAACCACAGCGCGATAAACAGCACGATGATGATCAGATAGGGCAGCATGCTGACCCACCAGGGGTACACGGTCTCGGGCTCATAATCGTAGGACTCAATGATGCCCGCGCGCTTCTGCTCCAGGATCAGGTCGCCCAGGTCATCACGGAAAATGGTCAGACTCTTCAACTGGTACGACACCTGCGTCTGGTCCTTCAGCTTCATGGTCAGCAAATAGTCTTCATCGACCACAAAGGACGCTACCTGTTCACTTTCAAAGTAGGTCACGATGTCGCTGTACACCAGCTTATCTGCATGCGTGGCGGAGAACAGCTGTGCCACCACGAAGATGATCACGCCGATCAGCACCAGGTAAAACAGAATGATCTTTAAGTTATTCTTCATCGGTTTCCTCTTTCTGTTGGTTTCTTGTATTTCGATCCGCCGCGAGGGCGGAGAAGCTTTCCTCATCGGGAACGTATGTGACGCTGACTGTCAGCGCCTGCTCACACCCCGTCGGCACCGCACCGTCTCTCACACCCACACCCGGGACAAAGAGGATCCCCTCTCCGTCACACAGGAGCGGAAGACGGTCACGAAGGTGACGCGGCACCCCAAGGTCACAAAACAGCTTCTTGAGACTGCGGTGATGCCCGCCCCGCAAAAGGCGATCGCCCTCGCGGCGGGTGCGCAAAATCAAGCTATTTTTTATTGTATCAAATTTTACCGTCCCATTCATGGACATTTTGTAAATTCTTTCGAAAAGAGGCAGATCTTTCCGCTCTTTCTCCCCGCAAATCGGCGCGGCTGCCCCGAACGTCACGCAAAAATCGCCGAAAGCAACCGTTTGCGGCAGGTGGGACAGGTCCGGGGACACACGCTCCGCTCGGACATACACGTCCTTCGACTCGCGGCAAAGCCACAGCACGCCTCTCTCACATCGGGCACTCACACCGCCCGGCAAGGTCAGCGCGCCCTCGCGCAGGGCGTCCAGCGCGCACACGAAGCGCTCCTCTGCCTGCGGGCATCCGGCATACCGCATCATCCGCGTCAGCACGCGGCGGCGCAACGCCGTTCCCTGCTCCTCCAGACGGGCACGGGAGACCGAAACACGGACCGCACCTCCCTCCTCGGGACGCAACGTCACCGCCTCCCGCACAAAGCGGTCGGTCTGCTCGGTGAGATATCCCACGTCGGCACGCACCGTTCTACTCAGCCGCGCGGCGGCATCGGTCACCGCGGGATTGATCGCTCTCAGCTCGGGAATAACCCGCCGGCGGATGCGGTTGCGCGCGTAAGAAATATCCTCGTTGGTGGAATCCACCACGAAATCCAGCCCCTGCTCCCGACAGTAGGAGACCAGCTCTGCCTTCTCACACCCCAGCATGGGACGGATGACCAGCCTGCCCTCTCCCATTGCCCTCAGAGGCGGAATGCCGCACAGCCCGTCGGGACCGGTGCCGCGGGTGAGGCGCAGAAGGATAGTCTCCAGCTGATCGTCGGCATGGTGTGCCGTGGCGAGCAGAGGAATGTCATATTCTGCCATCACGCGGGCAAAGAAGTCGTAGCGCACCTGACGCGCCACCTCCTCCATGCTTCCGCCACGCGCGGCACGGATGGCGGGCACGTCGGCATCCAACACCGAGATGGGCAAGCCGAAGCGCGACGCCATCGCCACGCAGAAATCACGGTCACGCACCGCTTCCTCACCGCGGATGCCATGGTTGACGTGCGCCAAGCGGAGGGGCGTGCCGTGAAGGGCGGCATATTCCCGCAGAGCGGCAAGCATTGCCACCGAGTCGGCACCGCCGGAAAACGCCACCAGGATCGGCGTCCGCGGCGGATGGCCCGTGAGAAGATGCGGGGCTGTGAAATGCTCTAACATATCTGCTCCTTATTTCGGCAGTTGACTTTCATCCGCAATGGTGCGGAACTTGGTGAAGCGACCGATCCAGCCCATGCGGACGGTACCGGTGGAGCCGTGACGGTTCTTGGCGATGATGACCTCGGCAATGTCGCCGTCGCGCTCGTTGCTGGGGTCGCCGTCCGTTTTGTAGTACTCGTTTCGATACAGGAACATGACCACGTCGGCGTCCTGCTCGATGGCTCCGGAGTCACGCAGGTCGGAAAGCATCGGCTTTTTATCCGTTCTCGACTCGGGTCCTCGGGACAGCTGCGCGCAGCAGATAATCGGCACGTTCAGTTCTTTCGCCATGATCTTCATGTTACGCGAGATATCGCCCACCTCGTTGACGCGGTTCTCGATCTTCTTATCACTCTGCATCAGCTGCAGGTAGTCGATCACCACCAGACCCAGATCGTTCACGCGGCGGAGCTTCGCCTTCATACCTGTAATGGTGATACCCGAGGTATCGTCAATCAGAATATCGCAGGCGGAAAGACGTGAGGATGCCTCGGCGATATTCTCCCACTCCTCCGGCTTCAGCTCGCCGGTGCGGAGCGCGTAGCTGTCTACCATCGCCTCACTGGAAAGGATACGGGAGACCAGCTGGTCTGCCGACATTTCCAACGAGAAGATACAGACCTTCTTCTTGGTTGCCGCCGCCACGTTGGTGGCGATATTCAAACAGAAACTGGTCTTACCCATACCGGGACGGGCACCTACCAGCACAAGGTCGGAGTTACCCATGCCAGCCAGCACCGCATCCAGACCCGAAAATCCGGTCTTGGTGCCCTGCGCGGCGTTTTTGTTGGTGTTCAACTCATGCAAATGACCGTAAACGTCCATCAGCACCTCGCGGATGTGACGGAAGTTTTTGGTGTCGCGCCCCTGGGCAATGGCAAAGATCTTGCTCTCGGCGCTGTCGATGATATGCGACACCGAGTCCTGCTCGGAATACGCCGTTTCAGAGATCTCGCCGCAGACCTCGATCAGCTGACGAAGCGTGCTTTTTTCCTTGACGATGCGGGCGTAGTCCTTGACGTTGAGGGCGTTGGGAACGACCTCGCCCAGCGTGCGGATATAGCTCTCGCCGCCCGATTTGTCATACACGCCCTTGGTGACCAGCATATCGATCAGCGTGACCACGTCGATCTCGCTGTTGGTTAAGAACAGCTCGTGCATGGCAAGGAATATCTGCGTATGCTCCGTCATATAGAAATCGGAGCCGTTGACCGCATCGGCGATCTCATTGAAGGATTCGGGATTGATCAGGATCGAACCCAGAAGAGACTGCTCGGCGATCAGCGAAAAGGGTAGCTTGCGAACAATTTCCTCGTTCATGTCGCTCGATCACTTCCGCGTCACGTGGACGTGGATGGTAGCGGTGATGTCGGTATACAGCTTGACCTGAGGTGTATATTTGCCCAAGGTCTTGATGGGGTCCATGGTCACACGGCGCTTATCCAGCACGATGCCGTGCTGTGCCTTCAGCGCCTCTACCACGTCCTTGGAGGTGACGGCACCGTAGAGACGGTCGTCGGCACCTGCGCCGGTCTCGATCTTGACCACGCAGCTCTCCAGCTTGGCGGCGATCTCCTTGGCGGCTGCCTTTTCGACCTCGATCTTATGCGCCTGGGACGCCTCTTTATTTTTGATCACATTCACTGCCTGACTGTCGGCGGGAATGGCAAGCTTCTTGGGGAAGAGGAAGTTGCGGGCATAACCGTCCGAAACCTCAACGATCTGATCCTTTTTTCCCGAGCCCTTGACGTCGGCAAGCAATACGACTTTCATGTAATTTTCCTCCTATACGCTATATAATACTGTTTTTTATAAACCCGATTTAAAATTTTGCCCTTCTTTTTCAAAAAAGCGGTCAGGCAGGCACGATCTCGTCGATCGCCGCCGTCAGCAGAGCCGTTGCCTGCTCCATGGTAGACTCCTGCACTTGCGCACCCGCGGCATCGAAATGTCCGCCGCCCTTGAGCTTCTCCAGGATCAGCTGGACGTTGATGGTACCGTTGGAGCGGGCGGAGATATGGATGGTGCTTCCCGCCTCTACCAGCGCAAAGGAGGCATCCACCTGACGGACCGTCAGCAGCTTATCCGCCGCCTTGGAGGCGGCAATGCGGTCCACCATCGGATCGCCCGTGCCGGTGGAACGGGTGATCGCCATGCGCTCGCGGTAGATCACAATATCCTTGCTGAAGGACGCTTCCGCCATAAAGTCCTTGATATCGTCCTCAAAATTCCGACGGGCGATCTCGGTGTTGGCACCCTCGCCCTGCAGATAAAGCGCCGCCGCGAAGGTACGGGAGCCGGTATCCTTGGTGAAGCGGTTGGTATCCAGCATGATACCCGTCAGCATCGCGTTCGCCTCCTCCTTGAGAAGCGTGCCCTCGGGCAGGCTCTGCTCTAAGATCTCGGCGATCAGCTCACACGCCGAGGAGGCGGAGGGATCGATATAATTGAGAACGGGGTCGAAATCAAACTCTCCCACCTGTCTGTGGTGGTCGATGATGGCGATCTTCGGCACGTTGGCAGCCACCTCGGGCGCCTCGGAAATGACGAAGTTGTTGGTGTCCACCACGATCAGAAGGGTGGTGGAGCCGATCAGATCCAAGCCGAGATTGCCGTCGATGAACATATCGGCATACTCCTCATATCGCATCAGGCGGGAGGCAAGGATGCGGAAAACGTCGCAATCGCGGTTGATGATCACCTTGGCGCTGACGCCGCAGAACATACACAGCCGCGCGATACCGATGCAGGCACCCACCGAGTCGAAGTCGGGGTTGCGGTGTCCCATGATCAGCACGTTCTTCGCCTCGGCGATGCGGGCGCAGAGCTGAGCGGAGCTGACGCGTGCGCGCACCTTGGTGCGCTTCTTGACCGTCTTGGTGCGTCCGCCGAAATATTCCACGTTCTTGCCGCGGCGAAGCGCCACCTGATCGCCGCCGCGCTGAAGCGCCAGATCCAGCGTTGCCGCCGCGTCACGCTCGCGCTCTGCCAGCGTCGCGCCGGCGGTGGAGATACCCATTGAGACGGTCACGGGCATACTGTTGTCACCCAAACGCACGTTGCGGATGGTCTCCAGAATGTCGAACTGATTTTCAATACAGTTCTCCAGCTGCTTCTGAGAGAAGAGCAGGATGTATTTATCGCGCTCATACTCACGGAGCATGCCGCCGATCTCACCCGCCCAGCTTTTGAGGATGCCCTCGATCTCGTTGGCGGCAGAGCGGAAGCTGACGCGGACGTACTGCGCCAATTCCTCCAGATTGTCCAGCACAATATACGCCACGACCGTCTTCTGATCGTCCAGCGCCGATCTGGCTTGGAGCAGCTCGGTCACCTCGTAAAAGACGACCATATAATATTCGGTCTCGGGCGGCAATGCCTTGAGGGTGAGCTTGTGGGCACCGGGACGGAACTGACGGCCGTTGAGGGTAACGGGCTTTTCCTTTTCTTCCTCGTTGTTGTTGGGCTGCGTGTCAAGACCGAGCAACTCGCGGATATTCACGGCGCAATAGTCTGCCAGCTGACCCTTATAGAGGGACGTGGTCACCCCAAGGATCTTTTGCAGCTCACGGTTCGCCACCTGGATCCGACCGCTCGTGTCCACCACGGCGTAAGGCAGCCCCACCGCGTATTTGAACAGATCGAGGATCTCGGTGTGGATGGTCTCCGCCGCCTCCTGCTCCGCGCGCAGCGCCGCAAGCTTTTTATAGGTGACCGCGTAGATGCTCCCCGCCACCGCACAGTAAAGCAGCAGCAGGATCAGCCCGGTCCAGACGGGGGAGACATCGCTGAAAGCAACGACGAACAGATATATGGCAAGGAACAGCACCGCCAGCAGGATACACAGCAAGAGCTGAAATCTCGCGTCATTACGGGATAGGATTCCTTTTTTCACTTGCATAAATGCACATTTCCTTTCTCAAAACGAATAAAACCGCAAGGGCTTTGAAATCAATCAAGTGGCTTGGCTCGCCGCATCCTGCGGCGCACCGCACTCCAGACCACACTGCACGCACCGATCAGCGACAGAACCGTCAGTGCCGCGGCAGGGGAAAAGACCGTCAGGACGGCGGCACCGAGCAGGAGCATCAGGCGGTGGGAGCTGAGCAGGAAGGTGCGGATGGCGGCAAGCACGCCGGCGCAGATCATGGCGGGCAGAAGCGCGAGATACAGATTCTCGGCGACCGTCTCCAAAAACTGTACCTGATGGCTCGCCTGCTCACCGATCAGAAGCAGTGCCAGATAACCCACCAGAAACACGGTGGCGGCAGGCACGCTGACGGCGAAAACGAAGACACGCCGCGAGAGATAGCCGACCCGCTGATAGGTGCGGAAGAGAGTCAGACAGAGCAGGTTTGCCATATACGCCAGCACGGCAAGCAACGCCAGCAGCACGCCGGGCAGCACGTTGAAGATCGCGCCCGCCAGCGCAAGCTCCATGCCCTCCAGCACCACACGGCCCGCGTTTTCGCCCGAACCCGTCTCCCATGCGGCAAGACAGTCGGCGAAGGCATACCGCGCGCGGGTGACGGCGAGGGACAAATCCTCAAAGACCTCCGTCCCGCCGTGAAGCAGCACGTACACCAAGCCCACCGTCAGCATGGGGATCAGCATGGCGGCGGCAAGGTGGCAGATGGCGCGCACCCGCGTCATCCCACGGCGAAGCACGTAGGCAAGCGTCAGGGAGGCGGGCAGGCACAAAAGGGAGAGGAGCGCGCCACACACGTCCCCCGTGGTCAGCACCCCCGCGATCAGCGCGGCAACGGGAACCGCCGCGGTCAGCGGAGAGCGCACGTTCAGCAACAGAAAGGCACCGTATGCCGTGCCGCACAGGAAAGCAATGGGAAGCGCCGCCGTGATCAGCGAGCCGCTGACGCTGACCAGCAGAAAAGCGGGCACCGTCAGCATTCCGATGATCCACGGGGAGCGTAACGTCAGCGCCGCCATCATGGCGGATACGAGCAATATCACCCCCGCAAAGCCCTGCGAGCGCCACATGGGCAGATACGCCATGCAAAGGCAGACGTACAGCCCCAGAAGGATCGCCGCCGGCAGGGGCAGCGTCGGCATGGCAGACAACCGCCCTTCCCGGGTCATACCCATCAGATCACGGACCTCTTCCGTCTCACCGCGGTTCATCTTCATGCCTCCCTTCCGCGCGCGGTACACCGTCCCGGTCCGACCGAGTGACGATACTACCGCATCATACTATAATATATAGTAGTATAGCATAAAATCTCTCATTTGTAAACACCCAAACACCCGCAATTCCTGATTTTTCAAGCATATATTCGAAAATCAGGTGTGTTTTCTGTGAAAATTTTGTTTTTTTCGCGCCGAGGCGGGCGGCGGTCAAGTTTTTTGGGATATTCCGGGATATCGGGCAAAAACCATTTGACATTTTCTTTTATCTATGATATAATAAGGGGTAAAATGAAATACTTTCGTCGGCTCGTCCGACAGACCTGAGAAAGGAGTCGATCCCCCACCCGTGTGCGGGATCCGCATCATACCATGCATTGGTCAGAAGAAATAGCACAAAGAATCATTGCCCGCAACCCCGATAAGGAAGAATACGTTTGCGCCGCCGGTATCAGCCCCTCCGGCTCGGTCCACATCGGTAACTTCCGTGACGTTGCCACCCCTCTGTTCGTCGTCAAGGCTTTGGAGAAAGCCGGTAAGAAGGCACGTCTGCTCTTCTCCTGGGACGAATACGACCGTTGCCGCAAGATCCCCGCGAACGTGCGCGAGGTGGTCGGCGACAGCTATGATAAATACATCGGCTGCCCCTACGTGGATATTCCCGACCCCTGGGGATGCCATGAGAATTTCGCCAAGCACTTTGAGGAGGAGTTTCTCAACGCCATGAGCCGCTTTGGCATCAAGCTCGACTGCCGCTATCAGGCAGAGCTCTACCGTTCGGGTGCCTACACCAAAGATATCATCGAATCCCTGCAGAAGCGCGGCGAGATCTTCGACATTCTCAACTCCTTCAAGACCAAGGATCCCGACAAAACCCCCGAGCAGCTGAAGGCAGAGCATGACGCGGAGCGCGAGGTATACTACCCCGTCAGCATCTTCTGCCCCGCGTGCCACACCGACTTCACCACCATCACCTCTCTCTCCGAGGACTGCACCGAGGCAGACTACACCTGCCGTTGCGGTCACAGCGGTCATTTCAACTTCCTCACCGACTTCAACTGCAAGCTGGGCTGGAAGATCGACTGGCCGATGCGCTGGAGATACGAACAGGTCGACTTTGAGCCGGGCGGAAAGGATCACGCCGCTCCCACCGGCTCCTACTCCAACTCCAAGATCATTTCCAAAAAGATCTTCAATTTTGAGGCTCCCCTCTTCCAGGGCTACGAGTTCATCGGCATCAAGGGCATGACGGGCAAGATGTCCAGCTCCTCCGGTCTGAACCTCACCCCCGATACGCTCCTCAAGCTCTATCAGCCCGAGGTCCTGCTCTGGCTTTACGCCAAGGCTGACCCCACCAAGGCATTCGATCTCTGCTTTGACGACGGTATCCTGCGCCAGTACTTTGAATTTGACAAGATGCTCAACGACACCCGCGCCGGCACCGCCACCGATGCCGTCAAGGACATCATGTATCTCTGTCAGATCGAGGGCCGTGAGATCGACACCGTTCCCATGGCGCTGATGGTACAGCTGGGCTCCATCGTCAACTTCAACGTCCCCATGCTGGAGACCGTCTTTGAGAAGATCGGCATGAACTACAAGAGAGAGCAGTTTGCCGACCGCCTCGAGCGCGCCAAGTTCTGGCTGGAGCAGTGCGCTCCCGAGCAGGTCAACCGTCTGCGTGAGACCAGAAACTTTACCGTATACAACACCCTGGACGAGAAGGAAAAGGAAGCCGTTTCCATGCTCCACGCCTACATCGCCAAGGGCGGCTACACCCTCGACGATCTGAACGCCGAGCTGTATGCGATCCCCAAGCGCGTCTGGGGCGAGGATATGGACCAGAAGGTGCTGCGCGGCCTGCAGGGCAAATTCTTCCGCACCGTCTATCAGTTGCTGATCGACAAGGAGACAGGCCCCCGCCTCTACCTCTTCCTCTACGCCATCGAGTCTGACCGCTACGTCGGTCTGCTGGACTTCTCCACCCCTCAGACCGAGGCTGAGCTCGCTGCCGAGAAGGCTGCCGAGGCGCCCGCTGAGTGCTGCGAGGAGGAAGCAACCCCTGCCGTTGTCCACGGCGAGGCTGACCCCGTTGAGCCCGTCAAGGAGCAGATCACGATTGACGACTTCGCCAAGATGGACTTCCGCGTCTGCAAGGTCCTCAAGGCAGAGACCCTGCGCAAATCCAATGCCTGCCTCAAGCTGACCCTGTTCGACGGCATCGGCGAGCGCGTCATCATGTCCTCCATCAAGGCCGAATACACGCCCGAGATGCTGATCGGCAAGAAGATCATCGTGGTGGCAAATCTCAAGCCCAACCGCATCTGCAACGTCAAGTCCGAGGGCATGCTCCTCGCCGCCACCAACAATGCCTGCGGCTGCAAGGTCATCTTCGTGGACGACAGCGTTCCCGAAGGAACCGCGATCCGATAATTCGCTAACATTCCACACAGCATAAAAAACGGTATGAGGAATTTTCCTCATACCGTTTTTTCAATTTCTCCAAAGGCATTGAAAAATTCATGGTTTTGTGCTATAATCCGTTTGGAAAATGAGGATCGCACCGTCACACCAGATAGTGGATTTCTTCAAATTTGGGATTGTCGGGGTGGAGGTATCGTGGCGCGGACGAAGGCAGGGCTCTGCCCTGCACCCGCCAAAGGGAACTTTTCGAGAAAAGTTCCCTCTGGACACCTTCAAAAGCTTTCACACTATGGGTATGAGGCGGGATGTTCACTTTGTTCTCGCCATGGAATGGGTCGGGCGGGGCGATTATGAGCAGGTTGACGGATACCTCCCTTGCATGGCTTGAGCGGGCAAACTTCGTAAACGTC
>JAFTMG010000005.1 GCA_017452525.1 Clostridia bacterium
CAAATAAAATAAAGCCCCTTTAGGGGCATGCCTGTGAAAGTCGTGCGGTTGGCAGACTTTTCGACGAGCCTATAGGCTCAGCCTGTGACATGCCCTAAGGGGGCTTGTGCAAGCCACCGGCACGGCCGGTGGTCTTGACTGCTTTTCAAATAATATCCACCCAGCGGCGCTCGTCGGCGGATGCGAGAAGGGCGTCCACGACCCTCTGTCCCTGCGCGCCGTCGGCAAGGGTGGGGAAGAGCGGGTCGCGTTTTCCCAACACGGCGTTGACAAACGCCTGCTCTTGCAGGAGATAGAATTCCTGCGGGACGTTTTCGGTAACGCTTACGTAATTTTTCGGGTCTCCCTCACCGTGGCACACGGTCAGGATCTTCGGATCGTTGAGATCAAAGGAGATGGAGCCCTTGGTGCCGTATACGTCATAGCGGATGGTGTTTTTGTGTCCGATGGCGCAACGGGTGATGTGGAAGGCACCGTCGGCACCGCATGCGAAATGCGCAAGGAAGCTGCAGCTGTCATCGGTCTCCACCGGTGCAAGCTCCTCGCTGTCGAGGCGCTTTCTCTCCTTGACTACGGTCGCCTTGGTGGAGCAAAGCTCGGTGATGTTGCCTGCCAGAAGCTGCGCCAGATCGATCAGATGTACACCCAGATCGCCGACAACGCCCGAAGCGGCGTATTTCTTGATGAAGCGCCATTCCAAACGGCGCTCCTCCCAAAAGCCGCTGTTCTTGAGATAGGCAACGTTCAGACCCACGATGTCGCCGATCAAGCCGCTGTCGACGAGATGCTTGGCATAGCGCACGGCGGGCATGAAGCGATAGGTGAAGCAGGTCATGCCAAAGGCACTGCTGTCCTGCTCGGCGGCAACGATGGTATCCGCCTGTGCCCGGTTCATGGCAACGGGCTTTTCCAGATTGATCGGCTTTCCCGCCCGCAGGGCGGCGATCGCCATCTCGGCGTGGAGATAGTTGGGGGTGCAGATCTCGATGGCATCCACCTCGGGGTCGGCGATCAGATCACGGTAATCGGAATAGCATTTTTCGGCGGGGACGCCCGCTTTTTCCGCGGCGCGGGAAAGGGCGGCAGGATCAATGTCGCACAGTGCCGCGATCTTGGCGTTTTCGCATTGCAAAAGCTCCTTGATATGGCGGGACATGGCAACGCCGCCGGTGCCGATGATGCCGATTCTTACAGTATTCATATGATATCCTCACTTGCTGTTGAATTTCAAGACTGCCCCACGCGAGATGCTGTGAGAGCTCTTACAGTAATATTGTAGCACTGCTTCACTTTTTTGTAAAGACCTTTGGAAAAAATCCTGTGGGAAAAGAGAAAGATATCTGCCGCATGTGCCTTGACAAGAGGAGCGCAAAAAGGTATAATATATAAGATATATTGGTTTCGATCCCGGTGGGTCGAGAAGCAGGCGAGGTGAAGCACTGTGATGAATAAGGATCTTCTGAACAGGATCGAAGAGGGCATTCCCGGGTTCTCCAAGGGACAGAAGCTGATTGCCCGATATATGATCGAGCATTACGAGGAGGCGGCGTATATGACTGCCGCCAGACTGGGTAAATTGGTGGGGGTCTCCGAGTCTACGGTGGTTCGCTTTGCTTGTGAGCTGGGCTTTGAGGGCTATCCCGAGCTGCAGCGCGGTTTGCAGGAGCTGATCCGCACACGCCTGACTTCCTTTCAGCGTATGGAGGTCGCCAACCGACGGATGGGCGAAAACGATGTGCTGGACAAGGTACTGCTTGCCGACGCCGAGAAGATCAAGCATACGCTGGAGAACGCCGACCGCGCCGCCTTTGCGGGTGCAGTCGAAAAGCTGTTGCACGCGCGCCACATCTACGTAATGGGCGTTCGCTCCTCGGCCATGTTGGCGGGCTTTGTGAATCAGAATTTTCAGATCGTTTTTGATAACGTCAAGCATGTGCAGACCACCTCGGGAAGCGAGATCTTCGAGCAGCTGCTGCACATGGGCGAGGGCGACGTGCTCTTCGCCATCAGCTTTCCCCGTTATTCCAAGCGCACCATCAACGCCGTGGCGTATGCCAAGGAGAAGGGGGCAGACGTGATTGCGCTGACGGACAGCAGCGACGCGCCCATTGCCGCCTATGCGGACCAGCTACTGCTGGCGCAGAGCGACATGGCATCCTTCGTCGACTCTTTGGTGGCGCCGCTGAGCATCATCAATGCCATCATTGTGGCGGTGGCAATGAAGCGGCAGGACGAGACGGATGTCCGCCTGCGTCAGCTGGAAAAAATCTGGAAGGAATACGACGTATACGCCACAGGAGACGGAGGCAATGCCCATGGATGAGTTTGTGACGGATACGCGTCGGGTCGCCGTGATCGGCGGCGGTGCGGCAGGTATGATGGCTGCCGCAACGGCGGCGGAGTACGGAGCCTCGGTCACGCTGTACGAGCGGAACGACCGCTTTGGAAAGAAGCTTCGCATTACCGGAAAGGGGCGGTGCAACGTGACCAACGATTGCACCATGGAGGAATTCCTCGCCAACGTACCGCGCAATCCCCGTTTTCTCTACGCGGCGCTCAGCGCCTTTTCCACCGAGGATACCAAAGCACATTTCGAGGCGTTGGGTGTCCCCTTGAAGACGGAGCGGGGAAGACGGGTCTTTCCTGTGTCCGACAAGGCGGCGGATATCGTTGCCGCCATGGAGCGGTATTGCCGTGATCTGGGTGTTTGCATGGTCAATCGCCGCGTTTCCGACTTGTTGATTGAGGAGGGCAGGGTGCGCGGTGTGCGCATCGGCGGCAGCGAGGAGGAATATGACGCGGTGATCGTCTGTACGGGGGGCAAGTCTTACCCGCTGACCGGCTCGGACGGTGACGGCTATCAGTTCGCGCGTCGGGCAGGACACACCGTCGTATCGCTTCGTCCCTCGCTTGTCCCCATCGTGTGTGCCGGAAATGTCTGCAGCCGCATGCAGGGTCTGTCTCTGAAAAACGTTACCCTGCGCATGGTCGATGTGTTGAGCGGCAAAACTGTCTACGAGGAATTCGGCGAGATGATGTTCACGCATTTCGGCATCACGGGACCGTTGGTGCTCAGCGCCTCCGCTCACGTTCCCGATCTGGCGCCCGGAAGATACGAGGCGCGGATCGACCTGAAGCCGGCACTGGACGAAAAAACGCTGGATGAGCGGATCCTCTCCGATTTTTCAGGGGAGACCAATAAAAATTTTGAAAACGCACTGGATGCACTCCTGCCCCGCAAAATGATCCCGCTGATGGTGGAGGCGAGCGGGATCGATCCGCTGAAAAAGGTCCACTCCGTCACCCGCGAGGAGCGGCGCAGACTTGTGAGCTGCTTCAAGCAGTTTACCGTTCGCCCCACGGGCTTCCGTCCCATCGATGAAGCCATTGTCACCTCGGGCGGTGTGTCGGTGAAGGAGATCACACCGAAAACGATGGAGTCCAAGCTGGTGAAGGGACTCTATTTTGCCGGTGAGGTTCTGGATGTGGACGCATACACGGGCGGCTATAATCTGCAGATTGCATTCTCCACCGGCAGGCTTGCGGGTATGCACGCCGCCGAATTACAGTATTAATCAGGAAAGAGAAGGTAACGAATATGTATCAGATCGCCATCGACGGCCCCAGCGGCGCGGGCAAGAGCAGTCTCGCCAAGGCTGCCGCCGCAAGGCTCGGTATCGTTTACGTGGATACCGGAGCCCTTTACCGTACCGTGGGCTATTATGTAACGACCAAGGGGATTGACCCGAAGAATGCCGAGGCGGTGAGCGCGGTGCTCCCCGAGATCCACGTGGAGTTGAAATTTGAGAACGGAACGCAGTACGTATATCTGAATGGGGAAAATCTGGGCGATAAGATCCGCCGCCCTGAAATCTCCATGGCTGCGTCTGCCGTTTCCGCCATTCCCGCCGTGCGCGCCTTCCTGCTGGAGACCCAGAAGTCCATCGCGCGGACGCACAGCGTCATCATGGACGGTCGCGATATCGGCACTGTGATCCTGCCCGAGGCGGACGTGAAGATCTTCCTGTTTGCCTCTGACGAGGCTCGTGCCAAGCGCCGCACCAAGGAGCTGGCGGAGAAGGGGATCGCGGCGGATTACAACGACGTGTTGCGGGAGATGAGAGAGCGCGACGCGCAGGATCGCAACCGTGACGTGGCTCCTGCCATTCCCGCGGAGGATGCCGTTATGTTTGATAATTCCGAACTGACGGTGGAGGAGAGCATCGAGCGTCTGTTGGAGATCGTGCGCGAGCGCGTGCCGTCCGCCCGCTGATCTGAGGAAAGGAGTGTCCTCTCTGTGAGGACTGCGTAAATCTATGATAACCGGATTTTACCGCGTATTGAAGGCCATATTCGGCAAGCCGCTTTTGTGGCTTTTCGGTATCAGGGTCATCGGCGGCGAGAATGAGCCGAAGGATACCTCGTATCTGCTTTGCTCCAATCATATCGGCGCGCTGGATCCCTTCTGTATCGCCGCGGCGATCAAGCATCACAAGCTCTGCTTTATGGCGAAAAAGGAGCTGTTCAAGCACAAACTGCCCGCCGCCTTTTTCCGTTCTCTCGGCGCTTATCCCATCGACCGCTCAGGCGCCAACGTTTCGGCGGTCAAGGGCACGGTCCGAATGCTGCAGGAGGGTCACTGTACCGCCATGTTCCCGCAGGGAACGAGACATTCCGGTGTGCATCCCTCGGGAACGCCGATCAAGTCCGGTGTCGGTCTGATCGCCGCCCGTGCCAAGGTACCGGTGCTGCCTGTCATGATACGCAACGATCAGTGGAAGATCGGCATTTTTCGCCGCACCGAGATCATTATCGGCGAGCCTATTCACCCCGAAGAGCTGCTGCCGCAGGGCGACGGAGAGCACGTGAATTATTCGGAAGTCTCGCGCCTGATCTTTGACCGCATTTGTGCGCTGGAGGAAAAGAGATGAATATTACGGTAGCGGAAAATGCCGGCTTCTGCTTCGGTGTGCGCCGCGCGGCGGATACGCTGGAGCAGGCACTGCGGGATGCTAAGCCCGGAGAGCGGATCTGTACGTTGGGGCATCTGATACATAACGATACATATAATGAAAGAATGAGACGGAGGGGCGTGCAGGCGGTGGAGGAGAACGATCTCGACGCCATCGCCGCCGCGGCGACCCCGGAGCATCCCGCCTGCGTGCTGATCCGCGCGCACGGGATCCCGAGAAGTACCCGACGGAAGCTGGATGCCTGCGCCGCGCAAAATCCTTCCTTCCGTTACGTTGACTGCACCTGTCCCTTCGTGACGAAGATCCATCATATCGCCACGGAAAACAGCCCTCGGGGGGAGGGAGAGGAGACCGTCTTTTTGGTCATGGGCTCTGCCGATCATCCCGAGGTCAAGGGCTTTGTCAGCTGTTTTGAGGGGGAAACACACGTTTTTCAGTCCGCGCAGGAGCTTGAAGACGCGTTGAAAAGCGGCAAAATCGTCAATTTGCACAAAAGGGTACCCGTTTTTGCCGCCCAAACGACCTTCCATTTGTGTGAGTGGAAAAAAAGTATAGAAATTCTCAAAAACCTATGTACAAATGCGATAATTTTTGATACAATATGTAGTGTTACGGAAAAGCGTCAGGCGGAGGCCGCCGCTCTTGCACAGACCCATGATCTGATGATCGTTATCGGGGGGCGCGAAAGCTCCAATACCCGAAAACTCTATCACATCTGCCGGGAGTTTTGCCCGGATACGATCTGGATCGAGAGCGCGGACGAGCTGAAGACGCAAAATATAAATCCGTTTTCCCACCGGAAAGTGGGAATCGTCGCGGGTGCTTCCACGCCCGCCGACGTGATAGAGGAGGTACATAAAACCATGAGCGAACATGCAGAAAACTTTGCCGCAATGCTCGAAGAATCACTCAAAACTTTAAATACAGGAGATACCGTTACCGGTTACGTAACCGCAGTTACCGATGCAGAACTGCAGCTTGACCTTGGCGCCAAGGTTACCGGTGTGATCAAGGCTGAGCAGATCACGGACGATCCTTCTGTAAAGCTGACCGAAGCTTTCAAGATCGGCGATGCAGTGGAAGCATTCGTCATCCGTGTCAGCGATGTAGACGGCGTAGCCGAACTGTCCAAGAAGCGCGTTGACTCTGATAAGAACCGTCAGAAGATCCTCGCTGCCAAGGACGCAGACGAAGTACTGACCGGTAAGGTCATCGAGATCGTTAAGGGCGGCGTGATCGTTCTTGTCGATTCCGTAAAGGTATTCGTTCCCGCATCTCAGACCGGTGTTCCGAAGAGCGGCAACATGGATGAGCTGAAGAACGAGACCGTTAAGTTCAAGATCATTGAGATCAAGGACGGCGGCAAGAAGGCTGTCGGATCCATCCGTATTGTTGCACGTGAGGAGCGTAAGGCTCGCGAGGCTGAGTTCTGGGCAGCAATCGAGGAAGGCAAGCACTACACCGGTACCGTCAAGAGCATGACCTCTTACGGCGCATTCGTAGATCTGGGCTGCGGCGTAGACGGTATGGTCCACATGTCCGAGCTGTCTTGGAAGCACATCAAGTCTCCCGCTGAGGTCGTTTCCGTTGGCGATGAGATCACTGTGTTTGTCAAGAGCTTTGACGCAGAGAAGAAGAGAATCTCTCTCGGCTACAAGACCGAGGAGACCAATCCTTGGAACATCTTCAAGAGCACCTTCGCCATCGGCGACGTTGCTGCCGTTACCATCGTCAGCATGATGCCCTTCGGCGCATTCGCTGAGATCGTAGACGGTGTAGACGGTCTGATCCATATCTCTCAGATCGCTCAGACCCGCATCTCCAAGCCTGCCGACGTTCTCGAGCTCGGTCAGGTCGTAGATGCCAAGATCATCGATATCGATGATGAGAAGCAGAAGGTCTCTCTCTCCATCCGCGCTCTGCTGGAGGAGGCTCAGGCAGCTGCTGAGGCAGCTCCCGTTGAGGAGACTGAGGGCTCCGACGCTGAGTAATTCCGTCACTCCCAATCGCATACCGCACCTCGGTGCGGTATGCGATTTTTTTGTTTTCCGGCAAGTGGAGAGGCGGAAAATCCGCCGCTTGGAAATGTATTTTGATGTTGATTTCGGTCCGTGAAAAGGAAAATAATATCAGAAAATATAAAAAAATCAAAAAATGGGTAAAAAAGGTGATAACTTGTGCAAATGAGTGAATTTTGGTGTCGGAAATGAATGGAAAGTTGATTTTTTATCAAAAAAATGCAGAAAAATTTTATTTTTTTTAGGAAAACCTATTGCAAAATTATAAAAAATAATTTATAATATTGTCAAAGTGGTTAAAAGTGGGGCAAAGTGTGGCAAAGTGGGACCTCAAAAAGAGGGTGCTTTGCCGATTTGTCGCCCTTGCGGACCATCACAAGCCGATATTTCGACCACGATTCGTGGAATTTTGGCGCAAATTTCTCGGAAAGGAGTGAGTCCCGATGCTGTTTGGTGAAGCCAGACACAGTATGGATGCCAAGAACCGTCTTTTCATCCCCGCTACGCAGAGGGATGCACTCGGCGCACCGTTTATGGCGGTTCGCTCTATCCGCGGAAATTGCATCAAGCTCTTTTCCATGGAGCAGTGGGAGGAATACATCAAGCCGCTTCGCGCGCTCCCGAGAAAGCTCAGCGAGGAGACCTTCCGTTATCTGTACCGCAGCGCGGCACAGGTCACGCCGGACGCGCAGGGAAGAATCCTTCTGACCGCCGGTCTGATCCAGCATGCAGGCATCACCAAAAACGTGGTGATCGTCGGTTGTGGCGATTTTGCCGAGATCTGGTCTGAGGAGCAGTATCAGCTGAAGATGGAGCAGGAGGATGTGGAATCCCTGGTTGCTGCACTGGAGGATTGCGGACTGTGATGTGTAACGGAAACGAATTGAATTTTTCGCACCGTCCCGTCATGCTGGACGAGTGTATAGAGAGCCTGGCGATCAAGGCGGATGGCATCTATGTGGACGGCACCGCCGGCGGCGGCGGACACTCCTTTGAGATCGCGAGCCGCCTGACAACGGGTAAGCTGATCGCCATCGATCAGGACGAGGCGGCGATCATGGCGGCAGGCGCAAGACTTGCCCCTCTCGGAGAACGCGCTGTCGTTGTCCGTAATAATTTCAGAAACGTCGCGCAGGTGTGCGAGCAGCTGGGCGTGGATGGGATCGACGGGCTGTTGCTCGATCTGGGCGTATCGTCCTATCAGCTGGATACCCCCTCCCGTGGGTTCTCCTATCAGGCAGACGCCGAGCTTGACATGCGTATGGACAAGCGCAATCCGCTCTCTGCGTACGACGTGGTCAACACCTACCCCTGCGAGGAGCTGAGACGGATCCTGTTTGAATACGGCGAGGAGCGCTTCGCGCCCCGCATTGCCGCCGCGATCTGCAACGCGAGAGAGCAGGCACCCATCCGTACCACCGGAGAGCTGGTGGAGCTGATCAAAAAAGCCATCCCCGCGGCGGCACGCGACGGCGGTCATCATCCCGCCAAGCGTTCCTTTCAGGCGATCCGCATCGAGGTCAACGCGGAGCTGGATGTGATCGCTCCCGCGATCCGTTCGGCGGTCAATCTGCTTCGTCCCGGCGGACGTATCGTGATCATTACCTTCCACTCGCTGGAAGACAGGATCGTAAAACAAACCTTTGCCAATCTGACAGGCGGATGTACCTGTCCCAAGAATTTCCCTGTGTGCGTGTGTGGAAACCGCCCGCAGGTCAAGATCATGACAAGAAAGCCCATATTGCCCACAGCCGCGGAGCTTGAGGAAAATCGTCGTTCTCACAGCGCCAAGGTTCGTGTTGCCGAAAAACTGTAAGGAACGAGGAGGAACTGCATTATGCGTCAGGAATATCCGATGGGTTTACATGAATATCATACTTCCTTGAATGCTTCTCAGGTGAAGGTCTCCTCTTGCGGCGTACACGATCTGGTGGCAGAAAACGCCCGTGCGCAGGAGATCAAGGAGCAGCAGACCAGCGAGCTGGCACCCGGTGCTTACATGATGGGTAAGATCGTGGAGAGCAACGGCAGCCGCTATCGCAGCGGTCGCGACGGCGACGGAAGATATATGACGACAGACGACTATGCGAATCTGTATCGCAGCCGTCGCGTTTGTCACGTCAACGAGCAGGAAAGCATGACGATGGCGGAAGCGCTCGTGATGGAGAAGCAGAGCAACCGGGAGGCAAGACCGGTATATGCACAGGAAAATAGACAGCGGACGCAGTCGGTACACCGTGTACGTGAAAGCGACCCCGTTCCGCGCAACAGCCGTGTGGCAGCCGCCGAAAGCACGAGAGCGGTAAGACCTGCGGCAAACCGTCCCGTGACGGGAAATGCACAGGGCGCACGGCAGGCAGGGAAGGCACGTGCCGGCGCACCGATGCCGTCGACAGTCAGAACCTCGGCGGCACCGGCAGTGCGCAGAGAGCCCGTCGCGCAGGTGGCGGAGTGGAGTCCCAGCGGCGAACGCTATATCCGCGTTCGCAACCAGAAGCGCTTCCCCATCGCAATGGTGATGATGATCGTTGCCGTGTCGGTGTCTCTGATGCTGATCGTATTTGGCTCGGTCATGACAAGCCATATGAACCGCGAGGTGATCGCGCTGGAGAATGAGCTGGAGGCGCTGAATGAGCTGGCGCACGAGCTGGAGGGTGAGCTTGCCCTGAAGAACGATCCTGTGAAGATGGAGCAGCTGGCGACCGAGCTGGGCATGGTGCGCGCGGAATACGTACAGACGCGCATTCTGCATGCGGAGCCCGAGGAGTACACGGTCGTTTATGAGACGACCGAAGAGGTTCAGCCGTTGTCCTTGGCAACGCTGCTGAGCGCGATCGGATTTTTCAAGGATTGATCGCGCATAAATGCGAGAGAGATTTCATAAGAATACTGTGGATTGCACAGATTTTATCTCGCATGGAGTATGCGCGGGTGAAATCGGGTGACCGAGCGACTCTGGGGGCGGTACGTGCCGCTCGCAGAAGCGGAGAGCTATGAGCAACGTCCGCCTCGGCACCCGTTTTTGTTCATATAAAAAGAGAAAGAAAGAGAGGGGACCCGACGTGGCAAAAAGGTCATTGGGACCGGGGACGCTGAAGCGTTCTCTGGTGGTAGAGCTGCTGATGCTGGCTGTTTTTGCCGCGCTTCTGATCAGGGTCCTTCTTTTGCAGACGGTCGATTTCGAAAAGTACCAATCCAAGGTGATCGACCAGCTGACGGTGGAGTCCTCGGTGAAGGCAGATCGCGGTAATATCTACGACCGCGCAGGACGCCTTCTGGCAACGAATGTGACCGCCTACCGTGTCTTTATCGCCCCCCGCAGTATTGAAGCCGTACAGGAAGAAAAATACGGTAAGGGAGGCACGCAACAGGCGCAGCTGATCGCCACGGGACTGTCGGAGATATTGGAGGACGTTACCTACGACTACGTGATGACCCAAACGACCTACACGACCAAGCTGGACCGTACGGTGGCGCGGAACGTGGATGAGGAAACAGCGGAGAAGATCCGCGCCTTCATCAACGAAAACGAGCTGAATACCCAGGTCTATCTGGAGGCGCTCAGCATCCGCTATTATCCTTACGGCAGTCTGGCGTGTCACCTGATCGGATTTACCAGCAGCGACGGTGAGGGACTTTACGGGATCGAATATCAGTATAACGAGCAGCTCAAGGGAACCCCGGGCAAATACATCACCGCACGGGATACCTACGGTAATGAGATGCCCTATCGCTATTCCAGCTTTATTGAGGCGATCGACGGCGATGACGTATATTCCACTATCGATGCCGCGGTGCAGGCGATCCTTGAGGAGCAGCTGAATGCCACCCGCATCGAGTCCGGTGCCAAGAACCGCGTGTGCGGGATCGTGATGGACGTGGAGACCTCCGAGGTGCTTGCCATGGCGACCTCCCCCGGCTTTGACCTCAACGATGCGTGGGCGCTGGATGAGGATTCGCTGAAGGCACTGGCAGAGAGCGGATATGCCGAGGGAAGCGATGAATACAATACCCTGAATCGTGATCTGCTGCTCAGTATGTGGGCAAACAAGGCGATCACCGAAATATATATTCCCGGTTCGACCTTTAAGATCATTACGGCGGCAACCTCGTTGGAGGAGAAGATCAGCCATGTGAATGAGAGCTTTACCTGCCTTGGCTCTCTGAACGTATTGGGAACTAAGATCCGCTGTCATAAGACGGAGGGACACGGCGTGCTGACCTTCGCGGGCGGCATTCAGCAGTCCTGCAACCCCATTATGATGACGCTGGGTCTGAGGTTGGGAACGGATACCTTTTACCAATACGTAGAGGCGTTCGGCTATATGGAGCGCACCGGCATCGATCTGCCGGGTGAGGCGAAGGGAATCTTCTTTCGCGAGGACAGCTATTCCACCATCGACCTTGCGGTCACTTCCTTTGGACAGAATTTCAAGGTGACGCCGATCCAACAGCTCAATGCCATCTGTGCTGTTGCCAACGGCGGTGAGCTGATGACGCCGCACGTGGTGTCCAAGATCGTGGATGTCGGGGGAAAGACGGTATATGAGGCGGACGTGACCGCCAAGCGTCAGGTCGTCAGCGAGGATGTTTGCAAGACCGTATCACAGATCCTTGAGGAGGGTGTCTCGGGCAACGGCGGTGCCAAAAACGCCTACGTGCTCGGTTATCGCGTTGCCGCCAAAACGGGAACCTCCGAGAAGGTCGGCGACGATAAGGAAGCGCGGATCGCCTCTACTGTGGCGTACGCCCCGGCGGACGATCCGAAGGTTGCCGTCATCATCATGGTGGATGAGCCGACCTTGGGAAGCCGCTACGGCAGTACCGCCGCCGCGCCCTACGTTGCCAACGTGATGGAGCAGATTTTGCCGTATCTCGGCGTTGAAGCCGTTTACAGTGATGCGGAATTGGAGAAAATGGCTGTGACGGTGCCCAATCTCAATTATTGGACGGTGGCACTTTCCGCCAATTATCTGGAAAGCCTCGGGCTGGAATACGAGGTCGTAGGGGACGGCAAATACGTCACCGCCCAGACCCCCGCGTCGGGCGCGGCAGTCGAAAAGGCAAACGGACGTGTGATCCTGTATACCGGCTCCGAAAAACCGAAGGAGACCATCGTAGTCCCCGATCTGGTCGGAAAAACGGCGGTAGCCGCCAACAGCATGGTGATCAACGCCGGATTGAATATTAAGATCGAAGGAACCAAAAACTATCTGAGCGGGACCGGCGCGACGGTCGTCTCGCAGTCTCCCGCCAAGGGCACGGTCGTGTCCCGCGGTGAGGTGGTCACGGTCACCTTCCGATATCTGAATGACGAGGAGCTTGCTCCCGGAGTGGAATAAATCAAGAAAATACGTTTTCCAAAAAGGATGTTCATGAATACCGCGATCTGAAAACGGAAAGGAGCATTCTTTTATGGAACTGTATCGGCTACTGTCATCCTTGGAAAGCTTTTCCTACGAAAAGCCAAAGGATATGGAAATATCGGGGATCTCCTCCGATTCCCGAAGAATTAAGTCGGGCGACCTCTTCGTATGCATCCGCGGCTTGCATACGGATGGGCATGCTTATATCGAGGCAGCCGCTCGCGCAGGCGCGGCGGCTGTGGTGACGGAGGCGGGATGCGAAGCCCGTGTTCCCGCGCATATACCGCAGATCACGGTGCCGTCCACGCGGTCGGCGCTGGCGCGGCTCTGCCATGCGTGGTACGGATACCCCGGTGACCGCCTGCGGCTGATCGCCGTTACGGGAACCAACGGAAAGACCTCGGTCAGCTTTATGCTCCGTGCCATATGGGAGGCGTCTATGTCGCACTGCGGCGTGATCGGCACGGTGCGGTGCGACAGCGGGGAGCGGCGGCTGGCAAACAGCCCCCATGATCCGCTGGCGAATATGACCACCCCCGACCCGGAGGACCTCTATCGGATGCTTGCCGAAATGGTGAGCGATGGGGTAGACACGGTGATCATGGAGGCAACCTCCCACGCGCTGGCGCTGGGAAAGCTGGATGCCCTGCATTTCGACGTGGCGGTGTTTACCAATCTGACACCCGAGCATCTGGATTTTCACGGAGACATGGAGCAATATTTCCTTGCCAAATCCAAGCTGTTTGATATGTGTGATCTGGCGGTCATCAACGGAGACGATCCTTACGGCGCGCGTCTGGCAGGGCAGGTGAGCTGTCCCGTGAGGCTGTGTTCCGCGAAGCGTGCGGCGGCAGACTACCTTGCCGATGATATCGAAGATCACGGCGTTCACGGCGTGACCTACCGTATCCGCTCCCGCAACGCGCGGACGACGGTGCGTTGCCCGATACCGGGAACCTTCTCGGTGATGAACTCTCTGCAAGCCGCCTCCGTTGCGCTGGAGCGGGGAAAAACACCGGGGTGTATTCATGATGCCCTTGCCGCTCTCGGCGGCGTGAGCGGGCGTATGGAGCGCGTGAGGCTGCCTCTGGAGGCGGAGTACACGGTGTTTGTGGATTATGCGCACACACCCGATGCCTTGGAGAATCTTCTGCGGACGGCAAGGGGCTTCTGTCGGGGAGAAAACCGCCTGATACTCCTGTTCGGCTGCGGCGGAGACCGTGACCGCGGGAAGCGTCCTCTGATGGGCGAGTTGGCGGCAAGACTTGCCGATCTTGTGATCGTTACCTCCGATAACAGCCGAAGCGAGGAGCCGAGGCAGATCATGGAGGAGATCCTTGTCGGTATGCGTGCCTGCCCCGAAACACCGTACATTGCCATAGAGGATCGCCGCGAGGCAATCGGATATGCCATAGCCCATGCCGGGGAGGGAGATGTGATCCTTCTGGCAGGGAAGGGGCACGAAAGCTATGAGATCGACAAAACGGGAAGACACCCGTTTGATGAAAAAGCCATTGCGGCGGAATATGCCCGACAGCGCGCGGCGCGGCGGGAACATAAAGACGAAAACGATTGACAAGTGGGGATGTATCGTATGAAGATCAAGGTCGGTATGAAAAAAATGAATATGAACCAGATCGCCAAGATCTGCAACTGTCAGGTGACCAAGATCGGAACCGATGCGCCCACCGAGTTTGATACGGTCTGCACCGATTCCCGTGAGGCGGAGGAGCATTCGCTTTTCCTTGCCATGCGGGGCGAAAAGGTGGACGGACATTCTTACATTCTGAACGCGTTGGGCAACGGATGCACCTGTGTGCTTTGCGAATATCTGCCCGAGACGCTGAAAAACAGCGGGCTTTGCTTTTCGGCGCTGATCGTCCCCGACGTGATCAAGGCGCTCGGCGCCATTGCCCGCGTTTACGGACGCCACGTGGCGCAGAAAAAGATCGCGGTGACGGGCAGCGTGGGCAAGACCACTACCAAGGAAATGATTGCCGCTATCCTTTCCGAGCAATTCCACGTGCATAAGACCGAGGGAAATCACAACAGTACTCTGGGCATGCCGCTGAGCATGCTGGCGGCGGATGAGGGAACGCAGGTCTCGGTGCTGGAGATGGGCATGAGCGGTTTGGGCGAGATCGACTTTATGAGCCGCGTGGCAGAGCCGGATATCGCCGTGATCACCAATATCGGCTCCTCTCATCTGGAGATGCTTGGTTCCAGAGAGAACATCTGCTCGGCAAAGATGGAGATCGTTCACGGTATGAAGCCGGACGGCAAGCTGATCCTCAATGGCGACGAGCCTCTGCTTTGTCTGATGAAGGGTAGCTCTTATCAGCCGATCTACGTCGGTATCCGTTCCCGCGAGGCGGACTACCGCGCCATGAATATCCGTTATACCTCCCGCGGAACGGTTTTTGATATGATCTATCGCAAACGGGTCGCCACCAACGTGGAGATCCCCGTGCTTGGCGAGCATCACGTCTACAATGCGCTCTTCTCTTGGGCGGTCGGCATCGAGATGGGGCTTGCGGAGGACGTGATTCGCCGTGGACTGTCCAATTTCCATAACACCGGCATGCGTCAGCGTATCGTGGAATGGGAGGGCGTGACCATCCTTGAGGATTGCTACAATGCCAGCCCCGAGTCGATGCGCGCCGCGCTTCAGGTGCTGGACGCCATGTCCGCGCAGGCAGGCGGTTGCCGCAAGATCGCGCTGTTGGGCGATATGAAGGATCTGGGACCGGAAAGCGTCGATATGCACCGCGCGGTCGGATCCATCGCGGCGGATACCAAGCTGGATCTGCTGATCACCTACGGCGATCTGGCAGTGGATATCGCGCTGGAGGCGGTCATGCACGGTGTTCCGAGAGAGCGCGTGATCGTTCTGCCGCAGTCCAAGAGCAAGACCGAGGCGGCAAAGGTGCTGCGAGAGCATCTGCGCCGAGGGGATTGCCTGTTGGTCAAGGCGAGTCGCGCTATGGCGATGGAAGATATCCTGACGTTGTTGATGAAGGGCGTGCCGGAGGACGGCACGGAGGAGGTATAAGTCCGAATGGATATGACAGTATGGATCGAGGCGGGACTTACTCTCGTGGCAGTCTTTCTGCTCACGGTGCTGATCGCGCGGGTGGTGATCCCCATTCTGAAAAGCCACAAGGCGGGGGTGAGGATCCTGGAGATCGGACCCCGTTGGCATAAATCGAAAGAAGGTACCCCGATCATGGGCGGTATCTGCTTTATTCTGGCGATCCTGCTGACGGTGCTTGGCGTTACGGTGGTCTCACTTCTGCGGCATAAGCTGCAGGGGCTTCTGCCCATGGCACTGACGCTGGTTTTGGCGGTGGGAAACGGTCTGATCGGCTTTGTGGACGATTTCTGCAAGCTGGTCAAAAAACAGAACGAGGGCTTGCGTCCATGGCAGAAGACGGTGCTGCAGCTTCTGATCGGCACGCTGTATCTGGTCGCTATGGTCCGCTTCGGTGGGCTGGAGACCACGCTGTATCTGCCTTATCTCGGCATTCGCTGGGAGCTTGGCATCTTCTATTACGCCTTTGCGCTGTTTATAATCATCGGCTTTGTCAACAGCGTCAATCTGACAGACGGCGTGGATGGACTTGCCAGCAGTGTGACGCTCATCGTCGGTCTGTTCTTCGCCGTTGCCGCGTATGCGGTCAGCGACCGCTCGCTGCTTCTGACGGCGGCTTGCATCGTGGGCGGTACGCTTGGCTTTTTGATGTATAATTTCCATCCCGCCCGCGTATTTATGGGTGATACCGGCTCGCTGTTTTTGGGCGGCATCGTTGTCGGCGCGGCGTTTCAGTTGAACAATCCGCTGATCCTGCTTGTGATCGGCTTTATCTACCTTTGCGAAGCGGTCTCGGTCATGCTTCAAGTCGGCTATTTCAAGTGTACCCACGGAAAGCGCCTGTTCAAGATGGCACCCATTCACCACCATTTTGAAAAATGCGGGTGGGGAGAAAATCGCATCGTGTTTACTTTTTCCGGCATTACGCTTCTGTTTGCCGTGCTTGCTCTGTGGGGCATCGGATAACGTATTTTGAATGAAGGGGGAGATCTCGGTATGGAACGCGAAAGACAGAATACGGGCGGCGTGCCGCAGAAAAATCCCTCGACTGCAACGTCGGCGGGAAAACCGATGCGAAGCGAGGCTGTCGGAGACGTGGCGGTCAGACGTCAGCCCGCCAATGATCGGATCCCCACCTTTATTCAGGGCGGTGTGGACCATCAGTTTCTGTTTCTGATCCTTTTGATGCTGGCATTCGGCGCAGTCATGTCCTATACCGCCAGTGCCGTTTACGCGGAGCGGTATTACGATGACAGCACCTACTTTTTGCGGAAATATCTTTTGTATGCGGCGCTCAGTGTGGCAATGACGCTTCCGTTCGTCATGTACGCCAAGCTTTGGTTCTGGCGCCTGTTCGCGCTGGCGTCCTACGGAATATCCGTTTTTCTGCTTCTGCTGGTGCTGATCCCCGGCATCGGTGATACGGGCGGCGGCGCGCAAAGATGGATCGACCTCGGCTTCATCACCATTCAGCCCTCCGAGGTGGCGAAAATGGCGGTGGTGATGTTTCTGGCACTATACCTTTCCAAGCATGAAAAACAGGTGCTTTCCACCGAGAAGTTCGGCGGGAGTCTGAAGCACGGCGTCATCATTCCGGGCATGATCTTTGGCGGCATCTGTATTCTGGTCGCTCTGGAGCGGCACATCTCCGGACTGCTGATCATCGGCATGCTCGGCGTTGCCGTCATGTTTATGGGCGGTACGCGGTTGCGCTATATTCTGATGATCATCGGTTGCGTGGCGTTGCTGGGTGGACTCATGATATTGGTGTCCGACTATGCGCAGACCCGTGTGATGACGTGGATCCATCTGGATCAGGCGGACCCGTTGGGCCCCGCGTGGCAGACCCTTGAGGGCATGTACGCCATCGGTTCTGGCGGTCTGTTCGGACGGGGGCTTGGAAACAGCCAGATGAAATACGGCTACGTTTCGGAGCCGCAAAACGACTTTGTATTTACCATCATATGTGAGGAGCTGGGCTTTGTCGGTGCTTTTTTGTTGGTAGCTCTCTTCGTCATGCTGACGCTTCGCGGCTTCCATATCGCGGCACACGCGCCCGACAAATTTACCTCGCTGGTGGCATACGGATTGACCTTCAAGGTGGCGTTACAGGCTGCCATGAATATTGCTGTTGTCACCAATTCGATGCCCAATACCGGCATCTCACTCCCGTTTTTCAGCTCGGGAGGTACATCCCTTGCCGTGCAGATCTTTGAGATGGGTGTGATCCTCTCCATCTCACGGTACAGCCTGGTGAAAAAATAATTCTGACAGAATGGAGACCGATATGCGTGTACTTATGACAGGCGGCGGCACCGGTGGGCATATCAATCCTGCGGTCGCCATTGCCAATACCATCAAGAGAAATCATCCCGATGCGGAGATCGCCTTTGTGGGCACCGCACGGGGGAAGGAAACGGAGCTGGTACCCAAGGAGGGATACCCGCTGTACTTCATGAACGTGCGAGGGATCCGTCGCTCCCTTTCTCCGAAAAACATCCGCGCGCTGTATCTGGCGTGGTCTTCTCCCATCAAAGCGAAGAAGCTGCTTCGCCGTTATAACCCCGATCTGGTAATCGGTACGGGAGGCTATGCCTGCTGGCCCGTGATGAAGGCGGCGACCAAGCTGGGGATCCCCAACGCGGTCCATGAATCCAATGCGTTGCCGGGTATGGCGATCCGTCAGCTGCAGAATCACGTGGATCGGATCTATATCAATTTTGAGCAAACGGAGCAACTGCTGAACGTGCGTGACAAGAGCAAGATCCTCCGTGTGGGCAATCCCTTGCGCGAGGGCTTTGGCGCTATGAGCCGCGAGGCGGCGCGCAAAAAGCTGGGAATGCGGGAAGGACAGCGCATGGTCCTCTCCTTTGGCGGCAGTCTCGGCGCAGAACGTATCAATGAGACCGTGCTGGAGCTGATGCGTGATATGGCGGCAAAAGATCCCGATCTTCTGGTTGTCCACGCCACCGGCACCGCAAGCTTTGAGGAAACACATGCGACGTTTTGCCGGATGGGCTTGGATCAACTGCCGAACGTGACGCTGGCGCCTTATATTTTCGATATGCCGGCGCGCATGGCGGCGGCGGACGTGGTCATCTGCCGTGCGGGCGCGATGACGGTCTCGGAGCTGGCGTTGATGAAAAAGGCGTGTGTGATGATCCCGTCCCCTCACGTGGCGGACAATCATCAGTACAAAAATGCCAAGACGCTGGCGGACAGCGGCGCGGCTCTTTTGTTGGAGGAAAAGGATCTGACGGGAGAACGGCTGATCCGCGACGTATCTATGCTTTTGAACGATCTGTCGGCGCGTCGGCAGATGGAGGAAAATATCTCGGCGTTTGCCCGTGCGGATGCCAATAAGGTCATCTACGAGGATCTCATGCGCATGGTTGCCGAAAATGGAGGAGAGAAGACGGGAGATTTTGACCCGCCTGCCCCCGATGTGCTGCCCGACACAAAGAAAGGATAACGGGCGAAGATCAACGAAAGGGAAGTGAAATCATGACGAGAACAGAGAACGGCAATGCCGAAAAGATGCGCAGACAGCCACAGAGAGCGGCGGAATGTCGTCAAAATGCTGCGAAGGAACACCGTGAGGGCTCACGTAAGCTGCTGAAGATCCTGCTGGTATTGCTTTCTGCGGCGCTTGTGTGGGGAATGCTTTCGTGGCTTCTGTCTCTCGTTCCGCTTCGCAAGGTTCGTGTGGAGGGGCTGACTCGCTACGGCGAGGAGGAGGTCCTGATCGCCGCCGGTCTTGCCACCGCGGACAAGCTTCTCTCCGTCGATGCCGAGACGGTCAGACAAAATCTGACGGCGTTCTACCCCTATATTGAGACCGTTAAGGTAAGATACGCCTTCCCATTGGGCTACCGTTTGGTGATCAATGAGGATACTCCCGCCTATTATACGCGCATTGCGGATGATTACTTTGCGCTTTCCGCCGAGCTGAAGGTGCTGGAGCGAGCCACCTCGCCCAGACGTTTTCTGGAGGAAGGGCTTCAGCAGATTACGCTGAGCGGCATTCAAACGGCAATGCTGGGTCAGACGCTGGATTACGGCGGTGATTATCTTGACCGCATCCTGCGGGACGTCCACGCCAGTGTGCTGGCAGACCGCATTACCGACGTCCACGTTGGAGACCGCTACCATCTGAGCGTGGTGTGCGACGGACTTTATACCCTCTATCTCGGAGACACCAACGCCATTGATGCCAAGCTTCGCCTGGCGGCATTGATGCTGGAAGAGGCGGATATTCCCGCGGGCTACGGCGCCGTGTTGGACGTTTCCGACCTGAAAAAGACAAGTATTCGTTTTGAAGGGATCAAGGATGGTGCTCTGGAGGTCTCGGAATAATACTTTTTGACGGAAAAAATGTAAATTTTCAATAAAATTAGCAAAAAGGTATTGCAAAAAAGTCAAAAAAATATTATGATATATAATAGATATGCGTGCCGATCGTAGAAGAGCGGCAAAAGTAAGAGATTTCGCGAAAAATCGGGAGGATTAAACATGACATTTGAACGTGATGATAGCTGTGAAAGCGGCGTATGTATAAAGGTGATCGGTGTAGGCGGTGGCGGTAACAATGCGGTAAACCGCATGATCTCTGCCAATATCGGCGGTGTGGAGTTCGTTTCGATCAATACCGACCGTCAGGCTCTGCGCAAGAGCGAGTCGCCCAACCAGCTGGTGATCGGCGAAAAGGTGACCAAGGGCTTCGGCGCTGGCGCCAACCCTGCCATCGGTGAAAGAGCGGCAGAGGAGTCTTTGGAGGAGATCAAGGATATTCTGACCGGCGCGGACATGGTCTTCATCACTGCCGGCATGGGCGGCGGTACCGGTACCGGTGCGGCTCCCGTAGTGGCTCGTCTGGCACGTGAGATGGATATTCTGACCGTCGGTATCGTGACCAAGCCCTTTGCTTTTGAGGGCAAGCGCCGTATGACACAGGCAATGGCAGGTATCGAGGCGCTGAGCCAGCATGTGGACTCTCTGATCATCATCCCCAACGAGAGACTGAAGCAGGTATCCGATACCCGCATCACCCTTGCCAACGCGTTTGAGGTGGTCGATGACGTACTGCGCCACGGCGTGCAGAGCATCTCCGATCTGATCAACGTGGAGGGCTTCATCAACCTGGACTTTGCCGACGTTACCTCCGTTATGAAAAATGCCGGCTTTGCTCATATGGGCGTTGGTATGGCAACCGGTAAGGATAAGGCAGAGCTGGCGGCAAAGGAAGCAATCTCCAGCCCGCTGCTTGAGACCTCGATCCGCGGTGCGAGCGGCATCGTGATCAGTATGTACGTTTCTCCCGATGTGGGTCTGGAGGACGTAGATCTGGCTGCTGCTATGATCACCAACGAGGCAAATCCCGAAGCGAACGTGATCTGGGGTGTGGCATTTGACGAAGAGCTGGAGGATGCCATGCGTGTTACCATCATTGCGACCGGCTTTGATAAGAACGTAGAGGGTGAGACCACCGTGGAGACGCCCGTTGTTACGCCTGCTCCCGCAAAGGATACGGCGAAGCCCGGTGTGACGGTTGGCAGAGTAGACGGCACGACCGCAACACCTGCCGTTCCCGTTACCCCCGTTACCCCGAAGCCTGTGGTTCAGTCTGCCGGCGGCGATGCGGCACCCGCACCCAAGAAGGATGAGGGAACTATCTCCGACACCGATTTCGAGGATATTATGGATATTCTTCGCAAATCCAAAGGTCGTTCCGATTTCCGCAACAGACGCTAATCAGTAAAATAACGGGGGATCGGCAATGGCGCGATCCCTCGTTTTGAATATGAAATTCAGGAAGGATATCACACGATGAATATGGATGAACTGAAGGCCGCTCTGCTGGACGGCAAGAAAAAAAAGATCATTCTCGATACCGATACATACAATGAGATCGACGACCAGTTCGCACTGGCGTATGCTATGCTCTCTCCCGATAAGGTAGATCTGCTGTCGATCAATGCTGCGCCTTTTTTGAACTCCCGCTCCACTTCCGCGGCGGACGGTATGGAGAAATCCTATCAGGAGATCTTCCGCATCATGAAGCTGGTGGATCCCAATGCAGACATCCCCGTATACCGCGGTTCTACCGCTTTTCTGACCGATAAGAATACTCCCGTAGAGTCTCCCGCTTGCGATAACATTATCAATACCGTGATGAACAGCGATGAGCTGATCTACGTGGTCGCCATCGGCGCGATCACCAACGTGGCTTCCGCTATCATCAAGTGTCCTGAGATCGTCGACCGCATGGTCGTTGTATGGCTGGGCGGTCACGCGCTGCATTGGCAGAATACCGCGGAATTCAACCTGCGTCAGGACGTGCCTGCGGCACAGATCATTCTGGACTCCAAGGTGCCCTTCGTGCAGATCCCCTGCAACGGGGTATGCACTCATTTCTCCACCTCCATCCCCGAGCTGGCGTATTATCTCGGCGGCAAGAACGAGCTGTGCGATTATCTGGTGGATATCGTCCGCAGCTACACCAAGAAGCCCTACGGTTGGTCCAAGGTCGTTTGGGATGTGACCGCGATCGCGGCGATCGTGCTGCCTGAATCGCTGGATATGGTGACCATCCCCACCCCGATCCTGACTCCCGACTGCAGATACGCCTTTGACGGCGCCCGCCACCCGTATATTTACGTTCGCCACATTCGCCGCGACCCTCTGTTCGCGGATATGTTTACCAAGCTGGCAAACAAATAATTCCCTAAGGAAAAGATCGGCATACCGCGGTATGCCGATCTTTTCCTTAGGGGAGGGAAGAAACAAAAAACGGATGCCTTTCGACATCCGCTTTTTGTACAGCCAGGTTGATTTGTGTAATTTTTTAATGGGTAAAAATTACTTGAGCTCAACGGTAGCGCCGACATCCTCAAGAGCCTTCTTGAGAGCCTCAGCATCTTCCTTGGTAGCGCCTTCCTTCAGGGTCTTGGGAGCGCCGTCAACGAGGTCCTTAGCGTCCTTCAGACCCAGGCCGAGAGCTTCCTTAACAACCTTGATAACATTGAGCTTCTTGTCGCCGGCAGATGCCAGAACAACGTCGAACTCGGTCTTCTCCTCAGCAGCGGGAGCAGCAACGCCAGCAGCTGCAACAACGCCAACGGGAGCAGCGGCGGATACGCCGAACTCTTCCTCAACAGCCTTAACCAGGTCGTTCAGCTCGAGGATGGTCAGAGACTTGATCTCTTCAAGAATATTGGTAATTTTTTCGCTTGCCATTTTGATATTCCTCCTGAAAAATGAGAATTTTTTAAGAAATTTTGATTTGCGGCATGTACTTATGCCACGTGGTGTAGGTCAGGCGGATTAAGCCTGTGCCTCTTCTGCGGGAGCGGCTTCGCCACCCTCGTTGTTCTTGTCGATAACGGCCTGAATTGCGTAAGCAAAGCCGTACAGAGGAGAGCGGATGCTTCCCAGGAACTTGGCGATGAGGATCTCCTTGCTGGGAACCTCTGCCAGAGCATTCACGCCTGCTGCGTCGAGCATCTTACCGTCAACGTAACCGGACAGGATCTGGAAGGACTCTACCTTCTCGGCATACTCCTTAAGAACCTTAGCGGCAACGATGGGGTCGTTCTCGCTGATCGCAATAGCGGTCATACCGTTGAGGTGCTCTTTCATCTCGCCGTAACCTGCGGCTTCGCATGCACGACCGGTGAGAGAATTCTTAACAACCATGTACTTAACGCCTGCTTCACGCAGAGCCTTACGCATCTTGGTGTCGTCCTCAACCTTGATACCCTGATAGTTTACCAGTACACCGGCTGCGGATGCTTTGATCAGCTCCGTCAGTTCAGCGACTGCTTGCTGTTTCTGTTCAAGAATCTTCTTGCTAGGCATAGTAATTTTCACCTCCCATGTGAAATTAATATAAAAAAACTTTCTCCGTACAGGCCGCACCTATCCCGAAGAAAGTAAATCAACAAAAAACGATTGACATCTCCTCGGCAGGGAGGCATAACGCCTTTACGGAAACCTGCTGTCTTTGGATAACGGATAGCATTATATCACAGCTTTTCCGTTTTGTCAATAGTTTTTTGAAAAAATATTTTATTTTTTATGTTTCGTCCTCAAGGGGCGGATTGTTGCGAAGAATTCTCTGCGCGGCATGGGTCAAACGGCTTCTCAGCCAATCGGGACTGAGTACGGTAATGTCTGCGTCGGAGGAGAGGATGAGGCTGAGGAACACATCCACGCTCTGAAATTCACAGCGGTAACGGTGCTTTCCCTCATCGCTGACGATCATGCGGCGAAATTCGACCAGTGCCAGCTTGTCGCGGCAGCGAATGGTGGCAGAATAGGGGATCTGAAGCTGGATCGCTTCATCCTCTGCGGTACCGTTGGGGAGTGCCAGCGCGGAGAGACCGAAAACGGATTCATCATTGGAATCGGTTCCCATGGAGGGAAGCTCAAAGGCGGAGGTGTAGAAAAATCCGCGCTTGCCGAAATGATAGTCGATGGGGGCACCTAACTCATTTTTCAGATAATCCACGTCGCGCTGTGCCTGGCGGTGGGAGATACCGAACCTCTCTGCCAGCAGGCGGGCGTTCGGGTAGCTTCTGCTGAGTATTTTTCGGTGGAGCCATTGAATGCGGGAATCAGCTGACATGCTTGTCATCTCCTTCTTTGCTGTTTTCTGTGCCTTGGGTCTTTTGTGCGTCGGCACCTTTTTTCTTTTTCTTTTGCTTTTGTTTCTCTTTTTCCAAACGTTTTTTTTCACGGTCCGCGGCGATCTCTTCTTCCGTTGCCACGGGTGTCTTCATCAACAGCTTGTAGGTGTCATGAGCGCGGGCACACAGATAACACGTAAAGGACAGAGAGAGCGTACCGTAAAGCAGGTAGTCCGGCTCGTGCCACGCGCCGATCGCATAAGCGAACAATACGGGGACCGATGCCATCCCACAGAGCAGAACGGCAATCAGCGTATATGCGTAGTATGCGATGCGGAATCTCTTTTTGACCAACATCCTGACGTCCTCAAACACATGAAACATCATGGCGGCAAGGGCGAAATGAAACGTGATCTTAAAGGGACTGTTCATTTGAACGTACAGATTCAGATACGTGGCGGCAAGGATCATGCCGAGCCACACCAAAAGCAGGTAGCCGGACAGTACGTGGTGCTCCGGCGAGGTGTCTCCGATAAAGCGGAGCGCGAAATATATCGCCGCGAGAAGAGAAAAGAGGGCGGTCAGCACATAGAGCTTCGCGTGATGAGCGTAATAAGTCGAGCATTCAAAGAAGAAGAGGGACGTTGCGGCGGACACGGCAGCGCATACCAACGCGCAGACGCGGGAGGCACGCCCCGTCTCGGGGCGGATATCGATGGTAAAGGAATATTGCGGAATGAAGATCAGCGATGTGAGCAGCCAAAGGACGGTCATGATCAGGATCGCACCGTAAGCGACATGCGTGGGAAACGGGTCGAAGTAACCGACCTCGGGATCAAACGCAAATGTAAAGTTGGCAATGCGCAACAGCAGCGCGATGCCGATCAGAATAACGGCGGACCAAGTATATATTTTTACCTTTAGCGAAAACGGATTCTGACTCATGTGTAAGAATGCCTTTCGTATTTTGAGTGGTATCTTTTATTATACTCTCTAATTGTGAATACGATGTGAACAAAAATGGTTCGAGATTAATTTGTTTTTGCTCTTGACATCGAAAAGAATATGTGATAATATGTTCATATGAATATTTGTTCATGTGAACGATCGATCATACGGAGGTGAACTTTATGAAAAACAATCTTTTTGCGCCATCGCAGGAGCAGACGGAGCGGATCGGAAATTTCTTTCGGGTGATGGGTGATCCTACGCGGCTGAAGATCCTGACGGTACTGTTGAACGGTAAAATGTGCGTCATGCATATCAGCCAGGCGGTTGGGATGAGTCAGTCTGCGGTGTCTCACCAATTGGCAATTCTGCGTCGGGCGAATCTTGTATGCGTGTCCAGAAGCGGAAAGTCGCAGGTGTACGCTATTGCGGATGAGCACGTGCGCTTGATCCTGGATATGGCACTGCTGCACAGTGCGGAACATGAGGAGGAACTTTAACATGAAGGGAACAACGGATCAAAAACAAGTTCGTTCGGAACGTGGTTCCGCCTGTGATTGCCACGGGCATCACGGTGAGGAAAAGCATTGCGGATGCCACGGGCATCACGACGAGGAAAAGCACTGCGGATGCCACGGGCATCACGACGAGGAAAAGCATTGCGGATGTCATGGACATCACGATGAGCATGAGGGCGGATGTTGCTGTTGCGAAGAGGGGATCGAGCGCCTTGGCAAGCGGGAAATCTTCCTATATATAATAGGCGCTCTCGTGATGGCTGTTGCCTTCCTGCCGCCGATTCCTGCGATTGTCCGATGGATATGTGCGGCGGCGGTCTATCTGACCTTTGGCGTGACCGTTTGGAAAGAAATGGTCGAGGGCTTTTGCCAAAAAAAGATCTTTACAGAGTTTACGCTGATGTGTACCGCCAGCATCGGTGCGGTGATCCTGGGGGAATATGCCGACGCGGCGGCGGTCATGTATCTGTACTCATTGGGGGAGACGATCTCCGGTCTGGCAAGCGGAAAAGCAAGACGGAATATTGCCGGTCTGATCGAGGTCGTCCCGGAACAGGTGACCGTGCTGAAGCATGGGGAACCGCGCGTGTGCAGGTCCGAAGACGTGGAGATCGGTCAGGTGATCCTGATCCGATCCGGCGAGCGGATTCCCCTTGACGGTACGGTGCTTCGCGGCGAGGGCATGGCGGACACCTCGTCAATTACGGGTGAACAGCTTCCCGTGGAGTTGACCGAGCATTCTGAATGCCTTTCCGGTTCCTTGCTGATCTCGGGCTCTGTTGAGGTGGAGGTCACTCGGAATTACGATCATTCGGTAGCAAACCGAATGAAGGAGGCAGTGGAAGAGGCTTCACGTCGAAAGGCGGTAACGGAGAAAAAGATCGCGCGAGTCGCATCGGTGATCACACCGGCGGCGTTCGTGATCGCTCTGCTGATCTTTGCGATCGGTGCGATCCTCACAGGAAATGTGTCGGAATGGTTCCGCAGGGGCTTGACTATTCTCGTTTGCTCCTGTCCTTGCTCTCTGATCCTTTCGATCCCGCTGACCTATTTCGCGGGGATCGGCTTCGCGGCAAGGCGTGGTGTGGTACTGCGCGGCGGTGAGGTTATCGACAATCTGGCTCACATGGAAACGCTGTTGCTTGACAAGACGGGAACGCTGACGGAGATCGCTCTGCGTTATGACGGACTTGTGCTTCCCCAAAACGGAACGCTGGCCGAAGAGCAGGTACACGCGCTGGCATATCCGACGCTGATGCACAGTCCGCATGTGGCGGCGCAGACCTATTGCGAGGCACTGCGAGGCATGAGATCTGACCGAGAGCTCTCCGGCGTGGAAAATTTGCCGGGACGAGGAATACGTGCATATATAGAAGGAAGAAAAGTTCTGTGTGGCAATGCGCGATTGCTGGCGGAGGAGGGGATCACGGTTCCCTCTGTGACGGAGACAGCGATCTATCTTGCGTGGGATGGCTCGTACCTCGGCGCGCTGACTTTTTCCTCTCATGTGAAGAGTGGAGCTAAGGAATCAATTGCCGAGCTGCAGCGCCTGGGCGTGACCCGAACGGCGATCCTGAGCGGTGACACGGTGACGGCGGTGCGGGAAGTGGCGGAAGCGGTTGGTATCACCGAGATATACGCCGAGCGGATGCCCGCCGAGAAGCTGGAACTGCTGGAGCGGATCTACCGTGAACAAAAGAAAAAGAGTCGCGGTACAGTCGCTTTCTGCGGCGACGGCTTGAACGATTCTGCCGCCATTGCGGCAAGCGATATCGGTATCGCTATGGGCAGCGGCGGCTCGGCGGTAACGGTGGAGGCGGCGGACGCGATCCTGATGTATGATTCGCTCGCCCGTCTTCCCGAGGCGGTCAGATCGGCACGGAAAACGGTTCGCATCGCCAATCAGAATATTGTGATCTCGCTTGGAATGAAAATCGTTGTTGCACTTCTTTGCGTTTTGGTCCTGCCGTCGATGGAATTGGCACTGGTTGCCGACGTCGGGGCGGCTGTGATCACCGTTTTGAATGCGATGAGGGCGGGGAATCGCTGAAAACATCGTTTTGGAGTGGGAAAATCGTATCTTCCTTTGAAATAAACGGGCAAATTGAACAAAAATAACAGAAAAAATATGTGGACCGTCCTGCCGATACCTCAAAAAAAGGTGTAAAGCAGGGCGGTTTGCTTGGCTTTTGAGACGCTTTTTTGTGTTATTTGCTCCGATTTTGTGCTATATGCACAATGTACGACTGAAATATTTTCTCTATTTCTACAAATTCGAGAGTAAAAAATATTCGGAAAACTATTGCAATTTTGTAAATGATGTGATAGAATATATAGGCTTGATGTGCGAAGATGCGAGAGGTTGCCGCAGAGATGCGGGTAATTTTCGCGGAGTATGTCCGAAAATCGGGCGGAAATCGGTGCTTTACCGATGGGCGCGCCGTAGGTCCTCGATCCGGAATCGGTCTGGTGTGATATGCTGACACACAGATGTTTTCCGGTTTTTGTAAGGGGAGCGGCGAAACACCCGGAACCGTGTAAAGCTTCGAACTCCAAAAAATGCAAGCTCGGTACGAAAGAGTTCTTCCGGCATTAAAGAACTCCTGATACACCGACAAGCAAATTTTTCAAGGAGGCAAAAGCAAGTGGCAGTCAAGGAAAAAATCAGAGTCAGACTCAAGAGCTACGATCACACCCTGATCGATACCGCAGCAGAGAAGATCGTTGACGTGGCAAAGAGAAACGGCGCAACCGTTTCCGGTCCCATTCCGCTCCCTACGGAGAAGGAAATCGTAACCATCCTTCGTGCAGTTCACAAGTACAAGGATAGCCGCGAGCAGTTCGAGCTGCGTACGCACAAGAGACTGATCGACATTATCAAGCCGTCTCAGAAGACCGTAGACGCATTGATGAATGTTGAACTTCCCGCCGGCGTAGAGATCGAAGTTAAGCTTTGATGCGCGCCAAACACACCAAAACAAAATGCCGCAATGATGCGGCGGCTTGTTGATCATGTTGACGTTCCTGCAGAACTGAGGAAATCCAAGCGTCAACCAATAATCTTCAGGAGGAAACAAAAATGAAAAAGGGTATTATCGGCAGAAAAGTCGGTATGACTCAGATCTTCGACGAGATCGGTAATGTCATCCCGGTGACGGTAATCGAAGCAGGTCCCTGTGTTGTTGCACAGAAGAAGACCAGCGAAAACGACGGTTATGATGCAATCCAGCTCGGCTTCATGGAAGTCAAGGAGAAGCACATGACCAAGGCTGAAAAAGGCCATTTTGAAAAGGCAGGCGTTGCTGCCAAGAAGCACCTCAAGGAGTTCCGCCTTGACGATTGCTCCGCTTACAACGTTGGTGATGTCGTAACCGCCGATACCTTCGCCGCAGGCGACAAGGTCGACGTAACAGGTATGACAAAGGGCCGCGGATACACCGGTGCGATCAAGAGATGGAATCTGCACAAGCTGCAGGCAACCCACGGCGTTGGTCCTATCCATCGTCAGTCCGGTTCCATGGGTGTTATCGACCCCGCCAGAATCTTCAAGAACAAGAAGATGGCAGGTCAGTACGGTAACGAGCAGGTTACTGTACAGAATCTGAATGTTGTTAAGATCGACGCAGAGAAGAACCTCATCGCTGTTAAGGGTGCCATTCCCGGTGCCAAGGGCGGTATCGTCTTCATCCGCGATTCGGTTAAAGCATAAGCGGAAGGAGGAATTACAATGCCAAACGTAAAAGTTGTTGACATGGCCGGCAAGGAAGTCGGCGAAATCGCTCTGTCCGATGTGATCTTCGGCGCAGATGTAAATGGTGCTGTCCTCCACGCTGCCGTCAGAGCTTATCTGATGAACCAGAGACAGGGCACACAGTCCACTCTGACCCGCACCGAGGTTTCCGGTGGCGGTAAGAAGCCCTGGAGACAGAAGGGTACCGGTCGCGCTCGTCAGGGCTCTACCCGTGCTCCCCAGTGGTATCACGGTGGTGTTGCTCTCGGCCCTAAGCCCAGAGATTACCGCCTCGACATGAACAAGAAGACCAAGAGAGTTGCTCTGTACAGCGCACTTTCCGCTAAGGTCGCTGCCGGTGATCTCATCGTTGTTGATCAGATCAAGGCAGAGGGTTACAAGACCCGCGTTATGGTCAACATGCTGAATGCTATCGGCGCTGACAGAAAGGCACTGATCGTTCTTCCCGAGGTCAATGCTCAGATCGTTAAGAGCTGCGCAAACATCCAGGGCGTTAAGACCACCCTTTACAACACCATCAATGTCTATGACATTCTGAATGCCGGCAAGGTCGTCCTTGATAAGGCTGCTGTTACTATGCTTGAGGAGGTATACGCATAATGAAGTCGATTGAAGAAATCATCATTAAGCCTGTCATCACGGAAGCAAGCATGGACAGAATGGCAAACAAGACCTACACTTTCAAGGTCGCTAAGGATGCCACCAAGCCCGAGATCGCAGAGGCTGTTGAAAAGATGTTCGGTGTTGAGGTTGCGTGTGTGCGTACCATCAACATGAAGAAGAAACCGAAGAGAGTCCGCTACCAGATCGGCTATACTTCGGAGTGGAAGAAAGCCATCGTTACGCTGAAGGCTGATTCCAAGACCATCGCATTCTTTGATGGTTTGAACTAATAGTAGGAGGAAGAGAAGAATGCCTACGATTAAGTATAAGCCCACAACTCCCTCGAGAAGAAATATGACGGCTCCCACCTTTGAGGAGATCACCAAGTTCACCCCCGAAAAGAGCCTGATCGAGGTTAAGAAAAAGCACTCCGGCCGTAACAGCTACGGCAAGATCACTGTTCGCCACAGAGGCGGCGGTAACAAGGTCAAGTACAGAATCATCGACTTCAAGCGTCAGAATGAGTCTCCCGCTACCGTAATCGGCATCGAGTACGACCCCAACCGCTCCGCTTACATCGCTCTGCTTCAGAACGAAGAGGGCGACAAGTCCTACATTCTGGCTCCTGTCGGTCTGAAGGACGGCGACAAGGTTTACTCCGGCGCAGATGCAGATATCAAGCCCGGTAACACCCTTCCGATCGCTAACATCCCCGTGGGTACCATGATCCACAACATCGAGATCTACCCCGGTAAGGGCGGTCAGCTGGTTCGCTCCGCAGGCTCCGCTGCACAGCTGATCTCCAAGGAAGAGAACGGTATGGCTCAGGTCAGACTTCCTTCCGGCGAGGTTCGCTTCATCCGTCTGGACTGCAAGGCAACCATTGGTCAGGTCGGCAACCTTGAGCATGAGAATGTCAAGGTCGGTAAGGCAGGTAAGACCAGACATAAGGGCATCCGTCCTACTGTCCGCGGTTCTGTCATGAACCCCTGCTATCACCCCCACGGTGGTGGTGAGGGCCGCAGCCCGATCGGTCATCCCGGCCCGCTTACTCCTTGGGGCAAGCCTGCTCTGGGTTATAAGACCAGAAACAAGAAAGCTAAGACTGACAAGTTCATTGTCAAGCGCAGAAACGCTAAATAAGGAGGGAAAAGGATATGAGCAGAAGTTTGAAAAAGGCTCCTTATGTAGAGGAAAAGCTGTTCAACCGTGTTGTTGAAATGAACAACAAGGGTGAGAAGAAGGTTCTGAAGACTTGGTCCCGTTCTTCTACCATTTTCCCGGAGTTTGTCGGTCATACCATTGCTGTTCATGACGGCAGAAAGCACGTTCCGGTGTATGTTGTAGAAGATATGGTCGGTCACAAGCTCGGTGAGTTTGCACCTACCAGAACGTTCAAGGGCCACGCAGGCTCCAAGACATCCAACAACGGTAAATAATTCGCAAATTTGATAGAGAGGAAAATTCGAAATGGAAGCAAAAGCTCATCTCAAATATGCAAGAATTTCCCCGCGCAAGGTTAAGATCGTGCTCGATCTGATCAGAGGCAAGGATGCCGGTGTTGCGATGGCGATCCTCAAGAACACCCCCAAGAGCGCATCTGAGTACCTGGTAAAACTGCTGGGAAGTGCAATTGCAAACGCAGAAAACAATTTCCACATGGATCCCTCTAAGCTCTACGTCTCCGAGTGCTTCGTATGCCCCGGCCCGACTCTGAAGAGAATCATGCCGAGAGCAAAGGGTAGCGCAGACAGAATTCTTAAGAGAACATCCCATGTTACCATTGTAGTTAAAGAACGAGTCTAAGAGAAGGAGGTTAAGCTTAAATGGGTCAGAAAGTGAATCCCCACGGTTTTCGCGTGGGCGTAATCAAGAACTGGGATTCCAGATGGTTTGTCAAAGATGAAGTATTCGGCGACACCCTGGTTTCCGACTACAAGATCAGAAAGTATCTGAAGAACGAGCTTCAGGCTGCAGGCGTTCCGAAGATCGAGATCGAGCGCGACTCTCACAGAGTCAGAGTGTTCATTCACTGCGCTAAGCCCGGCATGGTAATCGGCCGCGGCGGTGTCGAGATCGAGAAGTACAAGACTGCTCTGGAGAAGATGGTAGGTATGCCCGTTGCTCTCAACGTTGTTGAGATCAGACAGCCCGACCTCAGCGCTCAGCTGGTTGCTGAAAATATCGCATCTCAGCTGGAAAGACGCGTTATGTTCCGCCGTGCCATGAAGATGGCAATCCGTAACACCATGAGACTTGGTGCTAAGGGTATCAAGATCAGCTGCTCCGGCCGTCTGGGCGGTGCAGAAATCGCAAGAGTCGAGCACTACCATGAGGGTACCATTCCGCTGCAGACTCTGCGCGCAGATATCGACTACGGCTTCTGGGAGGCTAACACCACCTACGGTAAGATCGGTATCAAGGTTTGGATCTACAAGGGCGAGATCCTGAACGAAGTCAACCGTACCTCTACTGTTGCTCCCAAGGAAAACAACAACTTCCGCAGAGATCGCAGAGATAACAACCGCGGTGACCGCAGAAACAACAACTATCACGGTGCGCGTAACAACGACAGAGCACCCAGAGAAGGGGGCAGAAAGTAATGTTAATGCCGAAGAGAGTTAAGTTCCGCCGTGTTCATCGTGGCAGACTTACCGGTAAAGCAAGCCGTGGCAACACCCTGTCCAACGGTATCTATGGTCTGGTAGCGACCGAGCCTGCTTGGATCACCTCCAATCAGATCGAGGCTGCCCGTATCGCAATGACCCGTTACACCAAGCGTGGCGGTCAGGTATGGATCAAGATTTTCCCCGACAAGCCGATCACTGAGAAGCCTGCCGAGACTCGAATGGGTTCCGGTAAGGGTTCGCCTGAGTACTGGGTAGCAGTCGTTAAGCCGGGCAGAATCATGTTCGAGATGGACGGCGTATCCGAAGAGGTAGCAAGAGAGGCTATGCGTCTGGCAAGCCACAAGCTGCCGATCAAGTGCAAGTTCATCATGAAGGAAAATGAGGAGGTATAAGCAGTGAAAGCAAAAGATATCAGAGAGATGACTGCTGAAGAGCTGAACGCAAAGCTCAAGGAGCTGAAGAGCGAGCTGTTCAACCTCCGTTTCCAGCATGCGATCAATCAGCTTGACAACCCGCACAAAATTGCGGACGTAAAGAAGGACATCGCTCGTGTGATGACCGTTCTTTGCGAGAAGAACGCATAAGGAGGTATCGTCATGACTGAAGAAAGAGCACTCAGAAAAACTCGCGTTGGCGAGGTCATCAGCAACAAGATGGATAAGACCGTTGTGGTTGCGATCCGCGACAACGTAAAGCACCCCGTATACAGCAAGATCATCAAGCGCACCCTGAAGGTCCACGCTCACGATGAGGAAAATGCTTGCGGCATCGGCGACAAGGTTGAGATCATGGAAACCAGACCGCTGTCCAAGACCAAGAGATGGCGCGTCGTTACCATCATTGAGAAGGCTAAATAATTAGTCGGTAATCACGATTTATAGTAGATACGTCGAATATCGTATTGAAATCAGGAGGAAGACAAAGTGATTCAGCAACAGACAATTTTGAAGGTTGCCGATAACACCGGTGCTAAGGAGATCATGTGCATCCGCGTTCTGGGCGGTACTGCTCGCAGATATGCCGGCATCGGAGACGTCATCGTAGCTTGCGTTAAGAAAGCTGCTCCCGGTGGCGTTGTGAAAAAGGGTCAGGTCGTCAAGGCAGTTGTTGTAAGAAGCGTTCACGGCATCAAGCGTGCAGACGGTTCCTACATCAAGTTTGACGAGAACTCTGCGGTAATCATTAAGGAAGATAAGAACCCCACCGGTACCCGTATCTTTGGGCCTGTGGCAAGAGAGCTCCGCGAGAAGGATTATCTGAAGATCCTCTCTCTGGCTCCCGAAGTTCTGTAAGGAGGTATCGTGAAAATGGCAAACCTGCATATTAAGAAAGACGATACCGTTATCGTTCTCTCCGGTGACGACAAGGGCGTCAAGGGCAAGGTCCTTGAGGTTTCCCCCAAGGAGGGCAAGGTCATCGTTGAGGGTGTGAACAAGGTTCACAAGCATGTTAAGCCCCGCAGACAGGGTGAGACCGGCGGTATCGTTGATACCGAAGGCGCTATCTACGCCTGCAAGGTCGCTCACTACTGCTCCAAGTGCGGTAAGGGCGTCAGAGTCAAGACTCAGGTCCTTGACAATGGCAAGAAGGTTCGCGTTTGTGCAAAATGCGGACAGGAACTTTGATTGGGAGGTAAGGCACAATGGCAGCAAGACTGAAAGAATTCTACACCGCTGAAGTTGCTCCTGCTCTCATGAAGAAGTATGAGTATCAGAGCGTGATGCAGATCCCCAAGATGAACAAGATCGTCATCAACGTGGGTGCCGGCGACGCTAAGGAGAACGTTAAGGTCATCGATACCATCATCGAGGAGCTTGGTCTGATCTCCGGTCAGAAGGCAGTTCCCACCTACGCTAAGAAGTCCGTTGCAAACTTCAAGCTCCGCGAGGGCTCGAAGATCGGTGCAAAGGTTACTCTCCGCGGCGAGAAGATGTACGAGTTCATGGACAGACTGTTCAACTTCGCTCTCCCCCGCGTTCGTGACTTCAAGGGTATCAATCCCAACGCATTCGATGGTCGCGGAAACTATGCGCTCGGTCTGAAAGAGCAGCTGATTTTCCCCGAGATCGAGTACGACAAGGTCGAGAAGATCCGTGGTATGGACATCTGCTTCGTAACCACTGCTACGACCGATGAAGAAGCCAGAGAGCTCCTCAAGCTGATGGGCGCTCCCTTCGCAGAGTAATTAGGAGGAAGAGAAGAATGGCAAAGAAGTCAATGATTCTGAAGCAGCAGGCAGAGCCTAAGTTCTCCACCCGCCGCTACAACAGATGCAAGATCTGTGGTCGTCCCCACGCATATCTCCGTAAGTTCGGAATCTGCCGTATTTGCTTCCGTAACCTCGCTTACAAGGGCGAAATTCCGGGCGTAAAGAAGGCAAGCTGGTAATCCGCGGATTGCCCCAAATCGAATTGCTCAGCGGTAAAAACACAACCGCTTGCAATAAAGGTTGAATAAACCGCTCCACCCTATCGGAAGGAATCTCGCGCCGCACGCGGCGCGGATTTACCACCGATATGCCGCCGAACCTGACAATTCGGCAGCAAGAAATTAACTTGCATATAGGAGGATTTATACTATGCAAATGTCAGACGTAATTGCCGATATGCTCACCAGAATCCGCAACGCAAACGATGCGAAGCACGCGACTGTTGATATTCCGGCATCCAACATGAAGAAGGCTATTGCCGATATCCTGGTCGCTGAGGGTTATGTCAAGAGCTATCAGACCATCGAAGATGGTAAGCAGGGCGTTATCCGCGTTACTCTCAAGTACACCAACGGTAAACAGAAGGTCATTCGTGGCATTCGCCGCGTATCCAAGCCCGGTCTGCGTGTATACGCCGGCTACGAGGATATGCCGAAGGTTATGAACGGTCTGGGCATCGCTATCGTTTCCACCTCTAAGGGCATCATGACCGACAAAAAGGCACGCACCCTGAAGGTCGGCGGCGAAGTTCTTGCCTTTGTCTGGTAATAAAAGCGGGAGGTAAAGAACATGTCAAGAATTGGTAGAATGCCTATTGCGATCCCCGCAAACGTAACTGTGACCATTGACGAGGCAGCTCACGTTGTCAGTGTCAAGGGTCCTAAGGGAACTCTCACTGAGAATTATCACAGCCTGATCACCGTTAAGGTAGAGGGCAATGAGGTGATCGTCGAGCGTCACGCTGAGGATAACCTCAATAAGGCTCTGCACGGTACTACCCGCGCGAACGTTGCCAACATGATCGAAGGCGTACTCAACGGCTTCACCAAGAAGCTCGAGATCGTCGGTGTTGGTTACAAGGCTGCAAAGCAGGGCAAGACTCTGGTACTCAACCTCGGTCACTCCCATCCGATCAAGATCGATGAGGCTGACGGTATCACTTACACCGTTACCGATTCCATCAAGATCGACGTCAGCGGTATTGATAAGCAGAAGGTCGGCGCAGCCGCAGCCTTCATTCGCTCCAAGCGTCCGCCTGAGCCGTATCATGGCAAGGGTGTCAAGTACGTTGACGAAGTTATCCGTCGCAAGGTCGGTAAGGCCAGCGGTAAGTAATTGAAAGGAGTGGACAGAAATGGTATCGAGAAAAGATTCTAATCAGACTCGTCTGAAGAGACATAAGAGAGTCAGAGCGAAGATCTCCGGCACTGCCGCTCGTCCTCGTCTCTGCGTATATCGCTCCAACGCACACATCAGTGCTCAGATCATTGATGACGTTGCAGGCGTAACCCTTGTTTCCGCTTCCACCCAGGAGAAGGATTTCGAGGGCATTGGCAGCAACAAGGAAGCTGCCAGAAAGGTCGGCGCAAAGCTGGCTGAAAAGGCATTGGCTAAGGGTATCACCGAAGTCGTATTCGACAGAGGCGGCTATCTTTATCACGGACGTGTATCGGAGTTGGCTGACGGCGCTCGCGAGGGCGGCCTGAAGTTCTGATCGGGATTCCCGTTCAGTCCGGTTTGTACACTGTTCAAACAAATTAATTTTGAACATTTCAGGAGAAAAATAACATGGCTAACATTATTAATGTCAACGAGCTCGAGCTTCTGCCCGAACAGCTTGTTGCACTGAACCGTGTTTCCAAGACCGTAAAAGGTGGTCGTGTTGCCCGTTTTGCTGCACTGATGGTTGTCGGTGACGGTAACGGTCATGTCGGCGTAGGTCTCGGAAAAGCAGCTGAGGTTCCCGAAGCTATCCGCAAGGGCATTGAAGATGCAAAGAAGAACATGATTACCGTATCCCTCAAGGGTACTACCATTCCTCACGAGGTTATCGGTGAGTTTGGTGCAGGCAAGGTTATCCTGAAGCCCGCTGCAAACGGTACCGGTATCATCGCAGGTGACAAGGTCAGAAAGGTTCTGCAGCTGGCAGGCATTCACAACGTTCGCGCTAAGTGCCTCCGCTCCAACAACCCCACCAACGTTGTCAAGGCTACGATCGAGGGTCTGAAGGCTCTGCGTACCGCTGAAGAAGTTGCGAAGATCCGTGACATCAGCGTTGAGCAGGTCAAAGGTTGATAGGAGGTACTGAACAATGAAGAAAGTAACTCTTGTTAAAAGCCTGATCGGTGCCATCCCCAATCAGAAGGCAACCGCAAAGTCTCTGGGTCTGCGCAAGATCGGCGATAGCATCGTTTGCAAGGATGATGCTGTGCTGGCCGGCAAGATCAGAGTACTCGCACACCTTGTCAAGGTAGAAAACGCTTAAGGAGGAAACGGAAAATGAAGCTTCATGAACTCAAACCCGCTGAAGGTTCTGCCACCAAGTCGTTCAGAGTTGGTAGAGGTGCCGGTTCCGGCAACGGCAAGACCGCAGGTAAGGGTCACAAGGGTCAGAACGCTCGCTCCGGCGGCGGTGTAAGACCCGGTTTCGAAGGTGGCCAGATTCCGCTGTACAGAAAGCTTCCCAAGAGAGGCTTCCACAATAAGTTTGGCAACACTTACTCTATTGTTAACGTCGATGTATTCAATAAGTTTGAAGACGGTGCAGTAGTCGACCTCGCTGCTCTGATGGAGAAGAAGATCGTTCGCAAGGCTAACGACGGTCTGAAGGTCCTCGGTAACGGTGAGATCACCAAAAAAATCACCGTGAAAGCGGCAGTCTTTTCTGCAACCGCTAAAGAAAAGATAGAAGCAGCAGGTGGAAAGATCGAGGTGGAATAAGGTGTTTCAGACGTTAAAAAATGCTTGGAAGGTTCCGGAACTCAAGTCAAAGCTCCTCTTCACATTGCTTATCGTCGTCCTTTACCGCTTGGGTGCAAATATTCCTGTTCCGTGGGTCAGTGCTGACGTATTGACTCAGTTCAAGGAACTGACTGCCGGATCGATTTTCCAGTATATGAACCTGCTCTCCGGTGAAGCATTCGGACGAGCAACCCTGTTTGCACTGTCTGTTTCTCCCTATATCACAGCATCCATCGTGATTCAGCTGCTGACCATCGCCATTCCCGCGCTTGAAAAGCTTGCAAAGAGTGGTGAGGAAGGCAAGAAGAAGATCACTGCCATTACCCGCTACTGCACGGTAGCGCTGGCACTGATCACCGCTTGGGGTTACTCCGCGTACCTCAAGAGCACCGGTATGCTGACCAACGACTCTGTCTTCGCTCAGATCGTCATCATCGCTTGCTACTGCGCAGGCGCATCCTTGATCATGTGGTTGGCAGAGAAGATCAATGAAAAGGGAATTGGCAACGGTATTTCCATCATTCTGTTTGCGAACATCATCGCAAGCGTTCCCTCCATGGTTTCCAGTCTCTGGTACATGGTATTCACTCAGGGTGGCTTCAAGGGCTTCAGCGTATTCGGTCTGATCCTTGCCATCTTTACCGTGATCGGCCTGGCAGCAGTTGTTGTCCTGGTCGTCTGGTTCACCAACTCGGAAAGAAGAATTCCGATCCAGTATGCTAAGAGAGTTGTCGGCCGTAAGATGTATGGCGGTCAGTCCTCCAATCTTCCGATCTCTCTGAACATGAACGGCGTTATGCCGATCATCTTCGCATCCTCGATCGTTTCTCTTCCCGCAACGATCGCTGCATTCTTCCCCAACAGCAGCTTCTGGCAGGGTGTTCTGAACGTATTCAACTACACCAGCCCCCTGTATCTGGTGCTGTACATCATTCTGATCTTTGCTTTTGCATTCTTCTACGTGATGATCAGCTTCAACCCCATCGAAGTTGCTAACAACATCAAGAATAACGGTGGTGCTGTTCCCGGTATTCGTACCGGTCGTCCTACTGCAGAGTTCATCTCTAAGGTACTGAACCGTATCACCCTTCTGAGCGCACTTTTCTTGGCTTTCATTGCCGGCTTCCCGATTCTGGTCAACATGATCATCATGTGGATCGATTCGACCAACACCGCATTCACCGCATTCGCATTCGGAGGCTCCTCCATGCTGATCGTTGTCGGTGTTGCGCTGGAAACCTTCCGCGATATCGAAGCTCAGATGACAATGCGCAACTATAAGGGATTCCTTGACTGATAACAAACAGGATTTACGGAGAATAGTTATGAATTTGATTATTATGGGCGCTCCCGGCGCCGGGAAAGGTACTCAGTCTGAGAACATTTCCGCAAAATTCAACATCCCCGCAATTTCGACAGGCGATATTTTGCGTAGCGCCATCAAGGGCGGTACCGAGCTTGGTAAGCAGGCTCAGTCCTATATCGACGCAGGCAAATTGGTCCCCGATGCTGTTGTGATCGATATCATCAAAGAACATCTCGCTACAGATGCTTGTAAGAATGGATTCATCCTGGATGGCTTCCCGCGCTCTATCCCTCAGGCAGAAGCGCTCGACGCCATGGGCGTACAGATCGATGCAGTCCTTTCCCTTGAGGTTCCCGATGAGACGATCGTCACTCGTATGAGTGGCCGTCGCACCTGCCTCAAGTGCGGCGCATCCTATCATGTACTGTATAAGCCCTCGGCAACCGCAGATGTCTGCGACAAGTGCGGTGCTGAGTTGGTAATTCGTGCGGATGACAAACCCGAAACTGTTCTCAATCGCCTGAACACCTTCCATAGCCAGACCGAGCCGGTCAAGAGCTATTACGCAGCAAAGGGCAAACTGATCTGCGTAGAGGGTCAGGAAGAGGTTGCCGATACCACCAAGCTGGTATTCGAGGCACTGAGCAAGGTTTGATTCGAGCTGGATGGCAACGGGATCCCGTTGCCATCGGATCGGATCCTTGGAGCGCGAAGCTCCGAAACTCAGAAAGGTATGGTCACCGTAGCCAAATGATACAGATCAAGAACTCACTTCAGATTGCTGCCATGAAAGATGCCGGCCGCATCACGGGGGAAGCGTTGCTGACAGCCCGGGATGCCCTTCATGCCGGCATGACTACCAAGCAACTGGATGACATCATTCGCCGGTATATTGAGAAGTGCGGCGCAAAGCCCTCCTTCCTCGGATACGGCGGTTTTCCCGGAAGCGCCTGCATCTCCATCAACGACGAGGTGATCCACGGGATCCCGTCTCATAAGACGATGATCCGCGAGGGCGATATCGTCAAGGTGGACGTGGGAGCCTTCTATAAAGGATTTCACGGTGATGCCGCCAGAACCATTGCGGTAGGGGAGGTCAGTGATCAAGCGAAAAAGCTGATTGAAGTTACTCGCAACAGCTTCTTTGCCGGTCTTGCTCAGGTTCGTCCCGGAAATCGGATCGGAGACGTCGGTTCCGCCATTCAGAAGGTCGTGGAGGATCACGGCTTCAGCGTGGTGCGCCGCTATGTCGGTCACGGGATCGGTCATGAGCTTCATGAATCTCCCGACGTACCCAATTTTGGTACGGCAGGCAGAGGTGTTCGGATCTGTTCCGGCATGGCACTTGCCATTGAACCCATGGTAAACGTCGGAACCCATGAGGTGAGAGAGCTTTCCGACGGTTGGACGGTCAAGACCGCAGACCGCTCGCTCTCCGCCCACTATGAAAACACGGTTGCCTTGACGGACAACGGTGCGCTGGTTCTGACACAGATCGAGAAAGACTGGTAAAGCACACAAACCACCAAGTGAGGGAGGGAATCAAATTGCCGAAGGATGATGTCATTGAATTTGAAGGTGTGGTAGTTGAGGCAATGCCCAACGCAACCTTCAAGGTAAAGCTTCCGAATGAGCATATCGTTATCGCTCATATTTCGGGTAAGCTGCGCATGAATTATATCCGAATTTTGCCGGGTGATAAGGTTACTGTTGAAGTATCCGTATACGACCTTGACAAGGGTCGCATCACTTGGCGTGCTAAATAACGCTAAAGAAAGGAATGGTGTAGTACAATGAAGGTAAAGCCATCCGTTAAGAAGATCTGCGAAAAGTGCAAGATCATTAAGAGAAAAGGTCGCGTCATGGTCATCTGCGAGAACCCCAAGCATAAGCAGAGACAGGGCTAAGCCAACAACAAAACCAATCAGAGAGGTGAAAAAGCATGGCTCGTATAGCTGGTGTTGATATTCCGAATCAGAAGCGCGTTGAGATTGCTCTTACCTATATTTACGGTATCGGCCGCAGCAGCGCAATCGAAATCCTGGCAAAGACCGGCATCAATCCGGACACCCGCGCCAAGGATCTGACCGAAGAAGAAGTTGCAAAGCTTCGTGATGTTATTGAGAACGAGTACACCGTAGAGGGTGACCTCCGCCGTGAAGTCGGTCTGAACATCAAGAGAATGCAGGAGATCAACTGCTACCGCGGTATCAGACACAGAAGAGGTCTGCCGGTAAGAGGTCAGAGAACCAAGACCAATGCAAGAACACGTAAGGGTCCCGCAAAGACCATTGCAAACAAGAAGAAGTAAAGGAGTGGCATAAAAGATGGCAAAAGTTACTGCGAAAGCTGTCAAGAAGCGTCGCGAGCGTAAGAACATCGAAAAAGGTGCTGTTCATATTCGCGCAACGTTCAACAACACGATCGTAACCATCACCGATACCGCCGGAAACGCTGTATCTTGGGCATCCGCCGGTGAGCTCGGTTTCAAGGGTTCCAGAAAATCTACTCCGTATGCCGCTCAGACTGCAGCTGAAACCGCTGCAAAGGCTGCTATGGAACATGGTATGAAGACCGTTGAAGTATTCGTGAAGGGTCCCGGCTCCGGCCGTGAGTCCGCAATCCGCGCACTGGAGACCGTTGGTCTGCAGATCACGCTGATCAAGGACGTTACCCCCATCCCGCACAACGGTTGCAGACCGCCTAAGCGCAGACGCGTATAATCAAATAGGGAGGATAAATAGTTATGGCAAGATATACCGGACCTGTTTGCAGACTGTGCCGCAGAGAAGGCACCAAGCTGTTCCTGAAGGGCGATCGTTGCACTTCCGGAAAGTGCGCACTGGATCGCAGAAATACTGCTCCCGGTCAGCACGGCGCAGCAAACAAGAAGATGAAGGAGTATGGTGTTCAGTTCCGTGAGAAGCAGAAGACCAGAAGATATTACGGTGTCCTCGAGAAGCAGTTTGTAAACTACTACGAGGAGGCTGAGCGCACCCAGGGCATGACCGGTGAGAACCTGCTCAAGCTGCTGGAGCGTCGTCTTGACAATGTTGTCTACAGAATGGGCATGGCAGAGAGCCGCAACGAAGCTCGCCAGCTGGTTCTGCACGAGCATTTCTCCGTGAACGGCAAGAAGGTTAACGTTCCTTCTATCATCGTTCGCGTAGGTGATGTTGTTAAGGTTATGGATAATTTCCGCAATTCCCCCAAGTGCAAGGCTCTGGCTGAGGCTATGCCCGCCAAGATCGCACCCAAGTGGCTGGAAACCGATAAGGAAAATCTCTCCGCAAAGGTAGTTGCAATGCCTGAGAGAGACGACATTGATTTCCCGTTCAACGAACAGCTTATCGTCGAGCTCTACTCCAAGTAATATCCGCTGTCTGCTTACATGCAGCCGCGGATCTTACGGATGGCGGTATGCGTGTAACAGAGAGAAGCATCTGAAGAATGTATGCAAAATTTTAAGGAGGGTTATTTGGAATGATTGAGATAGAGAAGCCCAATATTACAACCGTGAATTTGAGTGATGATGGTAAGAGCGGTAAGTTCATCGTGGATCCCCTGGAGCGCGGCTTTGGCATTACCCTCGGCAACTCTCTCCGCAGAGTTCTGCTGAGCAGCCTGCCCGGCTACGCGGTAACCAGCATCAAGATCGACGGCGTGCTGCATGAATTCTCTGTAGTACCCGGCGTGAAGGAAGATGTGACCGAGATCGTTCTGAACGTGAAGGGCATCGTCGCCAGACTCCACACCAACGGTCCCAAGACGGTGATCATTGATGTGACCGGCGAGAAGGATGTCACCGCGGGAGACATCAAAGTGGATTCCGATATCGAGATTCTCAACCCCGACCACCACATTGCTACGGTAAGCGAGAATGAAAGACTGTATATGGAGCTGACCTTCGATTCCGGCCGCGGTTACGTTTCTCAGGAGCGTAACAAGCAGATCCATAATTCGTTGCTGGGCACCAACGTGTCCGCACCGATCGGAACGATTTACACAGACTCTATCTACACCCCCGTTTATAATGTCAATTATACGGTTGAAAATACCCGTGTCGGTACCGTAACCGACCTTGATAAGCTGACGCTGGAGGTTCTGACCAACGGAACCATTTCGGCAAAAGAAGCGATTTCGCTCGGTGCCAAGATTCTCAACGAGCATCTCAACTTGTTTGTGGATTTGTCCGATGAAGCAAAGAAGGCAGAAATCATGGTTGAGAGAGAAGAGACCATCAAGGAGAAGGTCCTTGAGATGACCATTGAGGAGCTTGACATGTCTGTACGCAGTTTCAACTGCTTGAAGCGTGCCGGCATTGACACAGTGGAAGATCTGACCAACCGTACCGAGGAAGACATGATCAAGGTTCGTAACCTCGGTAAGAAATCGCTGGAAGAAGTCATCCAGAAGTTGCATTCGCTGGGTCTCGACCTCAAGAAAGAGGAAGAGTAATTCCGAAGAACAGAATGCAGAACTGAAAACAAAGTATGTCAGAAGGAGGAAATATCCATGTCCGGAAACAGAAAGCTTGGCAGACCTACTGCGCATAGAAATGCTATGCTGCGTGGTCTTGTAACTTATCTGCTGGAGAACGGTTCTGTGGAAACCACACTTCCCAGAGCAAAGGAAGTTCGTTCTCTCGCTGAAAAAATGATCACTCTCGGCAAGAAGAACACTCTTGCAAGCCGTCGTGCCGCACTTGCGACCATCACCAAGGAGGATGTAGTTACCAAACTCTTCTCCGAGATCGCTCCCAAGTACGAGAACAGAAACGGTGGTTACACCCAGATCTATAAGATGGGTCCCCGCCGCGGTGATGCCGCTGAGATGGCAATCATCAAGCTGATCGACGCAGAGTAATCGGTCAAGATATACTGCAAACCGCTCCGCCACGGCGGAGCGGTTTCTTTGAAAAAAACAGAAATTTTTTGAAGAAATTTCAAAAAAGGTATTGCATTTTTTGAAAAGATGTGGTATAATAACAATGTTGTCACGGAGGCATAGCTCAGTTGGTTAGAGCGCATGCTTGACATGCATGAGGTCATAAGTTCAACTCTTATTGTCTCCACCAAACCCTACTTGCGAGAGCGAGTGGGGTTTCTTTTATTTCTTAATCCTCGGAGGATCACGATGAAAAAAAACACGAAGGCGGTCCTGGTTGTAATATCATTGTTGTTATCGGCAAGTGTGGGGTTGAACGTTTATTTGTTGTTCTTTTCTGCGGAGAGCTATCTGCAATCCACGGAAGAGATCTATATCATGGAATCCGGCATTTTAAGAAACAATCTCAAAATGCGACAGACCGGAGAGGTTGAGTTGAATTATGACTTTGACCATGAGGATTATGCGCAGCTGATCGAGCGCTATGAGATCGACTGGATCGCAGGTGAAGGAAGTGAATTCCAGCGAGCGGTACGTTTGATGGATGAATTTGCGCCGCGTCTGTATCATGAGAGCTGGTATGATAATCATATTGAGATGAAGGCGCTGCCTTTGTTAGAATACAGTCTTGACAACAGGTCGCAGGGAATCAATTGCCGCAACAAAGCTCAGATTCTCAATGAGATGTGTTTGGCGCTTGGCATCTATTCCAGAAAGGTATGGATCATGCCGAATTCGGGGTATGATACCGACTGCCATGTGGTGAATGAAATTTGGGATACGGCATATGAAAAGTGGATCATGCTCGATATTACCAACAATCAGTATTGGGTCGATGAAAACGGTACCCCGTTGTCTGTATTGGAGATCCGTACAAAGGGGGCAATGCAGAAGTTTTGTACGCCTGTGACGGTTGGGGAGAAGTTGAACAATCTTGAAAAATTGAAGCAGAAGCATATTTCGGAATTTTTGTATATCATGAAAAACATGGTATATATGCAGTACTGCGATGTTTATTCGGTCGGAGAATCGGAAACAATCTATCTCTTGTTCCCTGAGAATTTGGATACCGGCTACGATAAATTCATTTCGGCATCTGCCGTGGAAAGACCTCCTGTTTCATAATAAAAAAGACTATCTCAGCAATTGGGTGAGATAGTCTTTTTCGTCCAATAGAATCATTTCACATGATCTGTATGTCCGATTGGCATGTGTGCTCGCAATTTTCAGACATACTTACGCGCCATCACCAAAAGCTCGTCCCAAACCCGCGGTGTACCGCCCAGAACGGGGCAGGGGCGGTCAAAGGTGAGAGGGGAGCCGTCTGTCTGGGCAAGGTATCCGCCTGCCTCAGAGATGATCAGAGAGGCTGCCGCGTAATCCCAAGGGGAGAGGGTCAGCTCGCAGAAGACGTCGTTCCGTCCTGCGGCAAGACCGCACATGTCCAGTGCCGCGGAGCCGAGACGGCGCATATCTCCGCCGCGGAAATAAAGATCTCTGGCAAAGGCGAAGGTATTTTCGCCCAGTGTGTCGCGATAATAGGGAACGGTCCCCATCGCCACAATGGCAACGTCCAGCGGGCGGTCAGCCACGTGGATGGGGCGGTCGTTCAGGTATGCGCCTTCACCGAGGCGCGCGTGGAACATCTCTCCGTTGAAGGGATTGTATACCGCGCCGAAGATCACCTTGCCGCGGGAGAGCAGGGCGACGGAAATGCTGGAAAGGCGGTAGTTATGCATGAAATTTGTTGTGCCGTCGATGGGGTCGATGATAAAGCAGAGAGGCGCGTTGAGCGCGTCATCCGCCTCGTTGTCCTTTTCCTCCGCAAAATAGACGGCGTCGGGGAAGACAGCACTGAAATGCTCGATCAGAAAATTCTGAACCGCCACGTCGTATACGGTGACAAAATTTGTCGTGCCGGGCTTGACTTGAAAATTGTCATCCGCCTCCATGTCATGGGCACGGAGCATGATCTTGCCCGCCTCGCGCATAATATCAAGTATCTTATCGGTTGCGATATTCATGGTGTTTCACCTTTCTGTATGAATTCGTTGTGTGGCTCAGCGCTTTTCTTCTTTGTTTTCGCGGTGAAGCCCTGCCTGCTTCAGATGCTCGTCGTAGGATTCCAGCTCTATGGTATATCCGCCGTCATCCTCACAGCGGACGATGGTTACGGATGCGTTATAGGGAAAGTAAAGGTCGTTGATTGCCGAGATCGGCTGACCCTTCCACTTGGTGATCATGGTGCGGATGGGGGTACAGTGCGTGAAGATCAGAACGGTCTTGCCGCGGTATTCCTCTTCGATCCGTGCAAAGGTTCGCTGTACGCGATTGCACATCTCCTGCATGCTTTCCCCGCCGGGGAATATCATATGGATCGAATCGTGGATCCACGTATTCCATTCATCGGGGAAATGCGCCATCAACGAGGGGTACGACTGTCCCTCCCAGGTGCCGCAATCCAGCTCGCGCAGACCCGGATCAAGGATCAACTCCATGCCGCGGCGCTCGGTGGTATGCCGTGCCGTTTGCTGAACGCGGAGCAGATCGCTGGAGAGCGCCACATCGGCGGGGTAGGCATCCAGAAACCGTGCGGTCTCTTCTGCCTGTTTATGCCCGTGGGGCGTGAGAAAGACGTTATTGTGTCCCGTGAAGAAGGGACCGAGATTTCCTTCGCTTTGGGCGTGGCGGATCACGATCAATCGAGTCATAAATATACCTCTGAATGGAATTTAAGCAATATGCCATATTTATCATTATAAAACGAAATTAACAGATTGTCAATTGTTTTGTTACCTTCTGTACAAGAAAATTTTCTGCAAAACCCTTGCAAAACGGACGGAAATCTGTTATAATATACTTGAGGATATCGTGAGTGCGGTATCTGCACAGTGCAAGCTGTGAAATAAGGCCATACCAGCCGGGGGATTAGCGGCACCCTGTACCTGAAATCCGCTACAGCAGGGGTGGACTCCTCGTTTGAGGGCCGCGTTTCTCGGAATAGAGTCGTATTCTGCTGTGTTGACGAGTGGGTCTTGCGCAATGAAGAACTGTGAACCATGTCAGGTGGGGAACCAAGCAGCATTAAGCGGTAAACTTCATGTGCCGTGAGGGCGCCTGCTTTGAGCAGTGGGTACGAAGATCGCCAAGGGATAAGGCTCGATTTTGAGGTGTATGGTCTTATTTTGCAGCTTGCTTTTTTGATGTCGAATTTCGGCTGAAAGTCCGAGGCAAGAGGGAGATAACATGGGAAACGTTTACAGATCCGATCTGGAGCAAGGGATGCTCATGCATGATTGCGTGAGTTTTGATTTATTGGATACCCTTGTGATGCGGCGTGTGCCGAGTACGGCGGACGTGTTTTCCATGGTGGAGCAGCGTCTTCCCGGCGGTCTCGTTTTTCCTTTCGGAGAATGCCGCGCACGTTGCGAAAAAGAGCTTTGTGATGCGGGGATCGTGCCGACCCTGCCGGACATATACCGTCAGTTGCGTGCCGCCTGCGGTCTGGATGAACAAACAACACAGACGCTGATGGAAGAGGAATGGAAGGCGGAGTGTGAGGTGATGATCCCACGCCGCGATATGGCAGAGCTTTTGCGCATGGCACATGACAGCGGAAAAACGGTCACCGTCCTTGCGGATACCTATCTGAGCGGTATTCAGGTGCGAGATCTGTTGCAGATGCTGGAGATACGGGATTATACCATGATCCTCTCCGCGGCGGACGTGGGGCTGACACGTGAGACAGGACTGTACGCGCACTATCGGGCGCTTTGCGGTGAGGAAAAGAGCTATATGCACATCGGAGACAATCCCCAGAAGGATGGGGAGATCGCCAGACAGTACGGGATCGATACCTTGGTGATCCCGCGCGCCGTTGACCTTTACCGTCGGGACAATCCCGGTGCGACTGTCCCTCAGGACCTCAGCACCAGACGGATCTTGGGTGAAAAGATCGCCCGCCAGTATAACTCACCGTTTGCTTGATCAAGAATACCCGAGAGGAGGGAATGGTCCGTGCATCAGGCATTGTATCGCAAATGGAGACCCCAGCGCTTTGAGGATGTCTGCGGTCAGGAACATATTACTTCCATATTACAATATGAGGTTGCCCACAATGCGTGCAGTCACGCTTATCTGTTCTGCGGTTCCCGCGGAACGGGAAAGACCACCTGCGCCAAGATCTTAGCCAAGGCGGTCAACTGTGAGAACCCCGTTCACGGCTCTCCCTGCGGCGTGTGTGACGCTTGCCGATCCATCGATGCGGGAAGCGCTACCGACGTGTTGGAGATCGACGCCGCATCCAATAACGGTGTCGATAATATCCGTGATATCCGTGACGAAGTGGTCTACACCCCGTCGGCACTGAAATATCGCGTTTATATCGTGGACGAGGTCCATATGCTTTCGATCAGCGCATTCAACGCGCTTCTGAAAACGTTGGAGGAGCCGCCTGCCCACGTGTTGTTTATTCTGGCAACGACCGAGCTTCATAAATTGCCCGCAACCATCGTATCCCGCTGCCAGCGGTTTGAGTTCCGCAGGATCGCCGTATCCGTGTTGCAGGAAAGACTTCTGACCATCGCCGCGCAGGAGGGGATCTCCTTGGACCCCGAGGCAGCGCGCTTGCTGGGCAAGCAGGCGCAGGGCGGTATGCGGGATGCCATCAGCCTTTTGGAGTTGTGTGCCGGAAGCCGCAAGCCCATCAACGTGGATCTTGTCAACGAGATTGTGGGGATCAGCGGCAGAGAGGACATGGTGCGGATCGTCCGTGCCATTGCCGACCGTTCCTATGAGGTCCTCTTGGATGAGATCGCCGCGGTGGTCGCCTCGGCGCGGGATATCGTGGTTTTTTGGCAGGATCTGATCTCCTTTTATCGGGATATGCTGGTATATAAATCCACGTCTTCCGCAGCCAAATATCTGGATCTGACGGATCACGAGCAGGAGCAGCTTGCCACGATCACCGATACCTTTACCAAGGAACAGCTTTTGTATCATTGCAAATTGCTGGATGACGCATTCTTTGCCATGCAGCGTGCCAATGCGCTGAAAAGATCGGTAGCGGAGATGACCCTGATCCGTATGTGCGATGAAACGCTGGATACCTCCCCCGAAGCGATGCTTTCCCGCATTTCTCGCCTGGAGGGGGCAGTAAACAGCGGTGTCGTGATCTCCGCGGTGCCCCCCGCTCCTCCCGCCAAGCAGGCGGAGAAGGTGGCGGATGCGCCGAAGCAGACAGCAACGGAGGCGAAGTCGGATCGTGCTGTGAAGGCTCCTTCTGCCCCTGCCGTGGGAGAGAACAAGCGGGTGCTGAAATCGATCCGCTCCTGGATCGAGATCGCTGACCGCATGCAAGCCTTGGATGGCGGCGCGGCGTCTTTTTTGCGGCAGGCACGCGCTTATCGGGATGAAACCGGCAGGATCATCATCCGTGTCGAGTCCGATTTCCCGAAAATGGTGTTGGATCAGGACGGCGTGAAGAGCAATTTGAGCCAGACGGCGAGTGCCGTGTTGGGGACCCCCGTCACACCGAATCAGATCGTGATCGAGGTCAAGCCCCAAAAAATCGAAGAGAGCGACACGATCATCGATGAATTGATCGAAGATAATTAAAATCATAATAGCGCCGCGATGGCGGCAGAATGGAGAATCAGTATGAAAGCAAGAGTACCGAAGGGCATGGGCGGCGGTCCGCAGAATATGAACGCGATGATCAAGCAGGCACAGAAGATGCAGGCTGACATGGAGGAAAAGCAGGAGGAGCTGAATGCCCGCGAATATGAAATTTCCGCAGGCGGCGGTGTGGTTACCGTAAAGATCAACGGCACCAAGGAGATCCTCTCCATCGATATCAAGCCCGAGATCGTCGATCCCGACGATATTGAGACCCTTTCCGACATTCTTGTCGCCGCCGTAAACGAGGCGATCAAGCGCGTGGAAGAGACCAACAGTGCCGAGATGGCGAAGATCACCGGCAGCTTGAATATGCCGGGCATGTTCTGAAATGGCGGCATACATTGAATCGCTCCAGCATCTGGCGGAGCAATTCGGACAGCTGCAGGGGGTCGGTCGCAAAAGTGCCATGCGCATGGCGTTTTCCGTGCTGGATATGAGCGAGGAGGAAGCGGCAGAGTTTGCGCAGGCGATCATGGATGCCAAAAGAAAGATCCACCTGTGTCCCGTCTGTCAGAATCTGACCGACCGCGAGCTTTGCCACGTATGTGAGGATCCGCAAAGAGACCGTGGGGTGATCTGTGTGGTGGAGGATGCCAAGGCAGTACTTTCGATGGAAAAGGTGCGCGAATATCGCGGAGTTTACCACGTGCTGCACGGCGTTATCTCTCCCGTGAACGGCATCACACCCGATCAGATCCGACTGAAGGAGCTGCTTGCCCGCATGGAGGATGAGGAGGTCCGTGAGGTGATCGTGGCAACCAATCCCACCGTGGAGGGTGAGGCCACCGCAATGTATATTTCGCGCTTGCTGAAGCCGTTTGGCGTTAAGGTGACACGCTTGGCTTACGGTATTCCCGTGGGCGGCGATCTGGAGTACGCCGATGAGGTCACACTGTACCGCGCCCTTGAGGGTCGAAGAGACGTATAAGAAAAAGGACTTATTCCGCATGGGGATAAGTCCTTTTTATGTATGTCAGTCCTTGATTTGAGACAGTATGGCACGAAGAAGCGTGTCTGTATCGGCAGTAGCGTCAAGCCGGAACACGGGGCAGGATAGGGTGGCGAGCCACTGCTCGAGGCGGTCAGGGGACCTCTCCGCGATAAACGTCAGAAAGTCCCGCTCCCGGTCGTAAAGATCTCCTCCGGGGCGCACGCGCTCTCCGAATTTTGCCCGGGAGCGTGCCTCCACGCGCTCCAGACGGACCGTGCGCGGTGCGTGAAGATAGATCACGAGGTCATATTGGACGTCGGGACGGGTGCGCATATGCCCGCTGACCGCGGAGTAGACAAAACGGCGGTGCTTTGCCATATCCGCGACCGTCGTCTCCTCTGCCTCCGCTTGGGGGCGTGGAGAGGCGTAATTTTCGGTGCCGTCGGGAAAGAAGTAATCCTCAGCGTCCAGATGCGCGCAGTCAAGAGCACTTGCCAATACCTTGCCCAGCGTTGTTTTTCCACAGCCGTTCAGACCGCAAATGCAGATGCCGAGAGGCTTTAGCGTTGCCATAGCGTTTCTCCTTCCTGTTTGATGTGACGTTCAGATCTCCATACGTACCGTATCACCGAGAGGCAGAGAGTAGATCACGACCTCGTCCGGCGTACGTCCGCAAAGCTGTCTGAGTGCCTTGGCGTAATAGGTCAGCTGACGGGCATGGCGACGTGTCAGCTTCTCTGCGGCAAGGCGCGGATCACGAAGCTCTTCCACCGTCAGTGCATCGGTCTTGTAGTCGCAAAGGATCAGCTTGCCGTCCTCCGTTTCGAAAAACAGGTCGATCACGCCCTGTACCAGCAGCCACTCACCCGATAGCTCCTTGGCAAGCTCAGAATGCTCGGTGAAATCGGAGGCGGGGAGGAGCAGCTGGAATCGTTGCTCGCGCCAGACGCGCCGCGCCCCCGAGAGTCGGTGGAAAAAGTTGCTCCGGAAAAAGCGGCTCAGCTGCTCCGTGCGGATCTGCTCTGCGATGTGGGGCGGGAGAAATTTCTTTTCCGTTAAACGCGCGGCTTCGGCGGCAACGCCATGCTTGGCGGCGTGCTCCATATCGCAGAATTGCAGAAACAGATGCGTCGCAGTGCCGCGCTCGGCGGCGGAAACGGTTTTCTGCGCGTCGGGCTGACAGAAGGCAGGCGTGCGGGAAAGCCATTTATCGACCATAGAGCCGATGTGATCGTCGGGCAGCGCGCCTCCCGCAATGCGAAGGCGAAGTGCCGTGTCCTCCTCGGCAAAGCGCAGGTCTTCCTCCTCCATGCTGATGCGCTCGTCCAATACACCGGGGTGCAGATCGGAGATCGAGATCTTGGAGGGCAACACGGTGAGATGCTCGTAAGGGTAGCGGAATCGGAAGCGCCCGTCCCAAAAAGAAACGCGATCACTGTCGGCGGCGGTGCCCATATCCGCACTTTCCGTGTCTGCGGGGAGCGAATCGTCGCAGACGGGGTGGGCGCATCGCGCCAAATAGTCGTCCAACATAGAGGGTGTCAGAATGTGCAGGTCACAGCAGGAGTCTCCTCTGCCGTCATCGAGCGCGGTGAGGATCCAATCCATATAGGAGCGGCAGTCCATCAGCGCGGTGCGCAGCCCCTCTTTCCGTTGCGCGCGCCAATGGGCGTTGTCCAGCAGGGTCTCCCGGTAGGAGCGACTGTTTGCCGTGACGTAAAGCCGTTCGCGGGCGCGGGTCAGGGCAACGTAGAGCAGGCGAAGCTCCTCCTCGCGCAACTGATCCGCCTTATAGGCGATCAAGGCTTGGCGCATGGGAGTGTTGAGACGGGCAAAGCCGCTTTCGTCGGGAAGTCGGAGTGCCAGACCCATGCGGCGGTCAAGCAAAAGGGAAGGCTTGCTGTCCTTGTCGCTGAAGGCGGAAAGCGTGTTGCTGATGAAGCAGACGGGAAATTCCAGACCCTTGGACTTGTGAATGGTCATGATCGATACCGCATCGGGGGCGGCACTGCCGCCGAATTCGATCTTGGTGCCTTCCTCAATGATGCCGTTGATATAGGAAATAAACTGATAGAGTCCCTTGAAGGAGCCGGATTCAAAGCGGCGGGCGTACTCGTAAAAGCGCATCAGATTGGTCCGCCCGTTCTGCGATGCGGCGCGGTCGCCCGATCCGACGTAAGCGAGGATACAGGTCTCACGGTAGAGACGGCGCAGAAGTCGGTCCACGGGCATTGCCCTTGCGGCATCCCGATAGCCGTCCAGAAGGCGGAGAAAGCTTTGACAGCGAAGAACGAGCGGATCCTCCTCCGTCTGCTCGCTCATGGCACGGAGCGCGTCGATCAGAGGACAGTCTGCCGTCAGCTTGCGGATCCTGATCAAATCGTCCATGGTAAAGCCGAAGAGGGGGGAACGGAGCGTTCCTGCCAGCGGAATGTCGCGCGTGGGATTGTCGATGGTGTTCAGAAGGCAGAGCAGGAGAAGCACCTCGGGGTTTTCAAAAAAGTCCTTCTGCTCTGCGGTGGCGGTGGCGATTCCTGCCGCCTGCAGTGCGTCGGCAATGTCCTGATGGCAGGTAGCGGTCCGTGTCAGGATCGCGATGTCGCTCGGACGGATGGGGGTACCGTCCGCCTTGGACCCATTCTTCAGCAGGTGGCAGATCTCCCCCACGATCAGACGGATCTCCGGCTTGGTTTCGTTGCCCTCCTCCTGTTCCGCAGTGTCGGGAGCGGGAGCCTTTTTTTCTTCGCGGTCGGGTACGGTGATCATGACCTGCACCTTGGAGGGAAGTTGCTCCTCGGGGCATTTTTTGGAGAAGATCAGATCATCCTGCGAGACATATCCGATGCTCTCGCCGCAGGCGGAGAAGAGATAGGAGCAAACGGTGTTGGTGAAATCAATCACGTGCTTGTCGCATCGGAAATTTTCGGACATGAAAATGGACTCGGAGAGCTGAGCGGGATCGTCGGTGGAATCCACGCCGTATGCAGGATAAGCTTTGCGGTAATCGGCAAAGATGGAGGGCTCGGCACCGCGGAAACCGTAAATACTCTGCTTGATGTCTCCGACCATATAGCGATTGTTTGGCTTGGCAATGGCGCGGAAAATGGCATCCTGCACGGCGTTGACGTCCTGATATTCATCAATATAGATGGTGTCGAAACGGTCAGCGATCTCGCGGGCGACCTCGGTGGGGGAGCCGTCCTGCGGGTTGACCAGCAGGCGATAGCTCAGTCGCGTGATGTCGCCGAAATCGCACACGGCGCGGGAGAGCTTTTCCTGTGTCAGCCTGCCGTCGTAGTCGCTCAGAAATTCGTAAAGCTCATAGCAGACCTTTGCCGTGGCGCGGAAGAGCGCGGGGAGCTTTTCCTGAGAGAGACGCACCTGCGGTGCCACCTTTTCTCTCAGCTCGGCAACCGCCTGCTTGCGCAGCTCGCACGCCCGAATGGAATCCTCTGTCTTTTTGGCGGCGGAGAGAGCGGGGAGACGGATCGGCTGATAGGCAGCGATCTCCCGTCGGATCGCCTCGTAGTCATCCGCCGCCAAGGCATCCCGCAGGCTGTGGCAGACCGAGAGGTCGTGGGAGAAGGGCCTGCCGTAGCTTTTTTCCACAACGCCACCGTCGCGGATCAGATCGTTTGCCTCCTCCATTATGGCGCACAGACTGTTCAGCCGATCGCTCAGCTGTGCTTTGAGGATCCCTCCAAACTGTGTTTGGAAAAAGGGAAGATCTGCCTCCCGCTCGTATTGCTCGGCGCACCGCAGGAAATAATTCATCCCATCGGGAAAGGCGGAGACCTTGATATAGAGCTCGGTCAGGATCGATGCCAGCTCGGCATCGTTGCGCATGCCGGTGAAATGCTCTGCCAGCGCGGCGAAGCCGCCGTCGGTTTTATTGTCGTAGTATTCCTCGATCAGATCATCCATCAGCGCACGTCTCATGACCGCCAGCTCCGCTTCGTCCGCCAAACGGAAATCGGGGGGAAGGGAGAGGCTTTGGAAATGCTCTCGCACGAGGGAGAGGCAGAAGGAGTCGATGGTGCAGATCGCCGCCGAGCCGATGGAGATCAATTGCTTAGTCAGATGCTTGTTGGTGGGCTGCTCCGCCAGTGCGGAGGAGAGCGCGGCAGTGATTCTGGTTTTCAGTTCGCCTGCCGCCGCGCGGGTGAAGGTCACGACCAGCAGGCGAGAGATGTCGGCAGGATCTTTTTCCGCTGTCAGCGAGCGGATGATGCGAGCGGTCAACGTGGCAGTTTTACCCGACCCAGCCGCGGCGGAAACCAGCAGATTGCGTCCCTGCGTTTCCATGGCGTGTAATTGCGCCTTTGTCCAATTGGTAGCCATTGTATCTGTTTCCTTTCTCGTGATCGGGGCGGTTAAAATTTCTTTTGGGCGGAGGCGCTGCGGCAGATGGCACGCATGGCACAATAGGCGCAGGCATTGGTGGATTTATCCACCAGCGGCTTGGCATGCGCGTTGCCGCTCTTCATGGAGGTGGCAATGGCACGTACCGTCTCCTCCAGCTCCAGCCCAAGCGTGCGGAACCCCTCGCTGTCCAGCAGGTGCTTGCCCGACAGCACCGTGTCGCCAGTGGCTTTGTCGGTTGTCCGCTTGACCTCGCCGATAAATTCGGGATCCAGCTGATCGTGGAAGGCGTGCAGGATGTCGGGGTCATTGAGCAGGGGACCGCTGCGGGTCAGCTTTTTTTCGGCAAGCGTCAGTATTTCCTCCCGTGAAAGATCCTCGTCGATCTCGAACGGCGGCACGTTGGCGGTGAGATAAATGGCACCGGCGGGAAGCAGTCTGCCGCCTTCGCCCAGCTTCAGTTGCTCTTGAAAGGTCTTCGGGCTGTTTTTCAGCAGTGTAAACAGGTAAATAATCAACTGCATGTTGAGTCCGCGGCGCACGTCCTCCAGCGAGAATTCCTTTTTGCCTGTCTTGTAGTCCACGATACGAAGGTAAACGTCGCCGTCCTTGACAAAGGCGTCCACACGGTCCACGATGCCGTGCATCGAGACGGTCTCGCCGTCGTCCAGACGGATCTCCAGGGGTGTGGGCAGGGAGGTCCCCAGGTTTTTGTGATTGATGTTCAATTCAAAAAAGGTGGGGGTAAAGTGACTGTGGCGGAATTCTTCTCTGAGATTGTCGATCAGAAGGAGTGTCAGACGACGCAGGCGGACAAGCAGATGTCGGGTGCGATTGGAGGGAGCTTGTCCCTCGGGCGTATTGTTTTTCAGATATTCCTGCAGGATATGGTCCACCATCAGCTCACATTCCCCGTCCGTCATGGCGTCTGCAAAGGCGGGACCGTTTTGGATGCCGCGGTCGGCAATGCGACGGAAGAAGGTCTCCATGACGGTATGCACCAGCGAGCCGATGTCGCTCGTGCGGATGCGCGCCGTCTGCTCTTCTCTCAAATTCAGAACGTAGGTGCAGTAATAGCCGAAATGGCAGAGAACGTATTTTTCAATACGGGACTGAGACATGGAAAGTCTGGGTGGGAACAGGGTACGGGAGAGCGCGGGAGAGACGGTGCAATCGGCGTCGGATACCGGAATGTGCAGCGTTTCCAGCCGTGCGGCAAATTCGGGCTCTTTCCGAAGCGCCTCGCACAGACTGTTCTTCAGCGCCGCATCGCGAATGTCGGGGAGCGCCTCCAGTGCCGTCTCTCTCTTCCAGATGCGGTCCTCGGCGGGAAGGGCGCCGTAGATCTCCTGCGTAAGGTAAGGGAAGAGCTTGGCGGTGCGGAGATAGGGGAGAGAGGGGAGTCGGCTCTTTCCGTCGCAGTCGTTGTCGGAGGTGATCAGGATCAGCTCGCGGGATGGCGCTGTGATGGCGCGATATACGAAATAAAGCTCGTCCGAGGCGCGCATGTCGCTGTTGGAGGCGAGGGTGATGCCGATCTGCTCCAGCGTTTTTTTGTCGGTATCGGTGAAGATGCCGTCATCCTGGACCGCTTTGGGGAAGATACCCTCGGCAAGTCCCAACAGTATGGCGCAGGCGGGCTCCTCCGTGCGTAGCATGGAGGCAGAGCCGATCAGCACCTGATCGACCGTGTCGGGAATGGATGACAGCTGTGTGCGGTCAAACATCAGCTTGAGTGCGGTTGCAAATTCTTCCACCGTCAGCTCACTATCCGAAAGGGCAACGGAGAGCTGATCCAGTACGTCCAACACGGTGCCGTAAAGGCGGAGCGTTTCCTCCGCGCGTCCCTTACCGCTGTCTCCGCGGGCAAGATCCCGCATGGCGCTCTCCTTCAGCTGCGATCGGACGTCGATGGTTTCCAGATATCGGTAGAGCGCGCGGCACATATCGGGAACCGTCTCCGCACCTTCCATATCCTCCTGCAGCTGAAGCAGAGGGGGGATCAGAAGCCCGCGTACCCGATTGGCGGCGGCAAGCGTGCGCTCCGCGCGGGGTGAGAGGGTGTTGCCCGCCGCGTAGCCGTCGGGGTTCATGTTCCAGGCGTCGCGTAAAAAGTCTTTTCCGCGCAACCGCCACGTGGTCACATAACCTTCAAAGGCGTCGATATCCTCGGTGGGATAGGGGCACAGGCCCGTTTTCAAATGGGTCAGTACGTCGCTTTGCCGAAAATGGTGGGTGATCATGTTCAGTGCAGTCAGGATCAGCTTGATGAGCGGGAGAGTGGAAAGATCGGTCTTTTCTGAGAAAAAGACGGGGATCCTATGCTTTTCCATGGCGGCATCCAAGATGCCTTCATACTGTGCGGCATCGCGGCAGATGACAACAAAGTCGCGGAAGCGCGCGCCGCTCTGTACCGCCTTGGAAATGATCGCCGCCGCCGCGTCTGCCTCCTCGTAGGGGTCGGCGCAATGAAGGAGACGGAGATGTCCGCGTTCCTCGGAAGGGATATCCGTATGGGGCGCTTCGCGCTCCAGATGCCAGAGATCCGCCTCCAATAGAGAAAGCTCTCGGTATTCCGTGCGTTTGTTTCCTTCAAGGTAGACCTCTTCGATCTCGCAACCGCATTCCTCCGCGAGACGGTGAAGCCTTGATGCCGTGTCCGCTATGGTGGCGAGGTGCAGGGAGGTGTCGTGCGGACCGTCGCAGCAGAGGGCGACCGTCACCTCGGATGCCTGACAGAAGAGATGGCGAATCACGTCAAGCTCCTGCGCGGTAAAGCTGGTAAAGTAATCTATGTAGACGTGGCTTCCCTTAAAAAAGCGATGCTCGCGCAATACCTCACTCAGGCGCGAAAGATCATCGGAGGTGTCATCGTATTTTGCAGAAAGCTCATTCTGGTAGGCGGCATAGATCAACGAGATATCCCGCAAACGGTGATAGAGGGAGCTGTCCTTCGGGAGCTTTTCGGCGGCATGCTCCAGCTTGGCGGGGGAGATGCTGCAGCCTTTCAGCTCACCCACCGTCTGCAACATCAGCTCGGTCAGAGAAGGGGCGCTTTTCGCCTGCTCGCCGTATTCCTCCAGAAGCGGAGCCAGCTCGCAGAGCCTGCGCCACATCAACAGCGCGCGGACACCTGCCGTGGCATAATGATAGGAGAGACCGCCGTATTGACGGAAAACGCGGTTGGCAAGTCGGGTGAAGCTGAGTGCTTCATTGGTCAGCTGTGCCGAGGGAGGAAGCAGTGTGAGCATACGGCGTTCCACCGTGTGCGACTGTTGCTCGGGTACGATCAGAAAGGAGCGGATATTCCGTTCAGCCGATCGGCGCAGCTTCTGCGCGATGGTGTAGGTCTTGCCGCATCCGCTGCGACCGTACAAAAACGTAACTTTCATGTGCTTCACTCCTTGTTCTTTGTCGGATATATCATAAAATAACAACGGTCCGTTTTGTTTCTCTTTGCGTCAGCAAACGACGGAAAAAGAAAAAGTAATGTCTTCGCAGAAGAAACAAATGGTGGCTCTCCTGCCTCGCGTTCAGATAAAAGCCCTTACCGCCCACGCCTTTGGCGGACCACGCGTAAGGGGAGATGATGAACACCGCGCTGTTGGGGCGTTCGGAAAGCTCCCGACAAAGGGCGGCGGTGAAGGTCCCATTCTCCAAATGTGAGGGAAAGAGCAAATAGACGGTTTTTCCCTCCGTCTCTCGCATGAAAAAGCGGTTTTGCCCGGCACGGAAAAAGAGACCGAGCAGCATGGTGCCGCCGAATCCAAGCAGGAGAATAGGGACGAGTAGCAGACAGATCACGGCAAATAGGACCGCCACCGCGCCGGTGCTCATGAAGGTCAGCAAGGTGGCGAGGACAGTGATCACGCGCGAGATGAGGCGGTATCTTCTGAAATTGACCCAAAACGAGCGGGCGCGTTGATATACCGCGCTTTCCCGCAAGCTATACCACAGATATTTGGGAAAGCTTTTGGCTCCGAATAAACGGCTGTGCTGCTCCGCCTGTGCCAATTGGCGGTCAACGTGTTCCGATTGTTTCAAATGTGACCCCTCCGAATACAGAATATGTATTCCAGCGGTGAGGAAGGTCACCTGCCGTCTTTTTTGGTATGTAGCGTCAGATTGCGGCGAATGACGGCGCGACCGCGCCAGGAGTAGGCTCTTTCGCGGAAAGACGCCTCGTCCATGCCGTCCAGTGTATCCTCGGTCAGCACGGGCATCCATTGCTCACGGAAGAAGGCGGGCGTGTCATACAGGGTTCCGTGTCGTTGCGCCGCCGCGGTGAAGGGGCACGCTTGCTGACATATGTCGCATCCCCAGACGGTGTTATGTTGTGAGAGGATCTTCGTCTCTTCCTCGGTCAGCTCTCCTTTTTTCTGGGTCAGTGCTGAGATGCATCGGGATTTGTCCAATGAGACGGGGCAGGCACGCCGACAGGCTCCGCAATGATGACATTTCCGCGGCTCCACCGTGGCGGCGGGCAGGTCGGCGTCTGTGATCAGCTCGCCGAGAAACACGTAGGAGGAATAAGGCTCGGTCAACAAAAGCCCGTTGTCGCCCATCACGCCGAGCCCCGCTATGCAGGCGGCGTGAACCTCGTCCATGGGAGAGTGATCCGAGAAGGCGGCAAAACGGTGTTGCGGAAAGCGCTCCCGAAGCAGGGGCAAAAGCCTTCCGAACAGGAGTTGAAAATACAGATGATAATCCCGCGCCACCGCATAGGAGGATACGTTTTGGGCGGGAGAGGGGGGCGAAGCGTAGGGAACGGCGAGGATCACGGCGCTTCCGTCTGCAATGCCGGTCCGCTCCAGAAGATAGGGGCGAAGGATGCGGCATGCGGACAGAGGAACGGGTGCAAAAAGAGAGATCCCCTCGCGGGTGAGAATTTCCGATATATATTTCAGCAACGCGCTCTCCTCCTTTCTGCGGCTTTGCAAATATCATTCCATTATATTATACCAAAAATGCGCCAAAATACAAGGTGTCTTCGCGGAAAAGAGAAAAAAGGGGATAAAAAAGAACGTTCACCTGTTTTTTTGAAAAGATGCGGCACAAATTCAACGCTTTTTGCCTCAAACATCATAAAACCGTCACAAAAGAATTTTATAATGGTATCATAAAAGATGCCTGCGGAAGCTCAACCGCGACGAACCGCTGTCCGAAAGAACAGCATGAGAACCAGGAGGTATTTTACATGAATCAAGATTGGAATCAGGGATCCGGAAGAGAAAATGATCCCGTAAACGGCACCCCCGCTGATGGGAGCAGACAGGAAAACGTATATACAGTCGGAGAAGATCGGACACAAGCCGCCCCGCAGAATGGACAGACGCCGCAAGGTAATGAGCCCCGCCCCTCGGGCAACCAGAACGGCTATACCGCCCCCTCGGGCAACCAGTATACCTATTCGGCGCACACTCCCCCGTACGGTCAGCCGAACGGCGGATATTACGGCTACAGCGGTACGCCCCAGCCCCCGCAAAAGAAGAAGGGCAAGGGTGGCTTGATCGCGCTTGCCGTGGTGGGATGTCTGCTGTTCTCCTTGCTGATGGGCATCGGCGGAGCCGCGCTGATGTGGACCGTGCTGGATACGGATGCCGAGACCATGCAGGATGACCCCGTTTCGGTCGACAAGCCGGACGTGCAGGCGGGCACCTCGGAAGACCCGTCTTCCGCAGGAAACGAGGGGAAGACCGACGGTGACACCGCGCCGCAGCATGTCACCATCAAGAAAAACAACGATACGGACGTCATCACCGTTGCCGGTGAGATCGGCAAGGAGGGCATGTCCTATGCCGAGGTAGCCGCGCTGGTGAAGCCCTCCGTGGTGGAGATCACGACCAATTACGTGGTCAGCGGAACGATGTTTTCGCAATACGTCTCCTCCGGCGCGGGTAGTGGCGTCATCATCGGTCAGGGTGAGGGCATCGGATATATCGTGACCAATAACCACGTCGTGGAGGGGGCGACCAGCATCAAGGTCCGCCTCACCGACGGTACCGAGTTGGATGCCTCCATCGTCGGCACCGATTCGGCGACCGATCTGGCAGTACTGACCGTGAAGACCGATCTGCAGTTGACCACCGCCACGCTGGGTAACAGCGATTCGCTGGTCGTGGCGCAGGAAGTGATCGCCATCGGCAACCCCCTCGGCAAGCTGGGCGGCACCGTGACCAACGGTATCGTCAGCGCTCTGGAGCGCGAGGTGACCATCGACGGCGAAAACATGACCCTGCTGCAGACCAACGCAGCGGTCAACCCCGGTAACTCGGGCGGCGGTCTGTTCAATATGCGCGGGGAGTTGGTCGGTGTGGTCAATGCCAAATCCGCGGGAGACGACGTGGAGGGTCTTGGCTTTGCCATTCCCGTGAATACGGTGTATGAGATCACCAGCGAGCTGATCGAGCACGGCTACGTTCGCGGCAGACCCGCACTTGGTATCACCGTTTCGTTGGCGAGACAGCAGTACTTCATGCAGACCGTGACCTATATCTACGTTTCGGATCCCGGTAAGACCGATCTGCACGTAGACGATATCCTTTATGCCATCGAAGGCACGGAGATCACCTCCTCCGAGGATATTACCGCCGCCATCAGCGGCAAATCGGTGGGGGACAAGGTCGAGATCGTTGTCATCCGAAACGGCAAGGAGGTTGCCGTTCAGGTGGAGCTGATCGAGTACGTGCCGAACGGCGTTGCGTAAATCATGAAAACATGGGGATGAGCCGCCGAAGTGGTGTCTCATCCCCATACAAAAATATCTTGTAATCTGCCAAAAAACATGGTATACTATGGATATACCGCAAAAGTGGTGATTTGAGAAAGGACGTGGAACGATGTATCATATTTTGGTTGTGGATGACGAATCCCGTATCCGCGCGATCATAAAAAAATATGCGGAATTTGAGGGTCATCAGGTAACGGAGGCGGCGGACGGCATGGAGGCTGTCACCCTTTGCCGTATGCAGAGCTACGATATCATCATTATGGATATTATGATGCCTGAGCTGGACGGCTTTTCCGCCTGCCGCGAGATCCGCAAGATCTCCGAAACACCGATCATCATGCTGTCCGCCCGCGGCGAGGAGTATGATAAGATCAACGGCTTTGAGCTTGGCGTGGATGATTACGTGGTCAAGCCCTTCTCCCCCAAGGAGCTGATGCTTCGCGTGGAGGCGATCATGAAGCGGGCGAAAAGCGCCGAGAGCAAACAAAAAAATCGAAACGTGGTCATCGAGCTGGATAACGGCGGACTTCGCGCGGACGTGACGGCACGCCTGGTCTATATCGACGGCGAGCGGGTCGACATGTCGCCCAAAGAATACGATCTGTTCTTCTATATGCTCTCCAACCGCAACATCGCGCTCAGCAGGGAAAAACTGCTCTGTGAGGTCTGGGGCTATGATTTTTACGGCGACGCCCGCACGCTGGATACCCATATCAAGCTGCTGCGAAAGAGCCTTGGAAGATACGCCGATTATATCGTGACCCTGCGCGGTGTAGGCTACCGCTTTGAAGAAACCCGTTGACGTGAATTCGGTTGGGCAGGAGGTGAGTGGATTTGAAGCGAAAGCGTGAGAGACAAAACGGCGCGCCGACCCGAATGGAGCGCTTTTCCGAAAAACTGTTTGCGGAGGGCGTGCATATCAGCTGGAAGATCTTTTTTGCGCTGCTGATATTCACCATTCTGATTTTGATGATCGTATGGATCTTTCAGATCCACATGCTCAATCCCATCTATGAGCGCGTCAAAAACGAGGAGCTGACCACGGGTGCCGACGTGATCCAGCAATATCTCGGTCAGGAGGCACTGGAGGACGTGGCGTATGATTACGCGGTGAATAACAGCGTTTGTATCCGTGTCTTTTCCATTGAGGATACGGCGGCGCACGAGGTCGCCAGTGTGGACGTATTCGGCGATTGTCTCATCCACCATCTGACCAACGCGTCGCTCTCCCGCCTGTATGCCGCTGCCCTGGAGAATGGCGGTACTTATCAGGATGAGCACGAGGTGGACCTGCCGCTGGCTTTCCGCAACGACGAAAACGTGGCAACGCCGAAGGAGCGGACGATCACCCGAACCTACGTTCGCATCTACGATCATCCCGACAGCGGGATACAGTACGTGATCATGCTTAATTCCAAGATGACGCCCATGCGCACCGTGACCAGAACTCTTGGCATGCAGTTTTCGTGGATCGTCTATCTGGTGCTGATTGCTGCCATGCTGGCGGCATATCTGATCTCCCGCTTTGTCGCACGCCCCATTACCCGTATCAACGAATCGGCGAAGCGTCTTGCCGCGGGGGACTATCAGGTCAATTTCTACGGTCACGGTTACCGTGAGACCCGCGAGCTGGCGCAGACCCTGAACTACGCGGCGGGGGAGCTTTCCAAAGCAGACGGTCTGCAGAAGGAGCTGATCGCCAATATTTCTCACGATCTGCGCTCCCCTTTGACGATGATCAAGGGCTACAGCGAAATGATGCGGGATATCCCCGGGGAGAATACGCCGGAGAATATGCAGGTGATCATCGATGAAGCCACGAGGCTTTCCGAGCTTGTCAGCGATCTGCTGGATATCTCCAAGCTGCAGGCGGGAACGAGACCGCTGGCATCGGAACGGTTCGATCTGACCCAGACGGTGCTTGAGACGATGGACCGCTACGAAAAGCTGACCGCGCGGGACGGATACTGCATTCGCTTCTATTCCGACTGCCACGTGGACGTGATCGCCGACCAAAGCATGATTTTGCAGGTCATCTATAACATCATCAACAACGCCATCAACCACTCGGGTCAGGACAAGCTGATCCTGGTCCGCCAGACGGTGGAGGGGGACAAGGTACGGATCTCGGTAGAGGATCACGGGGAGGGGATCGAGCCCGACCAGCTGCCTTATATCTGGGACCGCTACTATAAAGTGGACCGTGTTCACCGCATCGCTACGGTGGGGACCGGAATCGGTCTTTCGATCGTGAAGAATATTCTGGAAATGCACCAAGCGGAATACGGGGTGCATAGTGTGGTCGACCAGGGGTCGATCTTCTGGTTCTCCTTGCCGATCGCCGGGAACGGAGAGAGTGAAGAGCGGGCGTGATCCCCAAAAAGCCGCAGCCTTCTCGGGGTATGAGAGGCGGTTGCGGCTTTTTGAAATGTTTTTGAAAAAATACAGAAAAAAGTGTAACATCTCTTGCTTTTTTCCGTCTTTATAGGTATAATAAAACTGATCGCGGCAGGCAAAACGGTGCCGCATCATCGGGAAAGGATGTGTTTACTTGAAAGGAAAGATCAATAAAAATATCCTGCTCAACGTCGTCCTGGTCCTGAGCGTTCTGGTGCTTCTGTTCTGCGGCGTTCAGATCGTGCGCTCCCTTGTGGATTACCGTCGGGCAGGGGATAAATATGATCAGCTCGGCGATGACATGGAGGATATCATCAACGGCACCACGGCGAGTGCGACGACCGCCGCGCCGGTGTCCGATCCTGCCGCTACCTCCGTTGAGGAGCCGCCCGAGACCACCGCGCCCGCCCCCGTTGTCCGCGAGGAATACCGCGAGATGGCGGAACGGCTCCACACGCTGAAGGAGCAATACCCCGATCTGTTCGGCTGGATCTATATCAAGTTTGGCGAGGACCAGGTGATCAATCTCCCGGTCATGAAAGGCGACGATAACAATTACTATATCAGCCATGCCTACGACGGTACCGAGTCCAAATCGGGCGCCATCTTTGCAGACTACCGCAACACCGACCGCAGGATCGATCTGAATCAGAATCTGATCTTTTACGGACATAACATGAACAACAGCTCCATGTTTGCGCTGGTCTCCAGCCGATATAAGCAGGAGGAGCTGTTCCAAAGCGTTCCCATCGTTTTCTATTCCATGGAGGGCAAGTATACCTTCAACGTGTTTTCCATCTATAACGCCAAGGCAGGCGAGGATTATGATCGGATCGGCTTTGCGTCGGGATCCTTGAAGGATTACTGTCTGGAGAAGCAGCTGCGCTCCTTCTTCACCAAGAATCTGGAGTTTGACGGAAGCGAGACGATCCTGACTCTGGTGACCTGCACCAACTACGCCACCGACGGCAGAATTATTGTTCACGGAGTATTGGACGGCTATGATTCCTTCTATGATTAAATGCCCGATCTGCCACACCATGATGGCAATGGGCGAAAACGGGCGAAGTCTTTGTTGCACGGGGGAGAGAAAAAAACATTGCTTTGATCTCGCCGCCGGCGGCTATGTCAATCTCATCAGCGGTCATGCCGCGGGAGGGGACAGCCGCGAGGCAGTACGCGCGCGCACCGCTTTTCTGGAGCAGGATCATTATGCACCGCTGGCGGACGAGGTGATCCGTGCCTTGCGCGAGTACGGCGACATTGGCGTTGGCTCCACGGTGCTGGATGCCGGGTGCGGCGACGGATATTATCTGAACCGCGCGGCTGAGCAGCTGGGGCTGACGGGTCTTGGCTTTGATCTGTCCAAATTCGCGGTGGATCACGGTGCCAAGACGGCACGCCGCCGCGGGCTCGGAGAACGGATGTTTTATGCCGTTGCCTCGGTGTTTGAGCTTCCCGTGGCAGATGGCTGTGCCGATGCCGTGATCAATCTGTTTGCTCCCTGTGTGGAAAAGGAATATGCCCGCGTGCTGAAGCAGGGTGGACTGCTTGTGGTGGTCGGCGCGGGGGAGAAGCATCTGTATGAGCTGAAGCAGGCAGTTTATGATGAGGTCTATCTGAACGATACCCGGGCAGACCTGCCGACGGAGATGCCCCTCGTGGCGCATCTGACCACCGAATTTGAGGTGAACCTGGAGCGTGCCGAGGATATCGAGAGCCTTTTTTCCATGACACCATATTATTACCGCACCTCCGCCCGGGGCTTTGCGCGCCTGCATGCCCTGACGCGCCTGAGCACCCGCGCCTGCGCCGATATTTACGTCTACCGCAAGCCCGAATAAATGAAGAATATTGAAAACAGGAAGGATAAATGACATGAAATTTTCTCTGGTCATCCCGATGTATAACGAAAAGAGCATCATTGCCGACACTGCCAAGACCCTTTCGGCGTATATGCAGGAGCATTTTGAGGATTATGAGATCCTTTTCTCCAACGACGGCAGTAAGGACGGCTGTGACGCGATCGTCCGCGATCTGGATCTGCCCCACGTCCGTGTGACAGGATATCCCGTCAATCAGGGCAAGGGCTGTGCCGTGCGTACCGCGGTGCTGGAGGCGAAGGGGGACATCGTGATGTTCACCGATGCCGACCTGGCATACGGTACCGACGTGATCGCCCGCGTGGCGGATATGTTTGCCAAAAATCCCGATGCCGACGTGGTCATCGGCTCGAGAAATCTGGATAAGGATGGCTATGAGGGCTACACGCTCCTGCGTAAGATCGCATCCAAGACCTACATCAAGGTACTGTGCCTGGCAGGCGGCTTCAAGCTTTCCGATTCTCAGTGCGGCTGCAAGGCATTCCGCGGCGAGGCGGCAAAGAAGATCTTCTCCAGATGTGAGGTCAACGGCTTTGCCTTCGATTTTGAAGCCATTCTCTGGTCTCAGCGCTTCGGTTGCAAGATCGCCGAAATGCCCGTGAAGGTGATCAACCACCGCGAATCCAAGGTACACGTCTTCTCCGATACCTTCAAAATGCTGCGGGACCTGCGCAAGATGAAGAAGCGCATCCGCAAGGCTACTCTTTGACGTTACAAACAAAAGCACCCGACAGCCGCGCTGTCGGGTGCTTTTATGCGGATCAGAGTCCCAGTGCCTCGTAGACCATATTTTTGATGGTGTGGTGCGCGGAGTAGGCGCCGATGCCGCAATGAATGACGTGCTGACCGTAGTAGAGGGCGATGCGGTTTTCGGTGTCCATCAGGACGAATGCGCCCGCCATGCCGTCCCAGCCGAACTCACCCACGGGCGTTTTCGAGCCGGAGCGGATCGGGTCGATATGCACGCGGCCGCAAAGTCCCCAGCCGTAGCCGAAGAGACGGTGGACCACGAAGTCGTCCAGCGCATCGTCGCAAAGACGGTTGCACTTCATCATTTCAATGGTCTCGGGTTTCAGCAGGGTATAGCCGTCCCGGGTCGTTCCGCCGCAGGCAATCACCGTGATCAGCTTCATATACTCGTCCACCGTGGCGAACAGACCTCCTCCGCCGCTCTCGTAAAGCTCGGAGAGATTTCCTCTCATGTTGTTATCCAGCGGGACCGACTTGCCGACACCGTTGCGGTATACGTACTGTGTGGAAACGCGGCTCTTCTGCTCCTCGTTGGGGAAGAAGCCCATGTCCTTGATACCAAGAGGCTTGAAGATGATCTCATTCAGATAATCTGAGAATCTCATGCCGGAAACGATCTCGATGACAGCGCCCAGCACGTCGTGGCAGAGACTGTATTTGTAGTGGGTGCCCGGCTCAAAGATCAGCGGATCCTTTGCCATCTCGCGCACCAGCGCCACGGTGGAGCGGTCTTCCAACTGATCGACGTTTTTGGGAAAGTTGTAGGTCATACCGCCCGTCATGGTGAAGAGGTGTTCAATCGTCATGACCTTCTGCGCGGGAGTCAGGGAGCCGTCCTTTTGGCGGATCATCGGGTGAGCAAATTCGGGAATGTATTTGCTGACGGGGTCGCTCAGGGAGAGCCTGCCTTCTTCAATGAGGCGCAATGCGGCAATGCAGGTATAGACCTTGGTCGCCGAATAGACCCAGTAAATGTCGTTGGGTGTGACCGGCTTTTTGCCCTCCACGTCGGAAAATCCGACGCATTTCCGGTAGATGCATTCGCCGTCCTTGGTGACCGACAGCTCGCAGGCGGGAACCCCGCGGAGCGTCATTTGTTCCATATACGTGTCAAGCTTCGAAAAATCCATAGAAAATACCTCCGTACCTATGATCTGTGATTTTATTATATTTCATTGTTGCCGTCTTGTCAAGAATCCTTTTCCGTCGAGCGTTCATTTTCCTGCGTTCTTTTGGCATTCAGCTGCCGTTTTTTGACGTGATTGTTGACGTCGAACATCAGCGAGGAGCGATAGGCACGGGGAGAGAGCCCCGTGTAACTTTTGAATACGCGGGAGAAATATTGGGGGGTATCGAACTGCAGCGCGGTTGCGATCTGCCCCACGGAGCCGCCCTTTCGCATCAGATCCTTCGCCGTTTCAATCTTTTTTTCGGTGAAATAGGAGATGATGGTCTTTCCCGTATGTTCCTTGAACAGTGCGCAAAGCCGGCTTTTCCGATAGTGAAAGACGGTGCAGAGCTGCTCGATGGTCACATGCTCGTAAATATGCTCGTCCAGATACGCCATGATATCCTCGGACAGACGGCTCTCGGCAGAGAAAGAAGGCGGCAAGCGGGGAGGCTCGTCATGCTGCTCCGCAATGCGCAGAAGACGGATCAACAGTATCTCCAGATACAGGCGGATGATCTGTTGACCTCCCAGCGGCGCGTCGGGAAGGGGCGTGAGCCATTTGCGGCAGTCGAAGGTCCTCATGCCGTCCTCAATCAGGGATACGATCAGCGGGCGCACGGAGGGAGGAAGACCGATCGGCTCGTTGCCGAATCGCTTCATGGCGGCGGAGTGGCAGACGAAGGTAATGATAAACACGTTCGCCTCGTGAACACCGTCACAGCGTATGCGATGACGTACGTTGGGACGGTGGAGGATCACCTGCCCATTGTTCAGCGCAAAGGCGCGGTCCTCGGCATGGATCACAGTATTGCCGCGGTCCACGTAGATCAGCTCCCAAAAATCGTGCACGTCCCAGCCCGAGACATAATCGGGAGTGAAGCTGTAATAGAGCAGGGTGGGAATGGCGCTGACGTGAAGCGTATTTTTGATGGCTACGGGCTGATATTCCATGGCGGGCTCCTTTCGTCGGGTGCTGTATTTATCATACCATATATATGAAAGTTCCACAAGATATTTCGTGAAAAATATTGGAAAATAGTATAACTTTTTCGTACGAATTTCCCTTGCTTGCGGTGAAGTTTTATACTACAATAGCATTAAAGATATTTTTGCAATTTCGCAAATATTTTTGTGAACGTTTTACGGAAAGGACGTTTTGAAAATGGAAAACAAAGTGATCCGCGTGGCGATGATCGGCTTTGGCGGCATTGCCAAGTCTCACAAGCGCGGTTATGAAAAGCTGGAAAAGCAGGGAGCGCCGGTCAAGCTGGTCGCCATCTGCGATATCGATCCCGAGCAGTTTACCAAGGCACAGGCGATCAATCTGGAGGGAAATTCCAAATACGATCTCTCGGGGCAGACGCTGTATACCGATCTTGACGAGATGATCGCCAAGGAGACCTTCGATATGGTCGACATCTGCCTGCCGTCCTTCCTGCATAAGGAATACGCCACCCGAATGCTTCGCACGGGCAAGCACGTTCTGTGCGAGAAGCCGATGTCGCTCTCCTCTGCCGACTGCGAAGAGATGATCGCGACAGCCAAGGCGTGCGGCAAAAAGCTGATGATCGGTCAGTGCCTGCGCTTTGAGCCGCTGTATCTGTTTTTGAAGAACGCCATCGAAGAGGGGACCTTCGGTAAGGTCAAGAATGCATTCTTTGAGCGACTGAGCGCCATGCCCCGCTGGGGTTTTGAGGGCTGGTATCACGATACCAACCGCAGCGGCGGCGCCATTCTGGATCTGCATATCCACGACGTGGATATGGTTCGTTTCCTGTTCGGTGAGCCGAAGGCTGTTTCCGCGATCGCCTACGATGCGGAGACTCGCTGGGCGGTGATCAACAGCCGCTTTATGTATGACGATGACAAGATCGTTGTGGCAACCGCCTCTTGGGATGAAGCCAAATCAACCAAATTTGCCATGCCCTACCGTGTGAACTTTGAGAAGGCGACCGTGACCCAGCAGGGCGGCGTCGTAACGGTATATCCTGCGGAGGGTGAGCCCTATGAGGCAGAGCTTCCCAAGGCAGACCGTATGGCAGAAGAGATCAGATTCCTTGCCATGAGCATTCTGGAGGACAGCGAAAACGTCAAGAACCCGCCCGAGAGCGCGATGATGACCGTCAAGCTGGTCGAAACCCTGCGCGAAAGTATCGCCCAAAAGGGCGCAACGGTAGCGTTTTAAGTATACGATCATCAAGGAGAGTGAATATCATGAGAGATATCGGTGTACTGATCAGCTGCGGTCCCGCAACGGACGTGAAGGCTGAATTCATCAAAGCACAGGAAAACGGTCTGCAGTCCTGCCAGCTCTGTATCTGGAATCAGGACACCTATACAGACGAAAAGGCGGCGGAGATCAATGCCGCCGTTGAAGAGACCGGCTTCACCGTCTCTACGCTGTGGGCAGGCTGGAGCGGCCCCAAGGAATGGAACTTTACCTACGGTCCTTCTACCCTCGGACTTGTTCCCGAGGCATACCGCATGACCCGCCTGATGGAACTGCGCGCGGCGTCCGATTTCGCGCTCAAGATCCACGTGGACAAGATCGCGACCCACGTAGGTTTTTTGCCCGAAAACCCCGACGATCCGCTCTTTGCGGGAACGGTAGGCGCGTTGCGGAACTTGTGTAAGTACATGGAGCCCAGAGGACAGTATTTCCTCTTTGAAACCGGACAGGAGACCCCCGTTACCATGCTTCGTACCATTCAGGCAATCGGCACGGAAAACATCGGCATCAATTACGACACCGCCAATCTGCTGCTTTACGGCAAGGCAAACGCCGTGGATGCGTTGGATGTTTTCGGCAAATACGTGATGGATACCCATCTCAAGGACGGTCTCTATCCCACCGACGGTATGAAGCTGGGACGTCAGGTTCAGCTGGGGCAGGGAAGAGCTGACCTGCCTGCCATCGTGGATAAGCTGGAGGCATTGGGCTACACCGGGCCCTATACCATCGAGTGCGAGCTGAAGGGCGACGATAAGATCGCGCTGATCCGTGAAGCACGTGAGTATATGCTGGATATTTTCGCTAAGCGAGAAGGTTGAACCCAAAGAATTCTGACATAAATTTTTGAAGCGGAGGATGAAACCATGAGACAGATGAAAAGACTGCTGGCATTGCTGATGGCGATCGCCATGCTGACCGCTACCGCCATCTCCTGCGGCAAGGTGGATGATCCTACCAACATGCAGGACACCACGACCGCCGCTGCAGGCGGTGATGCTACGGCGGCAACGACCACGGAGGCGACGACAGAAACCACCAAGGATCCCGCCGCGCACGAGCTGCCCGAGGATCTGGACTACACCGGTGAGACGGTCAATATTATCAGCCGTGACAGCGACTGGGTACGCGATGAGATCTGGGTCGAGCAGATCAACGGCGACGTGGTCAACGACGCGGTCTATGCCAGAAACGGCGCCGTCGAAGAGTTGCTGGGACTGAAGATCAACAATATCTTTGTCACGGGCGACGATAACTACGCGGTCTCCGATAAGGTTCGTACGGCTGTCAAAGCAGGCTCCGATGAATTTGATGTTCTTGCCAACAGCGTTTACTCCACCATTATGTACACTGCGGAAAACATTTTCTACAATCTGTACGACCTTGAGTATCTGGATCTGACCAAGCCTTATTGGGCACAGGGCTTCAATGAGGCAGCTTCGATCGGTGACGGTCAGTATATGTGTACCGGTGCCGCCGCGCTGACGCTTTACCGCTACATGTTCGTCACCTTCTTCAACAAGGACATGATGGCAGAGGTCACCGACGTCAATCTGTACGAGGTCGTTAACAACGACAAGTGGACGCTGGAATATCATTATAATCTGGCATCCCAGTTCTACTCCGACCTGAACGGTAACGGTCAGCAGGACGATGCGGACCGCTACGGATTTGTCTGCACCAACGTGGCGTATATCGACCCCTACTGGTCCTCCTGCGAGCTGCCGATCCTGACCAAGGGCGAGAACAACGAGTACGTCTACAGCATCAATATGGAACGCCTCTCCGCCGCGGTCGATAAGATCCTGAAGCTGTGGTATGACTGCGAGGGCTCTCATATCTTCGCCAGCGTTTCCGATGCCGCCAACCAGGTCATCGGTACCAGCGCGATCGCTGAGCGCCGTTCCGCTACTACCACGCTGAGACTTGTCTCCGTCGAGAGCGATGAGTTCCGCAACATGACCGACCGCTACGGCATCATCCCCATCCCGAAGATGGAGGAGACACAAGAGGGATACCAGACCTTCCTGCATGACCAGTTTACCGCATTTGGTATTGTATCCACCGTCAAGGAGAGCCGTCTGCAGATGATGGGAGCTTTCCTTGAGGCTATGGCGGCAGAGAGCTACAAGTCGCTTGTTCCCACCTACTATGAACTGGCACTCAAGACCAAATATGTCAGTGATGAAGAGTCCGGTCAGATGCTGGATATGATCTATCAGAGCATTTACATCGATGCCGGTGTCCTTTATACCAAGTCGCTCTCCTCTATTCATCAGACGCTTCGCTCCGTGATCCAATCCGAAAATAACACGGTTGCATCCCAATTCAAGACAATCGGTAAGGTTGTTGAAAAGCTGTTGGGCAAGCTGAATGATAGCTTGGCAGCGATCCAGTAAGCGTACTTTCTGATATCCTTTTCGTCCGCCGCACCTGCGGCGGACGATTTTTTTATCAATAGGGAGAAAAAGTATGTTTTTTTTGTGAAAAAATCAAAATAGTTCTTTACAAACGGAAAAAAATAGGGTAGAATATAGAGTAGGAAAATGCCGCGTGGCGGCGTCCGAAATTTGACATGATAACAGGGGATATGACGAAATGAATCAGCCGAAATATAGAAGAATCCTGCTCAAGCTTTCCGGTGAGGCACTTGCCGAGGGAGCGGATGGGATCCTCAACTTCTCGATCATTGAAAAGATCGCCGACGTGATCAAGGAATGCACTGCCGCAGGCGTTCAGATCGCTGTGCTGGTCGGTGCAGGCAATATCTGGCGCGGCAGACAGGGCGGAGGAATGGATCGCGTCAGAGCCGACCATATGGGCATGCTCGCCACCACCATCAATTCCTTGGCGCTTGCCGATACCTTTGAGCAGAAGGGCATTTCCACCTGCGTGCTGACGGCTGTTGAAATGCAGACCTTTGCCGATGCCTACAGCGCTCGCCGCGCGCGTGCCGAGCTGGAAGCAGGGAAGGTCGTGGTTCTGGGCTGTGGCTCGGGACTGCCGTTCTTCTCCACCGATACCGCCGCCGTGCTTCGCGCGGCTGAGATCGGCGCAGACATGATCCTGATGGCAAAGAATATCGACGGCGTCTATAACGCCGATCCCCGCGTCGATCCCACCGCTACCCGCTACGATGAGATCACCTACGACGAGATCTTAGAGCAGAAGCTTCGCGCGTTGGATATGTCCGCCACGCTGATGTGCATGGAAAACGATCTTCGTTGCTATGCCTTTGCCCTGCAGGATCCGCAGAACATTTACCGCGTGGTCATGGGTGAGCGCGTCGGTACCGAAATGCATAACTGAAATTGAAATTTTAATAACGAACATACAGAAAGGAATTTATCCTCATGAAACTCAATACCAAGTCTTACGAAGAGAAAATGCAGAAATCCATCGCCGCTTATGAGAACAATCTGGCGGTCATTCGCGCAGGTCAGGCAAACACCGCCGTTCTGTCCCGCGTCTCCTTTGAATATTATGGCTCTATGACCCCCATTACCACCATGGCTGACATCCGCGTGGCAGATGCGAAGACCATCACCATCACCCCCTACGATGCCACCACTCTGAAGGCAATGGAGAAGGCGATCCTCGCTTCCGACGTGGGTATCACCCCCAACAGCGACGGTAAGATGCTCCGCCTGATCTTCCCTCAGCCTACCGAGGAGCGCCGCAAGAAGCTGAAGAAGCAGGTTCAGAAGATGGGTGAGGATGCCAAGGTCATCATCCGTAACATCCGCCGCGATGCCAACGACGAGTGCAAGAAGCTCAAGAAGGACGGTCAGATGACCGAGGATGAGCAGAAGGCATCCGAAAAGGCAGTACAGGATCTGACCGATAAGTACATCAAGATGCTGGATGCCGTAACCGCGAAGAAGGAAAAGGAGATCATGCAGATCTGATCCGTCTGCGGACAAATAGGGGCGGGGGACTGCTTTTTCTACGGAAGAGCTTCCCCCGCACACATATACTTGGAGGACATATCAAATGGTTCAGGTAGATGAACGACTCAAACATATCGCGTTTATTATGGACGGCAACGGCCGCTGGGCGCAGCGCCGGGGCAAGCCGCGCGAATACGGACACCGCTTTGGCGTAGAGACGCTGGAGACGGTCAACCGTTACTGTCAGAAGATCGGTCTGCAGGTCGTGACGGTATACGCTTTCTCTACGGAGAATTGGAAGCGCCCCAAGCGCGAGGTGGATACCATCATGATGCTGTTGGATCAGTATATCACCAAAATGACGCGCAACTTGAAGAAGGATCAGGTCTGCTACCACTTTATCGGCAACCTGAGCGTGCTTTCGCCCAAGCTGCAGGAGCGTATCCGTCAGCTGGAGGAGCTTTCCTCGCAGTATTCGCTGATCGTCAACATTGCGCTGAATTACGGCGGACGTGAGGAGATCGTGCAGTGCTGCAACCGCCTGATCGCGGAGGGTAAGACCGAGATCACCGAGGCGGATATCTCGCGCACCCTCTATACCGCCCATTGCTGTGAGCCGGATCTGATCGTCCGCACGGGCGGGGAGCTTCGTCTTTCCAATTTTCTGATGTGGCAGTCTGCCTATTCGGAGCTGTATTTCACTGACGTTCTGTGGCCCGATTTTTCCACCGATGACGTGGATGCCGCGATCACGGCGTTTTATTCCAGAAAGCGCCGCTACGGCGGTGTCGTCACGGATGCCGATGAATCCAAGTGATAGGGTAATATCAGAAAGGCGATATGTATGAAACAGAGAATTTTGACTGCCGTGATCGGAATCGGTATTCTGATCCCGATCCTGCTCTTTTCCCATACGTGGTTTTTCCCTGTGGCGGTTGCCGTTTGCTCGGTGATCGCGCTATACGAGCTGTTGCGCTGTCTGGGGCTTTCCCGCATGTGGGGTGTTTCGGTGCCGACCTACGTGTTGGCGGTGGCACTGCCTTTTCTGGTCCGCCTTGTCGATGCCGCGGAAAGCATGCGTCTGGTGGCGCTCTGCGTGGTGGCGTGCGTTTTGTATCTGATGGCGGTCAGCGTTTTTCAATATGAAAAAACGAGCTTTGCGCAGCTGGGCGAGGCGTTGCTTGCGGGATTGTATATCGTGCTTGGCTTTAATGCCATCGTCTTTTTGCGCGATCTGCCGGGCGGTGAATTCCTCTATCTGCTGGTGTTTATCGGCGCGTGGATCACCGATACCTTTGCCTATTTCAGTGGCGTACTGCTTGGCAAGCATAAGCTGATCCCCAAGGTCAGCCCCAAGAAGACGGTGGAGGGAAGCATTGGCGGCACGCTCTTCTGCATCCTCAGTTTCCTTCTCTTCGGTGTGATCATGAACGTCGGCTTTTCTTACGACGTGTCCTATCCCGCGTTGGCGATCAGCGGTCTGATCGTGGCGCTGGTATCGCAGGTGGGCGACCTTTGTATGTCCGTCATCAAGCGTGAGCGGGGGATCAAGGATTACGGCAATCTGTTTCCGGGACACGGCGGCATGCTGGACCGCTTTGATTCCATTCTTGCGGTGGCATCGGTGCTGGCGGTGATCTGCTCTGTCACCAATCTGATGATGCCCACGCTCTAAACCTATTCAAGGAGAAAAACAATGAATCAGGAATATACCTTTCCCTCTGTTGCCGTGCTTGGCTCCACCGGCTCTGTCGGTGAGCAGGCGTTGGATGTGGCGCGAGCTTCCGGTGTACCCGTGCGCGCGCTGTGCGCCCATCGCTCGGTTCGCCGCGTAGAGGAGCAGATCCGCGAATTCCGCCCCGCGGCGTGTGCCATGGCGGATGAGAAGGCGGCGGCGGAGCTTCGTCTGGCGGTTGCCGATACTCCTACCCGCATCTACGCGGGAGATAAGGGAATCTGCGAAATGATCGCCGAGAGCGACGCCGAGACGGTGGTAAACTCCATCATCGGCGAGGCAGGGCTGAATTCCACGCTGACCACGCTGAAAAGCAAAAAGAAGCTCGCCCTTGCCAATAAGGAGTCCTTGGTGGTGGCGGGTGAGATCGTAATGGATCTGGCACGCCAAAACGGTCAGGATATCCTGCCCGTGGACAGCGAGCATTGCGCCATTTATCAATGCCTGCATGCGGGACGTCGGCAGGACGTCAAGCGGTTGCTTCTGACCGCTTCGGGTGGCCCCTTCTTCGGGCGGACGGCTGAGCAGATGAGCGAGATCACGGTAGAGCAGACGCTGGCGCACCCCACGTGGAAGATGGGCGCCAAGATCACCGTGGATAGTGCCACGCTGATGAACAAGGGCTTTGAGGTGATCGAGGCGGTGCATCTGTTTGGCGTGCAGCCCGAGCAGATCGAGGTCATCGTTCACCGCGAGAGCATAATTCATTCCATGGTGGAATATGTTGATAACAGCGTGATTGCCCAGCTTTCGGTTCCCGATATGCGACTGTGTGTGCAGTATGCGCTGACGGGTCCCGCACGTACCCCCTCGCCGCTGGAGCAGCTGGATCTGACCGCGCTGAGCAAGTTGACCTTTTTCCGCCCCGATATGGAGACCTTCGTGCTCCTGCCATGCGCCATTCGCGCCATCAAAATGGGCGGCGCGTTGCCGGCAGTGCTGAACGCCGCCAACGAGGTGGCGGTAGCCCACTTCCTTAATCATGAAATGACCTTCCGTCAGATCTTCGATACCGTCACGCAGGTGACGGAAGATCTGTCCGCGGCAGGACACACCCATGATCTGGAGGGCATTCTTGCCTGGGACAGAGAGGCAAGACGGGTGACGGAAAAGCTTCTGTCGAAATAAACTGAAATCATCTGAATTTTGATTCACCGAAAGGGGGAGAATACCATCAATTTTCTGACGATCCTTTTGGCACTGCTCGTATTCGGCGTTCTGATCTTTGTCCATGAGCTGGGACATTTTCTGGTCGCGCGCGCCTGCGGTGTCACCATTCGGGAATTTGCTGTCGGTATGGGACCGAAGCTGTTTTCCGTCCGATCCAAAAAGTACGAAACGCAATATTCTCTCCGCCTCTTTCCCATCGGCGGCTTTGTCAGCATGGAAGGAGAGGACGAGGACTCGGAGGACGAGAACGCGTTCAATCATAAAAACGTATGGCAGAAGATCGCCATTATCGTGGCAGGACCGCTGATGAATATCCTTCTGGCGATCCTTGTCATGTTCGTGTTGGTTGCCGGCTTCGGTACACCCATCTCGACCACGGTGGGTGCCTTCGTGGAGGGAGCGACCAGTGATGACTGCGGTCTTGCGCTGGATGATACCGTCGTAAAGGTCAATAAGATCCCCGTGTTTACGGGAAACGAGCTGGTGTATGAGATCATGCATCAGGGAGACCGCCCCATTGATCTGACCGTGATCCGAAACGGAGAGAAAACGGTGATCCGTGATGTGGTCTTTCCTGGCTTTTCCGAAAGCGGTGTGACCTTTGGCGAGGCGGATTTCAAGCTTTACGCCGCCCCGAAGACCTTTGGCAATATTGTTAAGCACGGCTTTTTCCGCTCTCTTTCCACCGTCAAGATGATCTGGGATTCCCTGATAGATATGCTGACGGGGCGGTACGGCATGGAGAGTGTTTCCGGTCCTGTCGGTATCACGCAGGAGATCGGAAAGGCGGCGCAGGCGGGATTCAGCACTTTGTTGTATATGTGTGTCGTGATCAGCATGAATTTGGGGATTTTCAATCTGTTGCCCATCCCCGCGTTGGATGGCGGGCGGCTCCTGTTCCGTCTGATCGAGGCGTTACGTGGCGGCAGACCCCTGAAGCCGGAGTGGGAAAATTATATCCACATGGTCGGTATCCTGCTTCTTTTGGCGCTGATGCTGTTCATCAGCTTCAAGGATGTTCTGAAAATTATTTTGAAATGATTCCCATGTAGGGAAAATGCGGAGGACGGTTATTATGATCTACAATCAGATACGCAGAAAGACACATCAGGTTTGCGCCGGTCAGGTCCGCATTGGCGGAGATGCACCGATCGTGATCCAATCCATGACCAATACGGATACCCGCGATGCCGCCGCAACGATGGCGCAGATCCGCGCGCTGGAGGCGGCAGGGTGTGACGTGGTGCGTATTACCGTTCCCGATCTGGAGTCGGCGGAGACGGTCCGTCTGATCAAGGAATCGGATATCCGTGTTCCCATTGTGGCGGATATACATTTTCAGTATCGTGTCGCCCTTCGTTGCGCCGAGTACGGTGTGGATAAGATCCGCATCAATCCGGGCAACATCGGCGATGAGGACCGTGTGCGGCAGGTCGCGGCAGCGTGCCGCGCCAAAAATATCCCGATCCGTATCGGCGTCAACAGCGGCTCGCTGGAAAAGCATATTTTGGCCAAACACGGCTCTCCCACGCCCGAGGCACTATGCGAGAGCGGACTGTATCACGCCGCTTTGCTTGAAAAGTTCGATTTTCACGATATCGTGATCTCCATTAAGTCCTCAGACGTCTATACCATGGTGGCGGCGACCAAGCTGCTTGCCGCCTCCTGCGAATACCCGCTTCACCTCGGTGTGACCGAGGCAGGAAGCCGGAATATGGGAACCATCAAGAGTGCGGCGGGTCTGGGTGCCTTGCTGTGCGAGGGCATCGGCGATACTGTTCGTGTGTCTCTGACCGACGACCCCGTACTGGAGGTGGCGGCGGCGCGCGATATCCTGAGCGCCTTGGATATTGAAGGGCAGCGCGGGTTGAACATCGTCAGCTGTCCGACCTGCGGACGAACCAAGATCGATCTGATCTCGCTGGTGCATCGCTTTGAGGATGCCGTGGCGAAGGAGGGGCTGGGGCATATTCCCTGCAAGGTGGCACTGATGGGATGCGTGGTCAACGGTCCCGGAGAGGCAAGGGAAGCAGATTTCGGTATTGCCGGCGGCGTCGGTGAGGCAGTCCTGTTTTCCCGCGGTGAGGTCTTGCGCCGTATTCCGGAGGAGGAGATCATCTCGACCCTCATTGAAACATTAAAACAGTATAAAGGATAAACGATTACATGACGGATGTACCACAAATTAAAAATTTTCTGGAAGTTTTTCCGCGTTATCATCCGAACGATCATCAAGCCGCCGTGTTATTGGAGGCAACAGATATTGCCAGACGAGTGGATAAGGAGCATCGGTACGTAGAGATCGATGCTCATTTTCCCACTGTGCTGGATAAATCGTTCATATATGAGATTGAGGAGGGGATCCGCAGTGCGTATACCCTCAACCGCGTTATGCTTTTTCCAAAGTATCCCGCGGAGCAATTCAGCGACAGTTACGTCTCTCAGGTGCTGACCGAGACCGAGCGTGTCGGTGTGGTCGCCAGAGGATTTTTTTCTCAATATACCCACCGCTTGACGGAGGACACGCTGTATATTGATATTCCTATCCCGCTTGGCGGCATTGCGCTGATGGAGGATGCCAAGACGCCCGAGGTGATCTCCGGCATCATCCGAAGCGAATTCGGACTGCATTTTAAAGTCCAGATCAATCATGTGGAAAGCTATGCGGGAGATTCCTATGCCGAGCGCCGCAACAGAGAGCTGGCGGAGCTGGACCGCGCGCTGATCGAGGCGGACAAGAACTACGTTCCCTATACCGCCCCCGAGGAAGGGTATCACGCCCGGGGCGGCGGCGCACCCGCGGCAGAGGAGCAGGAGACCTTCCCCCGCGTGCCCTCCATTTACTTCAACGAGGACGGCGAGCTTCACGCGGAAGGGACAGTCTGTTCCATCGGACATTATCGCTTTGATATCGGCGAGCCGAGTTATGTGTGGGGCGATGCTTTTACCATCACACCGCGGGCGATCAGCTCGATCACCAAGCCCGAAAAGGGGCTGACCGTGATCGGCGAGGTCTCCTGCTTTACCAAGGACGAGGCGCGCGGCGGTGGAAAGTTTAATATCACCTTCGGTATTTTTGACGGTCACAGCTCCATCGACGTCAAAAAGATGGGCGTGGAGCCGGACGTTGCCAAGGAACTTTCAGGCATACTGACCAACGGCAAGGCGGTGGCGTTACACGGCTACACCAAGCGCGACGTGCGCCGCAACGTGCCGGATATCGATCTCTCCTTCTATTTCAATTCCGTTGCCGAGATCAAGCGTTTGTACCGTACCGACAACGCCCCCGAAAAGCGTGTGGAGCTGCATCTGCACACACAAATGTCCACGATGGACGCGCTGATCCCGCCTGAAGCGGCGATCAAGCAGGCGCAGAAGTGGGGACATCCCGCCGTGGCGATCACCGACCACGGTAACGTGCAGGCATATCAGATGGCAATGCTTCAAGCTGAAAAATGCGGCATGAATGTTATCTACGGCATGGAGGCGTATTTTGTCAACGACACTGCCGGCTGTGTGTCGGGTGTTTATGACGGCGATTTTGAGCAGGAGATGGTCGTGTTCGATATCGAGACGACGGGTCTGTCGGTCGCCAACTGTAAGATCACCGAGATCGGTGCCGTGAAGATCGCGGGCGGACAGGTGATCGACCGATTCAATACCTTTGTTGACCCCGAGGTGCCGATCCCCGCCGAGATCACCAAGCTGACCTCCATCACCGACGAGATGGTGGCAGGCGCGCCCAAGATTGCCGAGGCGCTTCGTGCTTTCCTGGATTTTACGGGAAATTGTCTGCTGATCGCGCACAATGCAAATTTTGATACCGGCTTTATCCGCGCGGCAGCACAGCAGTGCGGATATGAGTTCAAAAACCCGTATATGGATACGGTAGCGCTTTCCCGCTTTTTGAACACCGAGCTGAAGAGTCACAAGTTGGATGTGATCGCCAAGTATTTTGAGCTGGGTGATTTCAATCACCACCGTGCCTGTGACGATGCCGAGATGCTTGCGCATATCTACTTCGCCATGGTGGAGAAGATGCATAAATTCGACCTGCGGACCTTCGGCGCACTGGAAAAGGAAATGACCGCCAATGCGGATCCGCTGAAGCTGAAAACATACCATCAGATCATTCTGGTCAAAAACGCAGTGGGTCTGCGCAATCTCTACCAGCTGATATCCGATAGCTATCTGAAATATTTCAAGCGTTTTCCGCGAATTCCCAAGTCAAAGCTGGAGGAGCACCGTGAGGGTCTGATCATCGGCTCGGCATGCGAGGCGGGCGAGGTGTTCCGCGCCATTCTGGAGGGGCGTCCCGACGCGGAGATCGAGGAGCTGGTCAATTTCTACGATTATCTGGAGATCCAGCCGATCTGCAATAACCGCTTCCTGATTGCCGAGGAGCAGGTTGCCGACGACGAGGGTCTGCGGGAGCTGAATCGCAAAATTGTGGCGTTGGGCGAAAAATACAACAAGCCCGTGGTGGCAACCTGTGACGCCCACTTCATGGAAAAGGACGATGAGGTCTGCCGCAAGATCCTGATGGCAGGTATGCATTTTAAGGATTACGATAAGGACGTCGGGCTGTATTTCCGCACCACGGAGGAAATGCTGGAGGAATTTTCCTATCTGGGAGAAGAGAAGGCGTACGAGGTGGTTGTGACCAACACCCGCGCCATTGCCGACAGCATCGATTTCGGCAACATCCGCCCCTTCCCGAAGGGCACCTTCACGCCGCATATGGACGGTGCGGAGGAGGACCTGCAGCGGATCTGCTACGAGCATGCCGAGGGGCAGTACGGCAAGCCTCTGCCGGATTTGGTGAAGAACCGCTTGGACAAGGAGTTGACCTCCATTATCAAAAACGGCTTTGCCGTGTTGTATATGATCGCGCAAAAGCTGGTGTGGTATAGCGAGAGTCAGGGCTATCTGGTCGGCTCCCGCGGCTCGGTCGGTTCCTCCTTCGTCGCCTCCTGCGCGGGAATTTCAGAGGTAAACCCCCTGCCGCCTCACTACTATTGCCCGAACTGTAAGCACAGTCAGTTCTTCCTCGACGGCTCGGTGGGCTCCGGATTTGACCTGCCGGACGCAAACTGTCCCAAGTGCGGTACCAAATACTGCGCCGACGGACACGATATTCCCTTTGAGACCTTCCTTGGCTTCTACGGAGACAAATCTCCCGATATAGACCTGAACTTCTCGGGAGAAGTTCAGGGTAAGGTCCATAAATACACCGAGGAGCTGTTCGGCGCGGAAAACGTCTTCCGTGCGGGCACCATCGGTACGTTGGCGGACAAAACGGCATACGGCTTCATTGCCAAATATATGGACGAGAAGGAAGCCTCTCTGTGCCGTGCCGAGATGAACCGTCTGGTCAGCTGCTGCGTGGGTGTCAAACGCACCACGGGTCAGCACCCGGGCGGCATCGTGGTCGTTCCCAGAGAATATCAGATCTACGATTTCTGCCCCGTGCAGCATCCCGCCGACGACCCTAATTCCAATATCGTCACCACCCACTTTACCTTCGAGTATCTGCACGATACGCTGCTGAAGCTGGATGAGCTGGGACACGATATGCCGACCAAGTATAAATGGCTGGAGAGATATTCGGACACCAGTGTGATGGATGTGCCGATGAACTCGCCCGAGGTATATCAGCTGTTTGAATCCGTCGAGCCGCTCGGCTTGAAGCCGGACGATATTCTGGGCTGCCAGGTCGGCACCTGGGGACTGCCCGAGATGGGAACCCGCTTTTTGCAGCAGGTGCTTGTGGATGCAAAACCGAAAAATTTCGCCGACCTGCTTCAGATTTCCGGTCTGACCCACGGTACCGACGTGTGGCTGGGTAACGCGCAGGATCTGATCAAGGAGGGTGTGTGCGACATTTCCAAGGTGATCGGATGCCGTGACGGTATCATGCTTGACCTGATCCGATACGGCATGGAAAACGCCGTTGCCTTCAAGATCATGGAGTCGGTGCGAAAGGGTAAGGGCCTGACACCTGAATGGGAGGCGGATATGCGGGCGCATAACGTGCCCGATTGGTATATCGGCTCCTGCAAGAAGATCAAATACATGTTCCCCAAGGCGCACGCGGCGGCATACGTCATGTCGGCGATCCGTTTGGGGTGGTATAAGATCAAGATGCCCATTGTCTTCTATTGCGCCATGTTTACCGTTGCCCCCAAGGGCTTCGATGCGGAGATCGTTATGGGCGGCTTACCCCGTGTGAAAGCGTATATTCAGGACGTGGAAAAGCGAGGGAAGGAAGCCTCCGCCAAGGAGCAGGATTCTATTCCCACCTTCCAGCTCGTGATGGAATGTATGGCACGTGGCATCCGCTTTTTGCCGGTCCATCTGGAAAAATCCTCGGCGCACGGCTACGTGCCGGAAAACGGCGCTATCCGTTTGCCGTTCTCCTCCTTGCCGGGACTTGGCGACAGTGCGGCGGAAAATATCGAAAAGGCACGAAATGAGGAGCCGTTCTTCTCGGTGGAGGACCTGGCTACCCGCGCCAAGCTCAGCAAGAGCGTCATTGAGATCCTGCGCCGCAACGGCGCACTCGACGGCGTGAACGAGACCGATCAGCTTTCCTTCTTCTGACATCGCGGTCGGGCGTGAACTGACATCGCGGTCGGGCATGAACGCTATTGACAGACAGAGGCATATATGCTATACTAAAGAAAAAGGATATGCCAACAGAAAGGAGGTCATCCGATGAATCCGGAACCACAGCCGACAAGAGCGGCAGGAAGCCTGAAGAAAAAGATGCTTCTTGCGCTGGTGATCATCACACTTGTATTCGTTTTGATGTTCGTCCTGATCACCGTGCTGGAAAATTGGCTCGTCAGAGAGCAGAGCAAGCAGCCGGTGCACGGAACGGAGCAGACGATCATCTTCTACCCCATCGATTATGATGAGGACATTACTAAGGACCAGTCCTATATGGGACGGGATCGCCAGATCTATTACGCCGATCTTGCCACCGGCGTGACCATTTCTCTGAACGAGGATACCTACGGCGAGCATGGCGAGGGCGTGAAGCTGCTTTGCCATATGATCGAGAGCATTATTGCGGGAGATCACGAAACGTACAATTCCTTCTTCACGGAGGATTATCTGGACAGGGAAGGCGAGAAGTCGATGTTCACCGCCCAGAAGCTGTATGAGATCAAGATCACCCGACTTTCCGCCGAGGAGGTCGTGGAGGACGGTCTGACCAATCAGGTGGAGACGTACATGCTGGAGTATATGATCTATCAGAACAACGGTACCTTCCGCACCGACGTGGGCAGCGATGCCGTTCGCAAGCAGAATGTCGTACTCACCGACCGAGAGGGAGACCTTCTGATCGACTCGATCGTCAGCCATACGTATTCCTACTCGTAAAAAACAAAAGGAGATGAAGCCATGACCTATTTGTGGATTGTCATTGTGTTGCTCGCCATTGCGGTGGAAGCCGCAACGGCAGATCTGGTTGCCATCTGGTTCATGCCCGCGGCGTTGGTCTCGATGGTGTTGTCTTTGCTGGATGTGTCGATCGGTATTCAGGTCGCCGTGTTTTTCGTACTCGTGGTGGTCTTTATGCTGCTGTCGAAGCTTTTCCTGCGGAGATATCTGAAGCGCAGACCCAACGAGAAGACCAACGCGGATTCACTGCTCGGCAAAACAGCCATCGTGACCGAGCGGATCGAAAATGAGGCTCAGAGCGGTGCCGTTCGTGTGGGCGGTTTGGAGTGGAGTGCCCGTGCCGTCTCCGATACCATGGTGATCGAAAAGGACACGCTGGTCGTGATCCGCGAGATCGCCGGTGTCAAATTGATTTGTGAACCCAAATAATTTTAAGAAAGGAATTTATGTTATGCCTACCGTTGTTATTTTACTTTGCGTTCTCGGTGTTGTATTCCTGCTGTTGATCATTGCCAATATTCACATCGTGCCGCAGGCACGCGCCTACGTGATCGAGCGCCTCGGCGCTTACAACACCACGTGGAAGACCGGTATACACGTCAAGATCCCCTTTGTGGAGCGTGTTGCCAAAAAGGTCAATCTGATGGAGCAGGTTGCGGATTTCCCACCTCAACCCGTGATCACCAAGGATAACGTCCGTATGCAGATCGACACCGTCGTCTTCTATCAGATCACCGACTGTAAGCTGTATGCCTACGGTCATACCAACCCGATGGCGGCGATCGAAAATCTGACCGCAACCACCCTGCGTAACATCATCGGTGAGCTGGAACTGGACAGCACGCTGACCTCCCGTGACATCATCAATACCAAAATGCGTTCGATTCTGGACGAAGCTACCGACCCTTGGGGTATTAAAGTGACCCGTGTGGAGCTGAAAAACATCATTCCTCCCAAGGAAATTCAGGATGCCATGGAAAAGCAGATGAAGGCGGAGCGAGAGCGCCGCGAGTCGATCCTGAAGGCAGAGGGTGAGCGTAATTCGCTGATCCTGGTTGCCGAGGGTCAGAAGCAGTCGGCAATTCTCGAGGCAGAGGCTGCCAAGGAAGCGCAGATCCTGAAGGCGGAGGCTGCCAAGCAGGCAGAGATCCTGAAGGCAGAGGGTGAAGCCGAAGCGATTTTGAAGATCCAACAGGCAACTGCCGAAGGTATCCGCATGATCAACGAAGCGACCCCCGGCGACGGCGTGATCGCCATCAAGAGCCTGGAGGCACTGCAGAAGATCGCGGACGGACAGGCTACTAAGATCATCATCCCTTCGGAGATCCAATCTCTGGCAGGTCTGGTCACCAGCGCGTCTGAGCTGGCGAAGGGCGATAAAAAGTAATATTGCAAAAGGATCGGTCCTGCGGGTACCGATCCTTTTTTGTGTAAAAATGCCGTCTTCGGCAAATATTTTCGCGGGTGTGACATTGCCGTCCGTGGCACAATAAGGGTGTGACGAAACAGCGAAAGGCGACAGGTTTAAAAAAGAAACAGCAATTGTGCCTTGATGGCGAAATGCCGCCATTTCGGGAACCTGATACAGTCACAAAAAGCAAGTCAGCAGAAAGGAACGGTCACATATATGAATAAAATGACGATCAAACGAACGGCGATCCGACTGATCAGCCTCCTTTGCCTGCTTTCCGTCAGCATCCTGCCTGTCGGCGCATCGGGGCAAAGCTATAGCTGGTATTGCCCGCGCACAAAGGACCATAAGCAACCGTTAGCAGACGCGCCCCTGCGATTCGTAACGGATTACGGCGGCTATTACGTGGACGCACGCCATGGGGACGACGCGCAGGACCGTGTGGTATATCTGACCTTTGACGCGGGTTATGAAAACGGCAACGTGGCAAAGGTGTTGGACGTATTGAAGGAAGAGCAGGTCAGCGGCGCCTTTTTCGTGCTGGCACATCTGATCGAAGCCAACACCGATCTGGTGAAGCGCATGGTGGAGGAAGGGCATCTGGTCTGCAACCATACCATGAAGCACCGAGATATGACCCGCGTGGCATCCGAGGCGGAATTTTTGGCGGAGCTGCAGGGGTTGGAGCAGCTGTTTTATGAAAAGACGGGAAGCGTGATGCCCAAGTTTTATCGCCCACCCGAGGGGAGATTTTCTGAGGAAAATCTGAAATACGCTAAGGCAGCAGGCTATCGGACCATCTTCTGGAGTCTTGCCTATGCCGATTGGGACAACGACCATCAAATGCCCGAGGCGCAGGCGGAGAAGATCATTTCAGATCGGATCCATAACGGCGCCATTCTTCTCCTTCATCCGACCTCTGCCACCAATGCCGCCATTCTCGGGCGGGTGATCCGTGCGCTGAAGGCGGAAGGCTACCGCTTCGGCACACTGGATGAGCTGGTTGCGCCGTGAGAAGCGGGATTTGTCAACGGCTGCTTTCCCTTTGCCTGGCTGTCGGCGTGATGTGTTCGTGCCCCATGTCGGTGGCAGGGATTGAGGAAAACGAAGCCATTGTGTATCAGCGGAAAAACGATCGGCTGGATATCGCGCTGACCTTTGACGACGGACCTCACGAGCGATATACCGAGGAGATTCTGGATATTCTGGCGGAATACGGCGTCCGCGCCACCTTTTTTGTGATCGGTGAAAACGCCGACCGATATCCTGCGCTGCTGGAACGGCAACTGTCGGAAGGGCACGAGATCGGCAACCATACGCAGACGCATCCACTTCGAAATCTGACACGCGAGCAGATGGAACAGGAGATCACCGCCTGCGAGACGACCATCGGGGAGTGGGTGGATAAACGCCCCCTGCTGTTTCGTCCGCCTGGCGGGATCATTTCGCAAACGGTCATGGCGCTGGCGGAGGATCACCGATATCGCGTCATTCTGTGGAGCATCGACACGCGGGATTGGGCGCATCCGCCGGTGGCACAGATCACCAAAACGGTATTGGATCAGGTCAGCGCAGGGGATATCATTCTGATGCACGATGGGATCAAAACAGACAGCCCCACGCCGGATGCTCTTCGGATCCTGATCCCCGCACTGCTTGCCCGAGGCTATCATTTCGTCACCGTCAGCGAGCTGCTGGCGGAGGAGGGATGAGGCGAAAAAGAAGGAGCTCTCCACCGCACGGGTGTGAGAACTCCTTTTTCGTTTACAGATTGCTTTGGGACCAGAAATAGCAGAACATCTGGACGCGGGCGCTGAACGCCTCGGTTGCTACCAAGTGGCGCACCTCCTCGCGGGAGTACCAACGGCACTCGATCTCCTCCTCGTCGGAGGTGCTTTCAGTGAATTCGCCCTCGGCGGTGCCGATGATCACGCAGGATTTTTCATTGGTGATGCCAACGCAGTTGAAGCTGTCGGGGAGGATCTTTTCAATGGTTTTGAGCGTCAATCCTGTTTCTTCCCACAGCTCGCGGCGGGCACTTTCCTCGCAGGATTCTCCGGGATCCACAAGACCCGCGGGAAAGCCGTAGACCGTTCTGCCCAACGCCATGCGGAATTCGCGGGTGAGCAGCAGTCTCTCGCCTGCAGGGTCGGTCATGATCATGACCACTGAGTCCGCCTTGCCGTTGTAAAGCTCCTCGACAGAATGCAAGTCGCGGTTGCGGCTGACCATTTCATAATTTTTGATGTTTTTCTTGCTCGTTTCGTAGGTGAGATCGTATTTGGTCAGGTATTTTCCTTCGGAAACCTTGGTAAGACCTAAAAATTTCATAGCGTAGCCTTTCGAAAATCAAACGTTGCCCTCGGCGGGAATATAGTCGCCGCCGTCGCTGTCATCATGATCATCCTCATTGTCACTCCCGGACTGCGGATCGTCGTAGCCGTAGGGATCGATCATGTATTTTTTGATGACGGGATATGCCGCGTATGCCGACATAAAACCGGAGAAGCCGAGCAGATAGAAGAAGGGAAGAATGACGGGAGCCGCCAGTCCGATGGAAAGACCGCCTACGATCAATAGCAGATTCAGTACCACCATCAGAACGATGCCGAGCAGCGCCATGACGTTGCGCTTGATGCCGAGTACGGCAAAGATCAGCGCGTTTTTGAAGATCTTCAGCGTCTTCAGATCGAAGGTGATCAAAAGCAGGTAGATATAGAAGCGCATGATGAAGTAGAGAATGATCATGGCGAAGATCACGAAGAACATAAAGTCGATGGCGAAGGAGCCGGTGATCATATAGAAATAGAGGTAGTCGAAGACCAGCAAAAAGAGGAAGACAAAGTCCAGGATGCCGACAACCAATGCCTGCTTCCAATTTCGCTTGATGGCGTACATATAATCCGACCAGAGGTAAACGGGCTCATGGCGTACCATGCTTCGCAGATTGTAGGTGGCACCCACCTGCTGGAAGCCCCACGTCAGCGCGGTGATCAAAAAGAGGACCACGTAGGCGATGATGTTGGGCAGGGTCTGGATCGGCACGAAGGTCTGGATGTTCAGCGTGGAGAGCCAGAGGGAAACGGAGGGCGCGTCGGAAATGAGGGAAACGCCGTAGAGCGGGGCAAACAGATGCTCTGTCTGTGTCGGCGTGGTGTCGCTCCACATGTAGACCAAAAGGGCGATGATGAGGGGGATGATCTGCACCACCATCATCAGATTCAGCGTGAGAATTCGGGGAAATCGGCGACCGAGCAGCTTGAAGAAATATTTCAGCGTGGGCGTGGTATCCTCCGCCTCCAGGATCTCTTCCCGTTCGCGGTTCCAAAAAAAGGACCAGCGGGATTTTTTGTTCTCTTCCAAGATTTTTATTTCCTTTCCGTTGTCATAGTCAAGGTGAGTATACACCTTTTATGTAAACCAAATATAAAATTCCTTGTGTTTACGGCAGGAGTGCCGCCAAAAGCAGAGTGTGGACCGCGCGCAATATCAGCAGTATTCCCGCGTGAGAGCAGAGCAGAAGAAGGTATCGCGCGGCAATATGTTCTCTTTGTATGCGCAGTGCCCGTCCCGCGTCTCGGTATTCAAAGCTGAAGACGACCGCCTCGGTTGCGGCAGACAGCAAGAGAACCCCTTGTGCCAGCGCGGAGAAAAAGTAGAGAAAAAAGAGAAGGTTGCCGTGTTCGACGTCGGTATGCCCGAGGATCGATACGATCAGGCGGTGCGCCGTCAAGCCAAACGACAGGGCGTGCGCGCCCAATGCCGCATCGGAGAGGGCGGTTGCAAGATAAGTCATGCCCGATGCCGCAATGCAGAGCAGGAGCAGGCATTCCCGTCGCGCGGAAAAAAGCACGGCGCGGATATGGTCGCGTAGCAGTCCTTCGTCTCCAAAGGGGGAGCGAAACATGTCCGCCACAGCGGCGTCGACGTAGGGTGTGTCTCCCAAAGCAGTGTAGCGGCTCAGCAGAAGCCCTGCCGTGAAAAGGAGAAAATACCAAAGGGAAAAACGCAGCAGGAGCCTTGCGCGAACGGTTTGCGGGTCATTGCGGGCGGCAAGCCTGCCCGCCGAGAGAGGATGGAGCGTGTTTTGCATACATAATACCTCGTTTTTAGTAATAATGTATGCGGGCGGACATCCTTTCATGCTCACGGCGACGCGGCGTGTCCACCAAATAAGTTACTTATCTATTATAGCATATTGCGCTCGGAAAATCAAGTGAAATCTGTAGACTTCACCTCTTGCATTTTATGCGTAGGTGTGCTATAATAGCATATTATATTTGAACCATTCGTTCTGTGATAACGGAGTGTGAGTGAACATGTTTAAAATTGTCAAAAAAGAAAGCTTGAACGCGCAGACCGACCGTATGACCGTCCTTGCCCCGCTGGTGGCGGCAAAGGCACTGCCGGGTCAGTTCGTGATCCTGCGCGCCGATGAATATGCCGAGCGTATTCCGCTGACGGTGGCGGACTACGACCGCGAGGCGGGAACGGTCACCGTAATCTTTCAGAAGGTGGGCATGTCCACCCAAAAGATAGGGGAACTGAAGGAAGGGGAGAGCCTGCTTGATTTTGTGGGACCTCTCGGCACGGCATCCCATCTGGACGGCTTGCGCCGTGTTGCCGTGATCGGCGGTGGTCTGGGCTGTGCGATTGCGTATCCTCAGGCAAAATATCTGCACGCCGCAGGCGCGCAGGTGGACATGATCGTCGGCTTCCGCAATGCCGATCTGATCATTCTGGAAGAGGAGATGCGGGCGGTCAGCACCAATCTGATCATGATGACCGATGACGGCTCCAAGGGTGAGCGCGGCTTTGTGACCGATGCGCTGAAGGCACAGCTGGAGGCGGGTGTGGAGTATGACGAGGTGATCGCCATCGGTCCTCCCGTTATGATGAAATTTGTTTCTCTGCTGACGAAGCAGTATGGGGTCAAGACCATCGTGAGCATGAACCCTATTATGATCGACGGCACCGGTATGTGCGGCGGCTGTCGCGTCACGGTTGGCGGCAAGATCAAGTTTGCCTGCGTGGACGGTCCCGAGTTTGACGGACACGAGGTGGATTTTGACGAGCTGATCCGCCGTAACAGCGCCTACGTGCCGCAGGAGCGAGAGGCGGCGCACCGATACAACTGCAATCTGATGAAGCAGGCAGAAGAGAAGTAAGAGGTAGAGATATCATGGCTAATATGCAAATGAATAAGACCCCCATGCCGGAGGCGGATCCGATCGAAAGAAGCCGTTGCTTTGAAGAGGTCGCCAAGGGCTATACCGAGGAGCAGGCGATCAACGAAGCGAAGCGTTGCCTGAACTGTAAGAATCGCCCCTGCGTGTCCGGCTGTCCGGTTGGTGTCAGGATCCCCGAGTTTATCGCCAAGGTTGCTGAGGGTGATTTTGAGGGCGCGTACGCGGTGATCAAGCAGACCAACTCGCTTCCCGCCGTTTGCGGTCGTGTTTGCCCCCAGGAAAGCCAATGCGAGAGCAAATGTGTGCGCGGTGTCAAGGGTGAGAGCGTTGCCATTGGCAGATTGGAGCGCTTCTGCGCCGATTGGCATATGGCACACGCCAAGGATCTGCCTCAGACCTCTTACGGTATTCCAAAAAACGATAAGAAGATCGCCGTGATCGGTTCCGGACCTTCCGGTCTTTCCTGCGCCGAGTCGCTGGCGCGACGCGGATATGAAGTGACGGTCTTTGAGGCGTTCCATACCGCCGGCGGCGTGCTGGTGTACGGTATCCCCCAGTTCCGTTTGCCCAAGGAGATCGTGAAGGCGGAGATCGATGAGCTGAAAAAGATGGGCGTTGAGGTGTTGCTTGACATGGTCATGGGGCGTGTGATCACCATCGACGAGTTGTTTGAGCAGGGCTACGACGCCGTGTTCGTTGGCACCGGCGCGGGTCTCCCCCGATTCCTCGGTATCCCGGGAGAGAATAGCTGTGGCGTTTACAGCGCCAACGAGTTTCTGACCCGTGTGAATCTGATGAAGGCATATAAAGAAGAGTACGATACACCCATTTATCAAGCAAGGTCCGTTGCCGTGGTCGGCGGCGGAAACGTGGCGATGGATGCCGCGCGCTGTGCCAAGAGACTGGGAGCCGAGCAGGTCATGATCGTGTACCGTCGCGGCGAGTCCGAGATGCCCGCGCGTCTGGAGGAGATCCACCACGCCAAGGAAGAGGGCATCATCTTCAAGCTGCTGACCAATCCCTGCGAGATCATCGCCGATGAGAGGGGCTTCGCCAAGCAGATGGTCTGCGACGTGATGGTACTGGGCGAGCCCGATGCCAGCGGCAGACGTTCTCCCGAGCCCTCGGGCGAGAAGATCACGCTGGACGTGGACAGCGTCATCGTGGCGGTGGGAACCAGCCCCAACCCGCTCATCCGCATGACCACCCCCGGTCTTGAGACCGACCGCCGAGGCTGTATCGTGACAGAGGATGGCGTGACCTCCTCCCGTCCCGGCGTCTTCGCGGGCGGTGATGCCGTGACCGGTGCCGCCACCGTCATTCTGGCGATGGGGGCGGGCAAAAGAGCAGCCGATGCCATCGATGCGTACATTCAAAACAAATAAAAGCGATCCGCTCGGAGATAAGCTCTCCGGGCGGATCTTTACACTTTACGGTGACTTTTGAAAAATAATAATCCTGTTTTCCAACGATCCGTAGAGTTTATAGCCCTCCCGATGCAGCAGGCGGATCAGATTTGGATAGCCGTTCTCCTTGCCGCCCGTGGCGTATTGCCGCAGCTCCTCCTCGTGTGCGAGATCGATGACGACATAGTCCGAGGCAAGAAGATGCTCGCGGGAAGCGTAGCCGAGGTCATAGATCACGTCACGGTCGGAGAGATAGGTGGTCAGAAAGGTGCCTGCCGTGACGGAGGCGTCCTCGGGAACGGTATCGAGCAGTTGACAGATCTGACGGTTCGTATCCCGATTGCGAAGGTAGCCGGTGGGATAGTCTGCCGCGCGAGGGAGAACGTGGGTACTGAACAATGCGGCACAGGTCATCACCGCTGCGAGTGGAAGCGCGACGCGCCGAATTCCTTTCATATCCCCAAGATTGACGGTGACCAGATAGAGGAGGCAGGCAAAGGACCCGAAGGTGTACTGAAAGAAAATGTCGTGCTGATAGACATAGTCGGGCATCAGATTGACCAGAAGATAGGGAATGAGCAACAGATATCGCTCAAAGCGTCGGGTCATCAAGGGCAGACCGAGAAGGGGGAGCACCGTCAGGGCGATGAAACGAAGCTTCTCCGGGTCAACACATTCAAAGATCGCTTTCATCGGATGCAAAAGGACCGAGAGAACTACGTACCAAAGCGAGCTTTCTCCCCGGGGCATAAGATTCCGATAGCGGTCGGTCATCACGCCATCCCCGATCTCCGCCAGATAATCGGTGACAAGAAAAAACCAAAGCAGGGCGGCGGCAAGCAGGCAAAGGCCCGTCACAAGGTCTCGCCGATCGGCGTGCAGGAGCGCGCGAACGGTCAGCCAAAGAGCGATGACAGCCACATAGACGGCGGCGTCCTCCTTGACACCGAGGATCAGCAGGGCAGAGAGTGCTGTCAGGAGCGCGCTCCGTCGGTCTATTCCGAGAAATAACCATAGGATCAAGGGCGCGAGAAAGCAGTTTTCGTGCAGATCGTAGCTTGTCCCACCGGCAAAAGCGGGGTAGAGAAGCAGGATGGCGCAGAGCAGAGACCGTTGCCATCCCGTCAATCCGTGCCGCCTTCCGAGCATCCACAGTGGGATGACGGCGGAGGTGATGACCGCCGCCTGCAGCACCTGCAGTGTGGCGGGATGGGGAAAGAGCGCGTAAAAGGGGAGCATCAGATAATAGATGGGGGAGACGTGAACGCGGAAATGGGACAACAGCCCGTCCCGCTCCAGGGTAGTCATCGGCAGCCCACTTGTTTTCATGGAGTGGAACATCTGGGCGAAAATGCCGAAATCATAGGTTGGGGTCGAGAAGGTGAGAACGCGGCAGGTACCCCACAGACCGATCAGCCCAAAGAAGCAGAGGGCGAGGATCGCCGTCAGCCACGCCGCGCCTTTGGCGGGTCGATCCGACGGTGTGAGCGTTCTTTCCGAGCCGTTCCATCCAAGAAGGGCATAAAGGACCAAAATCGCTTCGATCAACACGCACGCAGCCAAAAAGGAGGGGGAGAATGGCTTGGCACAGAGCGCCGTGCCCGAAAGAAGGGCAAACAATGCGACGATCCCCCATCGCTCAATGCGCTGTGTGAGAACGAATCTGCCGAGCAGGGACAGTGCCGCGGTCAACAGAAGCACGGTCAGTAAAACGCGAACGGGGGCGAGCAGGGCAGGATCGGTCACGTGGGCAAGCCCTCGTTCCTCTTGCGGTAATAGTAAATAGGAAAGTGTGACCGCCGCAAGATAGGAAAACAGCAGGCGGCGGATCAGGTCGGAAATTCTGGACGTTTGAAACATAAATAGCCTCCTTGTCGGAAAGTGGTGCGTAACGGTGAATGGGTGAGGTCAGCGGCGGGTATGGCTAAGCATAGCAGGAATGTTTGTCAAAACCGTTGCGGTTTTCTTACAAATTCCTTAAGGTAAATGCTTTTAAAGAAATCTTAAGAATCTTCCCACTTGAAACTTAATGCTTTTTGCGGTATCATAGTAGCAGAAAAACAAAAGAACAAGGGGGACGGCATGTACCGTATTCTGATCTGTGACGACGAGCGCGATATCGTATCCGCGCTGAAGATATATCTGACATCCGACGGCTATGAGACGCTGGAGGCATACGATGGCGCACAGGCGCTTGACCTGTTGGAGAGGGAAGAGGTCCAATTGGTGCTGATGGATATTATGATGCCCAATATGGACGGAATTACTGCCATGACCGAGCTGAGAAAACGAAGCAACGTTCCTGTGATCCTGATCACGGCAAAGGGAGAGGATAACGACAAGATCCTCGGGTTGAATATCGGTGCCGACGATTATATCACCAAGCCCTTCAATCCCGTGGAGGTGCTGGCGCGGGTGCGCTCACAGCTGCGGCGGTATATGCAGCTGGGCGGCGGACAAGCCCGACAGACGCAGCTGGTGATCGGGAACATCTCCTTGGATGATTGTACCAAGCAGGTCACGCGGGACGGCGAGCCGGTCAATCTGACCCCCACGGAATATGATATCCTGAAACTGCTCATGAGCCACCCGCGGCAGGTGTTTTCTCCCGCCGAGATCTACGAGCGGGTGTGGCATGAGTCGCCTATGGGCTTTGAGAATACCGTTGCCGTCCATATACGGCATCTGCGGGAGAAGATAGAGATCACGCCTGCCGAGCCGCGCTATCTGAAGGTGGTGTGGGGCAGAGGATATAAAATGGAGCCCTCCTGCTGAGGGCGGAGAGGAAATATATCATGAAGAGTTTGCGATATCATCCGCTTGTAAAATTTTTGGCGCTGGTTCTGCTGGTGCTGTCCTTGGAGGGTACGGCATTTTTTCTGTGGGAAAGCATTGTGAGCCTGAGTGACGGATACTATGTGTCACTTTCGGTGGAGCTGTTTCACTTTCTGTTCTATTTTCCCGTTTCGCTCTCCTATACCGTTGTTCTCGCGGTGATCGACGTGATGCTTTTGTGCTACCTGTGCAGTGCTGCGGGCAGAAGCGGCAAGGAGGGGGCGTTGCGGCTGAATTTCTTTTATCGGATTCCGCTGGACCTCTGGCTTTGCTTCGCTTTTTTCGCCTATACCGCTCTGTTTTTTTTCACCTTTGAAGTGTTCAACTATGAGGTGAGCAGTATTTTCCATGCGGTCGCGTATTATGCTATTTTTTTGATCCCCGCCTGCACGGTGCTTTTTGCCGCAACGCTGATGAATATTACCGTGCGGTTTCGTGCGGGAACGTGGTGGCGGAACAACGCGGTCACCTATGCCGTCTGTCTGTTGTGGCGCGTTCTGCGGTGGTGCCTGAAGCTTGCCATGCGTGTATGCCGTGCGCTGGGGCGTATTTTGCGCAAAATATGGGGCTTTATTTCCGCCATTCCTTCCGTTCCGCTGGCGGTTCTGTTTATTGCTTCCATTTTTTTGATGGTCTTGTTCAGCATATGGGTAGGGTCTGCTTTTTGTCTGGTCGTGACCTGCCTGTACGCCGTCTTTGGCATCCTGCTCGGCGCCATTTTTTCCCGCCGTCTGGAGAAGGGCGCGGAAAGGCTGGCGGAGGGAGATCTGGAGAGCCATGTGGATACCTCCAATCTCTTTGGCGCCTACCGTAAGCATGCCGAGCATCTGAATCATATCCGTGAGGGGATGAGCAACGCAGTGGAGGCACAGATGCGCAGCGAGCGTATGAAAACCGAGCTGATCACCAACGTCTCTCACGACATCAAAACGCCGTTGACCTCGATCATCAATTACGTGGACCTGATGAAAAAGGAGCCGATCGAAAGTGAGACCCTTAAGGGGTATCTGGAAGTCATGGACCGTCAGTCGACAAGGTTGAAAAAGCTGATCGAGGATCTCATTGAGGTCTCCAAGGCATCTACGGGAAATATTGCCGTGGATGCGGTACCTACCGACGTCAGCGTGCTGTTGGAGCAGGCAACCGGTGAGTACCGCGAACGGCTGACTGCGGCAGAGCTGACATTTTGTGTCAAGAATGGAGCGCAAGGAAAGCAGATCATGGCAGACGGCAAGTTGCTCTGGCGCATTTTCGACAATCTTTTGGGGAATATCTGCAAATATTCACAGCCCGGAACGCGCGTGTATCTGAATGTGGACACACAGGGGGAGGAGCTGGTGATCTCCTTCCGCAACATCTCCCGTTATTCGCTGAATATCACCTCGGAGGAGCTGATGGAGCGGTTTGTACGCGGTGATAGCTCTCGCCATACGGACGGTAGCGGCTTGGGGCTTTCCATAGCCAAAAATTTGGTGGAATTGCAAAAAGGAAAAATGGAGATCGTCATCGACGGAGACCTCTTCAAATCCATCGTGACCTTCCCGCTTTGTTGATTTTTTCGCTGAAATTCCCGCGTCGGATGGTCATGACGCGGGGATTTTTGACTTTTATATGTAATTTTAACAAAACAGATTGGTTTGTGATCGCTGCGTGATGGTTTTTGCCGAAATGTGACGGTTGTGCAAATTTGCCAATACCCTCAAGCAACATGCCATAAAAATCGGGGAGTTGGATATTGACTTTTTTTGACGAATATAATAAAATAGAGGTGTATTTTTGTATGATATCTGCCGGTAACCAATGGATGAGGGGCGTAAGAAGATATGAAAGCATTGCAGGAAAAGATTCTGAAGGAAGGCAAGGTCTTGCCGGGGAATGTGCTGAAGGTCAGTCATTTTCTGAACCACCAGCTGGATGTGGATTTTCTGATGGAGATGGGAAAGGAGATCGCTGCCCGCTTTGAGGGGGCAGGCGTCAACAAGATCCTGACCATTGAGGCATCCGGAATCGCGCTTGCCGTTGCTACCGCGGCGCATATGCATGTGCCGGTGCTCTTTGCCAAGAAGAGTGCATCCAGCAACATGTCTTCGGGAAAGCTGGTCACACAGGTCGCATCCTACACACATCATAAGGTATATAACGTCGTCGTCAGCAGCGATCTTTTGACGGAGAAGGACCGCGTGCTGATCATCGATGATTTTCTTGCCTGCGGCAATGCCGTGGTCGGTCTGATCGATCTGGTCCATCAGGCACACGCGGAGGTCGTGGGTGTTTCTGCTGCCATTGAGAAGGGCTATCAGGGCGGCGGCGATAAGTTGCGCGAGGAGAATATCCGCGTGGAATCCCTCGCCATTATTGAAGAATTGTCAGAGCAGGGGATCCGCTTCCGCAATTGATTTTCTTTGTATGTAATTTATTTACATAAAAATTTTTTAACCGATAAGGTTAGGAGGACTTTATGAAGAAAGTTTTGTCTCTGATTTTGGCTGTCACGATGCTGATCGGCTGCTGTGCTATGCTCGCAGGCTGCGGTAACTCCGGTGACGACGGTTTCAAGATTGGCGTCATTCTGATCGGTGACGAGAACGAGGGTTACACCTATTCTCACATCAAGGGCATCCGCGAGGCTGCTGAATCTCTCGGCGTTAAGGATGAGCAGATCATCTGGAAGTACACCGTCGGCGAGGACGAAAAGTGCTACGACGCTGCTGTTGACCTGGTAGAGTCCGGTTGTACCGTGATCTTCTCCAACAGCTACGGTCATCAGTCTCACATGCAGAAGGCTGCATCTGAGTACCCCGAGATCCAGTTCGTCGCTTGCACCGGTGATACCGCTGCGATCTCCGGTCTGGACAACTTCTCCAACGCATTCACCTTTGTTTACGAGTCCCGTTTCGTATCCGGTGTTGTTGCCGGTATGAAGATCAAGGAGCTGGTTGAGGCAGGCAAGCTGACCGATGCCAACTACGACGCAAACGGCAACGTAAAGATGGGTTACGTCGGCGCATACCCCTACGCAGAGGTTGTTTCCGGCTACACCGCATTCTTCCTTGGCGCAAAGTCTGTTTATGACAAGATCTCCATGGAAGTTCAGTACACCAACTCCTGGTTCGATATCACCGCAGAAGCTACCGCAGCTGAGGCTCTTGCCGCTCGCGGTGCCGTGGTCATCTGCCAGCACGCTGACTCCACCGGTGCTCCCTCCGCTGTTCAGGCGCTCCACAAGAACGGTCAGGTCGTTTACTCCGTTGGTTACAACGTGGACATGCTCTCCGTTGCTCCCGACGTTGCTCTGACCTCCGCTACCAACAACTGGGGTGTTTACTACACCTACGCCATCAAGGCTGCCATGAACGGTGAGAAGATCGCCACCAACTGGGCTGAGGGCTACAAGACTGGTGCCGTTTGCATCACCGCTCTGGGCTCCGCTTGCGCTGCAGGTACCGCTGAGAAGGTTGCTGAGGTTGAGGCTGCTCTGAAGGCAGGCACTCTGCACGTATTCGATACCTCCAAGTTCACCGTAGAGGGTAAGCAGGTCACTTCTTGCATCGTTGACCTGGACGGTAACTTCGCAAACACCGACCCCGCTGACAAGGAAGCTGTCTGGGACGGTTACTTCCACGAGTCTGAGCTGAGAAGTGCTCCTTCCTTCTCGCTGATCATCGATGGCATTACTCCTCTGAACTAATGTCTGATTGAAACCGAATCAAAGGGCTGTCTCACCTGCAGGTGAGACAGCCCGATTTGGGATTTTTTATATATGTCCGTTACCTCGGCACGACGGGGAACGGATACCGATAAAGTACAAACAAGAGAAAGGGATAGGTGACCCGATTTGGAAAAAGCGAGTGCCATTCAACTCCGAGCCATAACCAAAACATTCGGCTCTGTTGTCGCGAACCGTGATGTCAATCTGGATATCCGTTACGGCGAAATCTTGTCGCTTCTCGGCGAAAACGGTAGTGGAAAAACCACGCTTATGAATATGATCGCCGGCATTTACTACCCCGATTCCGGACAGATCTTTGTCAACGGAGAGGAAGTAGCCATTCGTTCCCCGAAGGATGCGCTGAATCTGAAGATCGGTATGATCCATCAGCACTTCAAGCTGGTCGACGTCTTTACCGCCGCAGAAAACGTAGCCTTGGGTCTGGATGAAAAGGGAAAGTTCGATATTCGCACCGTAGCACAGAAGGTGCGTGAGATCTGCCAGAAATATGGGTTTGATATCGATCCCGATCAAAAGGTATATAACATGACGGTCTCCCAGAAGCAAACGCTGGAGATCATCAAGGTGCTCTACCGCGGCGCGGATATCCTGATTTTGGACGAGCCTACCGCCGTGCTGACGCTGGTGGAGGCAGGCAAGCTCTTCCGCGTGTTGCGCAATATGCGCGCGGACGGCAAGGCTATCGTCATTATCACACATAAACTCAATGAGGTGTTGGATATTTCCGACCGCGTTTCCATTCTGCGACACGGCGAATATATCGGCACCGTGGAGACCAGAGATGCCACCGAGCTTTCCCTGACGGAAATGATGGTGGGCAAGAAGGTCTCGCTGAACATCGATCGTCCCCGCGCGGAGAAGATCGAGAAGAAGCTGAGCGTAGAGCATCTGACCGTCACCGACCGCAACGGCATCAAGCTGCTGGACGATGTGAATTTCGAAGCCTTCGGCGGCGAGATCCTTGGCATTGCGGGCATTTCCGGATGCGGACAGAAGCAGCTATTGGAAGCCATTGCGGGTCTTCAGCTTGCCGATGAGGGCAGCAGCATTATGTTCTTCCCGGAAGACGGGGGAGAGAAGCAGCTGCTCGGTAAGACTCCGAGACAGATCCGCGAGTTCGGTGTAGCTCTCTCCTTTGTCCCCGAGGACCGACTCGGCATGGGTCTGGTCGGATCGATGGGTATGGCAGAGAATATGATGCTCAAGGATTATGACCGCGGTCATTCCTTCTTCACCGAGCGTAAGCGTCCCCGTCAGCTTGCCGAGCAGATCAAGGCGGAGTTGGAGGTGGTGACCCCAGGTATTCAGACGCCCGTGCGCCGTCTGTCGGGCGGTAACGTGCAGAAGGTCCTGGTTGGCCGTGAGATCGCGGCACATCCTACCGTGTTGATGACGGCGTATGCCGTGCGCGGTCTGGATATCAATACGTCCTACACCATCTATCATCTGCTGAACGAGCAGAAGATGAAGGGTGTTGCCGTTATTTTCGTCGGCGAGGATCTGGACGTGCTTTTGGAGCTGAGTGACCGTATTCTGGTCCTCTGCGGCGGTAAGATCACGGGTATTGTAGACGGACGCTCTGCCACCAAGGAGCAGGTTGGTATGATGATGACAGGACAAAATCCGGTTTTGGGAGGTAACGCATGAGCACGCAATCTGTACATGTAGAGAGAGAACCTCTTGTCCGTATGGTTAAGCGAGACGGTATCTCCAATCAAAAGGCGTGGCTGATCCGCGGTATTTCGCTGGGCAGCGCGCTGGTGGTCTGCGCATTGCTGATCTTTATGCTGACCAAGCTAAATCCCTTGAAGGTCTATTCCTCTATGTTTGAGGGTGCGTTGGGTACCCCCCGCCGCACGTGGGTCACCCTGCGTGATACCATGATGCTTTTGTGTATCAGTATCGGTCTGGCACCCGCATTCAAGATGCGATTCTGGAATATCGGTGCCGAGGGTCAGGTGCTGATCGGCGGCGTTGCCACGGCGGCTTGTATGATCTATCTGGGTGGCAAGGTGCCTACGCCCGTGCTGTTTCTGGTCATGGTGCTGGCGTCCACGCTTTCCGGTGCCGTCTGGGGCTTGGTTCCCGCCATCTTCAAGGCAAAGTGGAACACCAATGAGACGCTGTTCACCCTGATGATGAACTACGTTGCCATTCAGATCACCTCGTATTGCGTTGCGCTTTGGGAGAATCCCTTCGGTTCCAACTCGGTCGGTATCATACATCCGAACACCGAATGGGGCTGGTTCCCGAAGATCTTCGGGCAGCAGTATCTGCTGAACGTGATCATTGTTATGGGACTTACCGTGGCAATGTACGTCTATTTGAAATACACCAAGCACGGCTATGAGATCTCGGTGGTCGGTGAGTCGGAAAACACCGCGCGCTACGCCGGTATCAGCGTTCGCAAGGTCATTCTGCGCACCATGGCGATCTCCAGCGGTATCTGCGGTCTGGCTGGCTTTATTGCCGTCAGCGGCGCGTCTCACACCATTTCGGTCAATACAGCAGACGGCCGTGGCTTTACCGCCATCATCGTTGCATGGCTGTCCAAATTCAATGCCGTAGTCATGGTCCTGTTCTCCTTCCTCCTTGTTTTCCTGGATAAGGGCGCGGTGGAGATCGCCTCCAAATACGGTCTGAACGAATACGCCTCCGAGATCATTGAGGGTATCATCCTGTTCTTTATTCTCGGTAGTGAGTTCTTCATCAATTACCGCCTGATCTTCCGTCACGCGGGCAAGAAGGATAAGAAGGAGGTCGCTTGATATGGAACAATTGATTGCTTTGATCAAAAGCTCGGTCGTATTCGGTACCGTCATCATGTACGGCTGTATCGGCGAGACTCTGACCGAGAAATCGGGTAACCTGAACCTCGGTGTTCCCGGCATTATGTATCTGGGCGGTATCTCCAGCCTGATCGGCGTCTTCTTCTATGAGCGTGCCGTGGAAACACCCAATGCGATCCTCTGTCTGCTGATCGCCCTGATCAGCGGCTTTGGTGCCGCGGCGCTGGGCGGCCTGTTGTATAGCTTCCTGACTATCACCCTGCGTGCCAATCAGAACGTAACCGGTCTGACGCTGACCATATTCGGTTCCGGCATCGCCAACTTCTTTGGCGGCTCGCTGAATAAGCTTGCCGGCGGTGTCGGTCAGATCTCCGTTTCCGCTACCAGTGCGGCGTTCCGCACCCAGATCCCCTTCCTCTCCGAGTGGGGACCGATCGGCAGAATGCTCTTCTCCTACGGCTTTATGGTGTATCTTGCCATTGCCATTGCGGTGATCATGCATTGGTATCTCATGCGCACCCGCGGCGGTCTGAATCTCCGCGCGGTCGGTGAGAATCCCGCAACTGCCGACGCGATGGGCATCAACGTGACTCGCAAGAAGTATCTTGCCACCTGCATCGGTGCCGGTATTTCCGGTCTCGGCGGCGTCTATTACGTGATGGACTATATCAAGGGTACATGGGCAAATGACGGCTCTATTGAAAAGCTCGGCTGGCTCGCCGTGGCGCTGGTCATCTTCACCACGTGGAAATCCGTCAACGCCATTTGGGGCGCGTATCTGTTCGGCGTGCTGTATTGGATGTATTTCTACATCCCCAATCTCACCCGTTCCTCTCAGGAGCTCTTCAAGTGTCTGCCGTATATCGTCACCATCCTGGTGCTGATCATTTCCAGCACACGTAAGAAGAAGGAGCAGCAGGCTCCCGCGCATTTGGGTCTGTCGTACTTCCGCGAGGATCGCTGACTTTGAAAAAAGGGTCGTTTCCGTGTTCGGAGCGACCCTTTTGAATTTGTTTTCAAAAAGGACTTGAAAGAACGCGCAAAACAAGGTATAATATATAAGTTAAGTTTCTAAACGGAAAGGGGAGAGCAAATGAAGCTGATCATTGCCGAGAAGCCGAGTCTGGCGCGGAATATTGCCGCGGGCATCGGTAAAATGGATCGCCGCGACGGATACCTGGAAGGGAATGGGTATCTGATCACGTGGGCGTTCGGTCATTTGTTTTCTCTGGCGGATATTGAATACTATCAGCCAAATCCCAACGGGCAGACACGTTGGAGTATGGATAATCTCCCGTGCTTTCCCAAGACGTTCCACTATGAGCTTCGCCGTGGCGCCGATAAAAAGGTGGACAGCGGTGTGGAAAAACAGTATCACGTGATCGAGCGGCTGTGCAACCGTGAGGACGTGGATTGCATCGTCAACGCGGGAGACGCGGATCGGGAAGGGGAGATCATCGTCCGTCTCTGCGTGCAGCATGCCCTGAAGTCCCCGAAGGCGCAGGCGCGGCTCTGGCTGCCGGACCAGACCCCCCAGACGGTGGCAAAGGCGTTGGCGGAAATGAAGCCGGAGGAGGAGTATAACAATCTCGCTGATGAAGGATTTGCCAGAACCTATATTGACTGGCTATATGGCGTGAATCTGACCCGATACGCCACGTTGCGTACCGGTACGCTGCTGCGCGTGGGGCGGGTGATCGTACCCATCGTCAAGGCGATCTATGACCGTGATATGGCGATCAAAAATTTTGTTCCCGACATTTATTATGCCATGGTCAGCAAAGCCGAGACCAAGGGGGAAATGATCGAGCTGACCTCCAAAAAACGGTTTTCGCGGGATGAGAAGGAGAAGGCGGAGGAGATGTGCCGTCTTTATAACCGTACGGGAGCCGTTGTCGTGTCGGTGAAAAAGAAGAAAGACACGCTCTCTCCCGGCAAGCTGTATTCACTCTCCAAGCTGCAGAACGTGCTGGGTAAGAAATATAAAATGTCCATGGCGGAGAGCCTGGAGATCGTGCAGAAGCTGTATGAGGAGGGGTATTTGACTTATCCCAGAACCAATTCCGAGTATCTGGCAACAGCGGAAAAGGATAAGATCAAGCAGATCCTTGCCGCCTGTCGGAAGATCGGTTATCCGGTCGAATTCAAGGACAAGAAGACCATTTTTGACGATTCCAAGATCGAGTCCCACTCGGCATTGACGCCAACGTATAAGATTCCGTCCAAGAGTGCCTTGAGCGAGAAGGAGATGCAGGTGTATTCCACCGTGTTCCGTCGCTTTATCGCAGTTTTCTGCGCGGAAGATTGCGTTGTGCATCGCACCGAGATCAAAATTGCGGTGGGGGATCTGGAGGAATTTACGCTGAAGGGAACGGTGATCCTTGAGAAGGGCTGGACGAAGTATGACGATTGTACGCAGAAGGATAAGATCCTGCCCGCACTGAACAAGGGAGATCCTGTCAACATCGACTTCAAGCCGACAGAGAAGGAGACCTCGCCCCCCAAGCATTATACCATCGAGACACTGAATAACTATCTGAAAAATCCCTTCAAGGAGGAGAAGGCAGCCGCCAATGAGGAGGCGCAGGATGCCAATACTGCCGAAGGGGATGAGGAAGATTATCGCGCCATTTTCGAGGGCTTGGAGCTTGGCACCGAGGCGACCCGCACCGGTATTATTGACAATGCCCGCAAGAGCAAATATATTGCCTTGAACAAGGATGTCTATACCATTCTGCCGGACGGTATCTATCTGATCGAATCGCTTCAGCGAATGCAGATCAGCATGGACAAATATAAGACCAGCCAGCTCGGTCAGGCTCTGAAAAAGGTGTTCCGCGGCAAAATGACGGTGCAGGACAGCGTGGATCTGGCAAAAAGCGAGATTGCCGAGGTGTTCCACCGCCCTGAGGCGGCACCTGAGGACGATACCGACATCGGCTTCTTTATGGAGCGTGTTGGAACGTGTCCTCTCTGCGGCAAGGATATCATCCGAGGCAAATACGGGTACGGCTGCATGGGCTATAAAGAAGGGTGCAAGTTCCACGTGAACATGCATATCTGCGGCAGAAACATTTCCATTTCCAATATGCGGCAGCTGTTGGAAACGGGAAGAACCTACGTCATCCGAGGTTTTATCTCCAAAAAAGGCAAGAAATTCGACGCCGCGTTGAAATTGGAGGGTGACCGTGCCGTGTTTGATTTCGACAGCGCACCGCGCCCGACCTACACGCAAGCGACCGAGGCACCTCCTATGCCACCCCTTCCCGATGAACCGCCTCCGGGATACTGATGCAGGCGCGCCTGCGCCTGCATCGGTGATATATTTCGATTGAGCCCCGGCTCAATCGAAATGTGAAACAGATCCCTGCGGAATCTGTGAAATTCGCGCGTTGCGCGAGTGAAATTTGCCGCCGCAGGCGGCAAGTAAGAAGTGAGATTGTGGCAGGAGAATTAAAAAAATATCTCATCTGCTCTTGCAAATTCTTCGCGGATGTGGTACAATACTCTATGTGAAAAGTGAATATGCCTGCATAGTTAAATGGATATAATAAACCCCTCCTAAGGGTTAGTTATGGGTTCGATTCCCGTTGCGGGTGCCAAAATGCCCCCATCCTTTGGATGGGGGCATTTTGGCACCCGCCCGCGAACCCATCTTCGTGCCGCAGGCACGGATTGGGTTCGCATATCCCGCCCGAAGGTCGACAAGCTCGCTTGTCAGACGAAGGGCGCGGATATATATTCGCCGCAGGCGAAATTCCCGGAAAATTGATATCCGAAGCTCGATAAACAAATGGCACTTGCGGCGATTCGCCGCAAGTGCCTGCATTTTTAAATCAGTATTTCATGATGCCCTTGTATTCCAACAGCTTGATGAAGAGACCGCCCTGAACGGTACGGTTGCGGAAGCTCTTGGTGATCTCGCCCTTGTTAATGGGGTGACCCGTGATGTAAGTGGTAGACGCATAGGTCTTATGCTCCCCGGTGAGCGTCCAATACCAGTCGGTCATGGGAACGCGGGAGGAGGAGTAGTGGAAGGCATCCCACATGGGGGCGATGAACTCCTCAAAAGTCTCGCGGTCATTGGCAAGGGTAGCGGTCCAGGTCAGCCAGTCGCTCTTGGTGTAGGGCTGACGGGAATCCAGCGGCAGACCGTAGGGATGGAAGTGCTTCTTGTAGGAAGCAACCTCACTCTGGAGAACCTCGCGGGGCATGAGATTGGTACCGAACAGCTTATCCCAGACGATGTTATATTTCATCGAGAAGGTGCCGGGCTTATCAAAGGCGAGGCGGTAGGAGCCGTCGCCGTTGGAGGCGCGCTCAGCCCAGTCGGGAGCCAGCTCACGGGCGAGCTCCAGATACTTTTTGCTCTCCTCGGTCTTACCGAGCATGTCGTAGATGATGCCGAGAGACGCAATACCCATGATGGCTTTGAGGGTCAGGTTGCAGTTGTGTGCAAGGTGACCGGCAAAGTCGTCGGTGCAGAGCTGATTTTCGGGGTCCTTACCGTTTTCAATCAGATATTTGACCCAGCCCTCAAGAACGTCCAGGTGAGAAGCGGCGAAGGAGGCGTCATGGTCGGCAATGGCGACGGCAGCTTCCATGACCAGCATATTGCCGCACTCCTCTACGGGCATTTGCTTTTCGATCCTGTTGTTGCCGTAGACCTGACCGTTGACGAGAGGGTAACGGCCTGCATCGTGAGGCGCAAAGTCGTATTTCAGCTCCTTGGTCCATTCATCGGATGCTGCATACTTGTAGATGGGGCGCATCATACCGCGCACCAGCTCGGGATTGTAGAGCAGGAAGAGCGGGATGGAGGGATAGGAAACGTCCACCGTTGCGGCACAGCCGTTGGAGAAGCACTCCTTGGAGATCCAGAGGATCTCGCCGTTCTCGTCTACCGCCAGCTTGTGGGCGGCGAGAGTCTGGCGGAAGGCAAGCTCCAGCAGCTCGGCATATTTTTCGCCGCCTGCGCGAACGGCATCGGTAAACATTTTGTCCGAGAATTCACGGCAGGTGTTGAAAAGCTCGGGGTATTCGGCATGTGCCTTGGCGATCTCCTCGACAATATCGGCACCGTCGCGGTTCCACCAGGAGGTGAGGTGCTTGCCGAAATATTCGATGGACTTGATGTCATCATAGGAGAAGGTGATCAGGGCAGAGCCGTCCACCGGAGTCTCCAGTGTGACCCAGGTCATGTCGAACTCATTCTTGGTGGCGACAGAGGCATTCTTTGCGGAGAGGTAGAAATAGCCCCAGTCGGTGCAGAGATAGTCGCCGTTTCTGGTGAGCATCTTCTGGGATTTGCTGCCCATCTTGGCATGGCTGAGACCGTCGCGCGCAAAGAGCTCGGTAACGACCTCATCCTCGCCTGCCGCATTGAGGCAGATCTGCTCGGAGACGGAGATCTTGGCGGAAACACTGTGCTCCTCGCCGTCGGTCGAGCGAACGATCAGCTCCAGATAGCTGACGGGTCTGGAAAGATAGTAGAAATCGTAGGGAAGAATGGGGGAGGTAAAGAGCGCGGTCAGCTCAATGCCTGCACCCTCGAAAACGTAGGTGGTGGTCAGCGCGTCCATGTCGGAGGAGACCTGCTTCAAGGTAAGATCGGCTTCGGAATCGGGGGCGCCCATAAAGCGGTATGCCGTGCCGTCCACGATCAGGTGACCTTTGATGGAATGTTCCTTGCCGGTCCAATGGATGGTGTATGTGCTATTGAGTTCATCCGCGTTGCTCCAGACCGAAAAATAAGGATCGATCGTGATCAACGGTGTTGCAGGTGGTCTTAAACGCATAATCGAGTTCTCCTTTGCGGTATTCATTCCTATATAGAATACTTCATTTTGCTATATTTGTCAAGTCCAAAAAAGAATTCTCCCCAACAAATCTGCGCGAAATATATGCGGGCAGGGGCGTTCGGAAGTGCGTGCAAATAAGATAATTCGTAAAATAGTGGAGAGAAAACATAAAATGGCGGTGGCATCCCCAGTTGTTTTTTGTTACAATGAACTCACAGAGTCTATCGATCTGATGCTTTTCGGAGGAACAGTATGAACAACAAGGAGAAGAAGATCATATATCAATTGGCGCTCCGCACCTTTACGCCTGCAGGAACGCTCCGCGCGGCAACTCAGCGGCTGGCACACGTGGCAGCCCTTGGTGTGGACATCGTGTATATTTGCCCCTTTTATGTGACAGAGAACGATGAAAACCGTGAATTCTGGAGCAAGCGTCAGCTTGCATCCATGACCAATAACCCCAAAAACCCCTACAAGATCGCCGATTATTTTCATGTGGATGAAGAGTACGGCACGGACGAGGATCTGAAGGCATTTGTGGAAGAGGCACATCGGCAGGGATTGGGCGTTATGTTCGACCTCGTTTACCTGCATTGCGGCAGACAGGCGGTGTTTATTGAGGAGCACCCCGATTTTGTAGAGCGCAATGAGGATGGTTCTTTGAAGGTTCCCGAGCGCTGGCCCTTTGCACGCTTGAATTTTGAGAGCCGCGCCTTGCGTGAGTATTTGTTTGAGAATATGGAAATGTTCGTCCGTGAATACGGCATACAGGGCTTCCGTTGCGATGTTGGTGACAGTGTGCCGCTGGACTTCTGGCAAGAGGCTTTTGAGCGGCTTCGTGCGATCGATCCGGAGCTGATCATGCTGAACGAGGGCGTGAAGGCAGGGTATCTCGGGCACGTGTTCGATTGGGGATATTCGTTTGATTACCGTTCGACCATGGTGAAGATCTTTGCCCGGGAGCAGCCCGCAACGATGCTTCGTGAACTCTACGACAGAGAATGTGAACAATACGGGCAGAATATCGTCAATCTGACCCGCGCGCTGGATAACCATGATACAGCAAGCGATTGCGGACTTGACCGCAATGAGATCATCATGACCTCCCGCGGCGTGGAGGCGGCGCTGGTCGTGACCAATACCTATCTCGGTATTCCGTTCTTCTGGAACGGCTATGAGGTCTGTGATGCCGCGGAAAACAATATGTTTTCCAACCGTTTTTACGGTCGACGCAGTCAGCTTGACTGGTCGGGCGCCTTTACCGAAAACGGCGTCCGCCGTCTCCCTTTGGTCAAAAAGCTTCATGCGCTGCACCACGGTTATGACGCGATCACAAACGGCGAGCTGATCTGGGTGGAACATGACCGCCCCGAGGAAGTGATCTCGTATATCAGATGCGCGGGCGATCAAAAACTGCTGGTTCTGGTCAACAGTAAAAACCGCGACGTGTCTGTAAAGCTTGATCTGGCGGGCAGAACCAACGAGGTCCTGCTTCGCTACGGTGCGAAGACCGAGGATGACACCGTGTTCGAGCTGAAACCGTACGGCTATCTGGTTGTCAGATACTCTTGATTTGAAATATTGCAAACAGGTCAATGCATCCAAGCCTTGACCTGTTTGCTTATTCAAACGCTTTTTTTTTAAAACACATTGATTTCTTTAGGCTGTTATGGTATAATTTTACCAGTGTTTCCCCGAAAGGAGATCTGTATATGAACGGAAAACATTTTTGGACGAGAGCCCTCGTTGCAGTACTGTCTGCAGCGATGCTGCTGTCCTCCTTCGCCTGCGGAAAAGGGGAGGATATCCCTGCCGATACGACAACGTCGAGCACGGAGACAACGACAACACAAGTGGTGACAACTGCTCCCGCAGAGCCCGGAACGCCCGTGCCGACAGAGGGTGAGCCTGTCGTGCTGACCTCTGATTTTGTGCTTGTTTGCTCCAATAATCAAAGCGATGCCATGCTGATGCTTGCCAATTCGCTGAAAACTAAGATCAAGGCCAAAACGGGATTGTCTCTTTCTATGGGCTTTGCTTCCTCGCCCAAGGAAAAAGAGATCGTTTTGGGATACCTGGAGGATCGCGCCGCTTGCGCGCCCGCTTATCAAACCATTGGCGGCGGCGATTATACCATTCATACCGCCGATAGCACCGTGGTGCTCGGCGCATGGACCAATGCGGATCTGACTGCCGCCGCCGACCTTTTTGTGGAAAAGGCGCTGGTGAAGGAGGGCGATCAATGGCTGGTCTATCCCTACCGTGTGAATTTCGGCGCGGTGGAAGCGGTTGGCGTGGATCTGTCTCAGTATCGCATCGTTTATGCGGACGGAGCGGGGAACTATCTCAAGAAAACGGTCGTACCTTATCTGCAACAGCTGTTGAAGGAGCAGTTTGGTACAGACGTTCCTGCGGTAAGTGATACCGAAGCCCCCGCTGAATACGAGATCGTGCTGGGCGATACCAATCGTAGCACGGATTCCGTGCGCGCTTATCTGAATGACGGTAAGAAGCTGACCGCCTACGGTCATGCCATCGTGACCGACGGCACTCGCATTTATCTTCTTTCCAAATCGGAGTTTACCCTTTACCATGCCTCTACCAATCTTTGCAAGCTGGCAACGACCGAGATCGGTCCCGCCGCCTTTTGCATGAGCGCTGAGCCCTGGTTCTCTCCCGCGCCCGATACCGATGACGTAGTCGAGCTTGCCGCAGGTGCGGATATCCGCATCATGTCTTATAATATTTTGAATCCCAACTGGGGCGGTAATGCGATCAGCGAAGGACGCGATAAGGGTGTAGCCAATATTTTGCTGTACTATATGCCCGATGTGGTTGGCTTGCAGGAAACTTATGCGGGCTGGCACAATGCGCTTCAAAAGCTTTTGGTGGACACGGGAATGTATGCCTTCGCGTGCCAGAAGAATAACGCGAAATCGTATAATATGACCACTTTGATGTACAATACGCAAACGGTCAAGCTGGTGGAGGAATACGTGCTGGATCTGGACAAGAACAGCGACATCCGCGTTTTCTCCGTTGCGATATTTGAAAAGCTTTCCGACGGCAGCCGCTTTATTGTGACCAATACCCATCCCGCGCCTACGGGGCAGGCAGAGAACTATGCGCGCAATTTCGCCGATCTGATCAGGATCGCGGATGCGGAGCTGGCAAAATATAAGGATCTGCCCGTCATCATGACCGGTGATTTCAACACCAAGGAGCAGTCCTCCATGTATAAGTCTTTTATGGATGCCGCAGGCGTGAAGGATGCCAAGTATGAGGCAGACGTATTGGTTCGCGATTACTGTACCTATTCCGGCTGGCAAAAGGCGCCCAAGTCGGGCAATGCAAACTGCATCGACCATATTTTCGTGAATGACAAGACGGACGTCAAGCTGTTCAACGTAGTGATCGACCATGATGTGCCCAATACCTCCGATCACATTCCGATCTACGCGGATATTGATCTGAAATAAAAATAGATGTCGAAATCTGCCTCTTTTTCTTGACACGAAACGAAACTCGTGATAAAATAAAGAAAAGGGGGCAGATTTTCTATTATGATTGGCTTTTATAATTATACTGTGATCTTAACCTATGCCAGCTTGATGATCTCGGTGACCGGCCTTTTTTTTGCCGCGTCGGGAAAGATCGATATGGCATTGCTTTGCCTTTTAATCAGCGGTTTTCTGGATCTGTTTGACGGTATGGTGGCACGCACCAAAAAGGACCGCACGGACGAGGAAAAGCAGTTTGGAATTCAGATCGATTCTCTGACAGACGTGATCTGCTTCGGCGCCTTGCCTGCGTTGATCGCCTATATGAGCGGATTGCGCGCGGTATATCAGATTCTGATCCTTTCGATCTTTGTGACCTGCGGCATGATCCGTTTGGCTTATTATAACGTGACGGAGCAGGCAAGACAGGCATCCACTGCAGAGGTGCGGAAATCCTATTGCGGACTTCCGATCACGTCCTCCGCGCTGGTCGTTCCGTTCGTATATCTCCTCCGCGGTTCCATTCCGTCCGGTGTGTTTGAGACCGTCGTTACGGTGGTGTTCCTTCTGTGTGCGGTGGCGTTTATTACGCCGATCTCCGTACGCAAGCCCCACGGTAAATCCATTGCGGCGCTGGTGCTGATCGGTGTGATCCTGGTAGGTCTGTTTTTTGTTCCCAAGATGGTTTCGTAAAAAAATATATATTCCCAAAGGAGACTTAAACGATGGTTGATTTGAGAAAAGAATACCCCAGACCGCAATTTGTGCGTGAGAGCTGGGTATGCTTGAATGGCGAATGGGATTTCGAGATCGACAACGCCGAAAACGGCGAGAGCTTGAAATTCTTTGAGCGAGAGGCGCTGAACGGGAAGATCACCGTTCCGTACTGCCCGGAAAGTAAGCTGTCCGGTGTGGGGCACACCGATTTTATGAACTGCGTCTGGTATCGCAAGGCGATCGAGATCCCCGCAGAGTGGGCGGGCAAACGCGTGATCCTCCATTTTGGAGCAGTCGATTATAAGGCAAAGCTGTATGTCAACGGCAAGTACGTCGGTTCTCACCGCGGCGGTTACACCTCCTTCAGCTTTGATATCACCGAAAAGCTGACCGAGAGTGGCAACTATATCACCCTCTGTGCGATCGACCATCTGCGTGAGCACAATCAGCCCTCCGGTAAACAGAGCTTTCTGTTCCATTCTCACGGTTGCTACTACACCAGAACCACCGGTATCTGGCAGACCGTCTGGATGGAGGCTGTGGACGCCAAGCACGTCAAGAACGTTAAGATCTATCCCGATATCACCACCCCTGCCGCTCAGCTGCGCATTGCAACGCCCGAGCAGGCGTTGGGCTGCACCGTGAAGGCGATTGCTTCTTACAAGGGTAAGGTAGTAGGCTCCGCTGAGACGGTCGTCCATTCCCGCGAGAGCGGCATGCAGATCGATCTCTCCGAGAAGCATCTGTGGGAGGTCGGTGAGCCCGAGCTGTACGATCTGATGCTGATCATGACCGATGCCGCGGGCAACGTGACCGACACCGTGACCTCCTATTTCGGTCTGCGTGAGGTGGGTCTGACCAAGAAGGGCATGACCATCAACGGTAAGTACGTATTCGGCCGTTGGGTCCTTGATCAGGGCTTCTACCCCGACGGTATCTACACCGCTCCCTCCGATGAGGCACTGAAGAATGATATCATCTACTCCATGCAGCTGGGCTTCAACGGCGCGCGTCTGCATGAGAAGGTATTTGAGCCCCGCTTCCTTTATTGGGCGGACCAGCTCGGCTATCTGGTATGGGGCGAGCAGGCAAACTGGGGGCTTGATATCACCGAGCTTTCCTCCATTGAGCATTTCCTGCCCGAGTGGATGGAAGCAATGGAGCGTGACTTCAACCATCCTGCGCTGATCGGCTGGTGTCCCTTCAACGAGACATGGGACAGAAACGGTCGCAAGCAGAACGATATGGTGCTGAAGATCGTATACGACGTGACCAAGGCAACCGACCCCACCCGTCCTGTCATCGACACCTCGGGTAACTACCATGTGGCAACCGATATCTTTGACGTTCACGATTACGAGCAAGATCCCGAGAAGTTTGCCGCTTGCTACGATAAGGTCAGCGAGGGCATCGTCAACGACCAGATCAACCGCAAGACGCCCAACCGCCAGAAGTATGATACGACTCTGCCGCTCTTCATGAGTGAATACGGCGGTATCAAATGGGATGTGGCACAGGCATCCTCCGGCTGGGGCTACGGCAAGTCCGTCGTTACCGAGGAGGAATTCATTGCACGCTATCGCGGTCTGACCGACGCGCTGCTTGACAACGAATACATGATGGGCTTCTGCTACACCCAGCTGTATGACGTGGAGCAGGAGGTCAACGGTCTGATGACTTATGAGCGTAAGTTCAAGTTTGATCCCAAGATCTTCTATGAGATCAATACCCGTAAGGCAGCCATCGAAGACTGATGGATCGAAAATTATAAATTAAAAGGCACACCGCAGGAAAATTTCCTGCGGTGTGCCTTTGGTATGATAAGTGTTATATTACTGCTCGTCTTCCTTGCGGCAGAGGATCAGGTTCATGATGATACCGAGGATCAGCGCGCAAGCGACGGAAGTAATGGTAATCTTGCCGAAGTTCAGAGTCAGACCGCCGATACCGGCAATCAGAATGACCGATGCTACGAAGAGGTTCTTGTTCTGGTTGAGATCAACCTTCTGTACCATCTTCAGACCGGAAACGGCAATGAAGCCGTAAAGAGCCATGCAAACGCCGCCCATGACACAGGGAGGAATGGAGTCAACGAATGCTACGAAGGGAGACAGGAAGGAGATGGCGATCGCGCCGATGGCGGCGGCAAGAATGGTTACGATGGAAGCGTTACCGGTGATGGCAACACAACCAACGCTTTCACCGTAGGTGGTGTTGGGGCATCCGCCGAAGAATGCGCCTGCCATGGAACCAACGCCGTCACCAAGCAGGGTTCTGTGAAGACCGGGATCCTCAAGCAGGTCCTTCTCAATGATGGAGGAGATGTTCTTATGGTCTGCGATATGCTCCGCGAAAACGACGAAAGCAACGGGCATGTATGCA
>JAFTMG010000043.1 GCA_017452525.1 Clostridia bacterium
TCATTACTTGATCCTCCTTTGATGTTTTTATTGTTTTGGTTGGCAGACCAACTTTATTATACATCAAAGGAGGTATTTTTTCTACGCATAGCTAAAGCTTTTTGGTGCCACCAGCACTGCTGGTGGTTGATGGGACAAATCGGCAGAGAAAACAAGTGTTTTCTCTGCCGCAGACTGTCAACAAACTTCACCCCGGCGCGTCCCTCCGCCAACCCCCAATTTGCCCCCTACCTATCGTCCCCAAGACAAGATCCCGTAGCCGCGCGGGGCGCGGCTACGGGATCTTGTGGTTTGGATCAGACCAACGCGGTCTTTTCCAGCACGGCTTTACTGATGGCACCGAGCCCCGAGGCAAACAGGACACCGCCTGCCGGACACAGGGCGACGTGCAGGGCGGTCGCGCTGAGGGGGGTGATCATGGAGACGGTCATAAAGAGCAGCATACCGCCGCCGAGGGAGCCGCACAGGGCAAGCCACGCCTTCTGCTTGGCGGCAACGCTGACCAGCACGAAGATCGACACGAAGACAGGCATCAGCGCGATCTTGGCAAGCAGGCACATGACGAGATTTCCCGCCGTCAGCCCGTGCAGATCGAAGGAGAGTCCCGCCACGGCACCGCCGAGCATGGAGCCGATCAGATAGGCGATCAGCATCAGCGCGCCGCAGACAAAGCCGACCAGCGTTTTGGAGATGACGTACTCCCCCTTCCGCGCCCGCACGGTAAAGAGATTTTTGGCATATCCGCTCCGAAAATCGTCGGAGATAAACAGGCAGATAAAGACGGCAACGCCCATAAACGCCATATTGATATTGCACAGCGCGAAGATCTCATCGCCGCCCAGCGGTCCGCCGGGGAGCGTGCCGATATTCTGCCAGGTATTCTCGGGCCCCACCATCACCGTCTCCTCGCCCGTCTGCGGATCGACCGAGACCGAGCCGTCCATCATCGCCATCATGACCGTCATCAGAATGGGGATCAGCAGCGCGCAGGCGACGGTGATATAAAAGAGGCGGGAGCGAAGCATTCTCCGAAGGTCCACCCGCAGCATGCTCTTCAGACGTTTTCCGAAGCGAAAGGCTTCAAACGATACGGCACCTTCCATTATGTTCTTCCCTCCTTCATCAAATCCACGTAATATTCCTCAAGTCCGATCTTATCCGTCCCGATCTCGGTGACGCAGACGCCGTTGTCATAGAGATACCGCACGATCTCCTCGGGCGCGGTCGCGTCGTAAACGCGGAGATAGCCCGCCTCATCCTCCTCCACGCGGGCGTACCTGCAGCCGAGAAGCAGCTTGGTGCGGCTCATCTCCCCGCTCTGCAATGCCACGTAGGTGCGGCAGTCGGCATCCAGCTCGGCGGCGGTCATCTCGCGGATCATCTTGCCGTGGCGGATGATGCCGTAATGGGTCGCCACCTTCTGCAGCTCGCCCAGCAGATGGGAGGAGACCACGATGGAGCGCTTGCCCTCCTTCACGATATCAAAGAAAACCTCTCGCATGATCCGCATGCCGTCGGCATCCAGACCGTTGAGCGGTTCGTCCAGCACCAGCAGCATGGGGTCGCCCAACAGCGCCATGGCAATGCCGACCCGCTGCTTCATGCCCAGCGAGCAATTCTTGTATTTGTTCCCCGCCGCGCCCTCCATGCGCACCAGCTTCAGCACGCGGACCACCTCTGCCTCGGCGTTGGGAATGCTCAGATTCGCCGCCTGCAGCATCATGTTTTCAAAGACGGAGAGCTTCGGGAAGCACCCGGGCGCCTCGATCAGCACGCCTACCTTGGCGCGGACCGCCCCGTCGGTATGCTCCTTGCCGTAGAGGCGGATCGAGCCGCCGCTTTTGGGGATCAGCCCGCAGATCATCTTCTCGGTGGTGGATTTTCCCGAGCCGTTTTCCCCGATAAAGCCGTAGATGGCGCCCATCGGCACCGTCATATCCAAGCCGCAGACCGCCTGCTTGGCGCCGAAATTTTTGGAAAGATTTCTGATTTCAATGGCATTCATGCTTACGGCCTCCTTTTAATATACGTCACAGCGGTCAAGGATCCGCGTGCCGAGCAGATTGTAGATCACGCTCCACGCAAGCGAGACGAGGATACAAACAGCCAGCGTTCCCACGTTGGCGGAAAGGCTTGCGTTGACCGACGCGCCGTAGAGGAACAGATTGAGGAAGGCGGTGGGAAGGGACAGGCTCTCCACGATCGCCGCCGCGCCGATGATCAGAATACCGGTGCCGAAGAAGAAGGAGGAGGCGATAGAGATGCCGAAATATCTGCGGAAAATAACGTTGAGGAAGGTATAAAGGCTTGCCCAACCGAGGCTCATGACCATCTTGCCCAGAATGGCAAGGACGAGGGAGCCCACATGGACCGCCGTGTCGTAGCCCACCAGCAGACCGCCCACCGTGCCGCCGATGAAATAGCTGACACACATACAAGCCATGGCGAAGGCGCAGACGAGGCTCTTGGAGATCATATAGTCCTGCTTTTTGGCGTGGGTGGTGAAAAGCTGCTTGACGTAGCCCGACTTGTAGTCGTGCCCGATGAAAACAGAGACCATGATGCCGCCGAAGATAAAGACCATGTTCATATTGGCGTAGTCGGCGATGGTGTGGATGACGTAGAGCGACTCGGAGGCGGCAATGATCTGCCACACGTTGGAATAGAGGGGCTCCATTGCGTTGCCGCTTGGGTCGGGCATCATCGTCATGGCAGACACCATGGCGGGGATGATGGCGGCAATGGCAAGGAAAATGTAGAACAGCGGGGTATGGAACAGACGGTAAAAGTCGACGCCGAGCATGCCCCGGATGCGGCGGGCAAGGCTCGGGGATTCAAATTTCAGCTCTCGTGTCATCACTCTGCCTCCTTTCCCGACATCAGCTCCACGTAATATTCCTCCAGACCGATCTTGTTCTTGCGGATTTCGCTGACGGCGTGACCGCATCTCATCAGATGGTCCACGATGGCAGTCGTATCGTCCACGTCGTACACGCGGAGATACCCGCCCTCTTCCCTGACGTTGGCAAAGCGTGCCCGCAGTGCGTTCCCGGCGCCTGCCATATCCGCCGTTTTGAGCGAGGTGAAGACGCGCGCTCTGCCCTCCAGCTCGGCGGCGGACATCTCCATGATCATCCGCCCTTGGCGGATGATGCCGTAGTGGGTGGCGATCTTCTCCAGCTCGCCGAGAATGTGGGAGGAGATCAGCACGGTGCAGCCGTATTTCTTCGTGATATCCACAAGGATCTCCCGCATGATCCGCATGCCGTCGGTATCAAGTCCGTTGATGGGCTCGTCCAGAATGAGCAGAGCGGGGTCGCCCAGAAGCGCCATGGCAATGCCGATGCGCTGCTTCATGCCCAGCGAGCAGCTCTTGAATTTCAGGTTGGCATGCTCCTCCATGCGCACGATCTCCAGCACGCGGCGGATTTCCCCCTCGGGATCCTTCAGTCCCAGATTGATGGTCTGCATACGCAGGTTCCGATAGACGCTGGACCCGGGGAAGCATCCGGCATTTTCGATCAGCGCGCCGACGCGGACGCGCACGCCGGGATCGGTATAGTCACGGTCAAACAGACGGATCTCCCCCCCGTCGGGGACCAGATGTCCGCAGATCAGCTTCTCGGTGGTGGACTTACCCGATCCGTTTTCTCCGATGAAGCCGTAGATCGCGCCCTGCGGTACCGTCATATGCAGATGATCGACCGCATACATGCCGCGAAAGCTTTTGGAAAGATCTCTGATCTCGATCGCGTTCATTCTTCTCACTGTTCCTTTCTGATAGCTTGCTTTTGTGGCGGCTCGCTTGCCGGGTGCTCTCTTATTTCTTAGCTGCCTCGTAGCGGGCGTTTGCCGCCTCTACACGCGCTTTCGCCGCGGCAATGCGCTCCTCGCGCGCCTCTTGCTCGGCGGCGGCTCTCTCGGAGGGGCTCACGTGCGCGTCGTCCCAGACCTGCTTGGCGTCTGCCTTTGCCTTGGCAAAGGTGTTGCGTCCTCTGTTTTCTTCGAAAAACGCCTTGGATTCTGCCTTGGCGGCGGCAAACTCGGCTTTATCCACCTCGTGCTGTGCCTTGGCACTTTCCTTCATGCTCCGAAACGCCTTCCCAAGACCTACGGCAAGAGCGGCAACACCGGCGCCGATCGCACCGATCACAATAGACTTTTTCGCGTTCTTTTTCATTTTTATATTCTCTTTTTATTTGTTCATGATCTTTTCGCTGAGGCGCAGGATCTGCGGCGCGAACTTTTTCTTGCGGCGGTTCAAGATCGCCCGATAGATGGGATAGGTCAGGAGTGCCATGCCCATGCCGACCACGCCGACGGCAATGCCGGGGACCAGGGTGCTTGCCAGACCGAGGGTGGCGCCAATGTCTGTCATCACCAGACTCATGCCCGCGCCCATGACGATGGCGCTGACGCTGCCGAAAATGTAGCCGAAGACGGTAGCGGGGCGCTTGACCTTGGCGTCCAGCGCGCGGAGCGCATCCAGCTCGGTGGACTGCTTTTCCATATACTGCGTGCGGATCTTCTGTGCCATAAACTGCTGATCGTTCTTGTTCATTTTTGAATTACCTCTCTATGTCTCAATTTTTTCAAGTAAATGATACCATGGAATTGTTTTCGGTTTTTTTGCGAATTGTTTACGTTTTGTTATTGTGCTATTTTAAGATCTCATGATCTCCTCGGACAGCCGCAGGATCTCGGGGGTCAGCGCCTCCCGTGTCTTTCGCGCGATGCGCCGATAGAGGGGATAGGCGGGGAGCATAACTGCCGTTCCCAGCACGCCGAACAGGATAGCAAGCCAATTGCCGCCGCCGAATACGCCAAGCCCGAAGCACATGCCGATGCCGAAGATCAGACAGCCGACGACGCCGACCGTCAAGCCCTCGATCATACCTGCCGACTGCACGCGGCGGTCCAGCTTGCGGAGAAGCTCCAGCCGGCTCTCCTCCCGGGGAAGATATTTTTCGCGGATACGCTCAACCTCTCTGTTCTGCGCCGCCGAATACCGATAGGTGAATACTTGATTGTTTTCCATTTGATTGATCTGCTCCTGCTTTCTTTCTCATGTTGTGACTGTATTTTACACCTTTGTTTTTATCGTTTTGTTGGCGAAACGTTTACGAAATGTTATAAAGCGTTATTTTTGGGGTGTTGCATTCAAATTTGAGGTTGGCGGTTTGTTTGAGGATTGCAAATTTGGGTTTGTCGGGGTGTTGGTAGAAACAGAACAACCGCCATGCGGCACCCTTCTTGTAGGGACCGGCGTCCCCGACGGTCCGTTTACGGACGGTTTATGATCGCCAAACCCTTGTGGGGTGGACCGTCGGGGACGCCGGTCCCTACAAAATTTAACCTCTATCTCTTCGATAACCCCCAATTTGAACGTCGGTGAGTTTGAGATGTTCAAATTGGGGTTTGTCGAACGGTTGAATGACCCTCTCACCCGCCTACGGCGGGAGCTCCCCCGGAGGGGGAGCCTCTAATAGTTGCCTCCCACCATGGGGGAGGTGGCACGCGAAGCGTGACGGAGAGGGTATTTCGCGGGGAGCAAA
>JAFTMG010000002.1 GCA_017452525.1 Clostridia bacterium
AAACACCCCGCCCCATACCCCTGCCACAAAGATTTTAGGAGAGTCCAGAGGACCCTTCAAAAAAGGGTCCTTTGGCGGGTGCAGGGCAGAGCCCTGCCTTCGTCCGCGCCACGATACCTCCACCCCGACAAACCCCAATTTAAACGCCACAAACACCCTGCCGACAAAGAAACCGGACTGACCTTGATAAGTCAGCCCGGTTTCTGATCCTTCCGTCTCCGTTCAGAGGATCGCCAATTCCCCGGCGGGAAGGGTGACGCCCTCGTAGATCCGTGCCTCCTCGGCGAAATTGCCTGCCACGCGGGTGCCGTCGTCGTAATGCACGACCTCGACGCCGTTTCCGAGGATCTCGTATTTGTCGATGAAGCAGAGCTGCTTGTCGGCAAGGGGCGCGTATTCCTCAGCGGCACGCTTGATGGCGGCAACGCTCTCACGCAGCTCGGTCTCGTCGTCGCAGACCAGATCGATCTCGCCCATCCAGTTCTTCTGCCCGCCCGTACGGAACTTGGAGTAATAATACATGGAGGGCTTGCCGCCGCGCAGATAGAGCGACAGCCGCTCGTTCTTTTCCTTGATCGTATAGTTGACGGTGGTGCTCATGGGATTGTAGAGCAGGATCCCGTGGTAGGCGATTTCAAAGAAGGGCAGGAAGCGATCGCAGATGGGGACCTTATGGACACCGAAGCCGTTGCCGAAGGTGACGTACAGACCGTAGTCGAGGTGCGGCAGGGCGAAGTCCATGCAGCCCTCGGAAGAGAAGCCCTCAAAGAGGGTCTGCGTGTAGCGGATGATCTCGTTGGCATACAGGATGCCGTTCGCCGTAGACGAGGGATGATCGGCGCTGTGGCAATCGTCGGGGATGACGATGGAGATCACGTCGGTGAAATGCAGTCCGTTCTCCCCCAGCTCCGCCAGCTCGGGCAGATCGCGCTTGGTGTTCTTCAGCTGCTTTTCCAGGCACACGTGGTAAGCAAAGCCGCCGCCGTAGTGCCCCGTCTGCTGATATTCGCCGTTCCGCCGGACCACGATGTCGTCCCACGTGAAGGTGTCGGCGATCTCGTATTCGTCAATGGTGTTGGTGTGGGTCGAGATGCGGTAGCCGAGGGATTTGACATAATTAACGGTCTCGATCAGCCCCTCGGTGCCGCCCAGTCTCGGATCGGCGGGGAAGAGCTGAGGGAAGCGGCCGTCGTGCCCGCTGCGGTTCCAGCCGACCAGCTGCAGCTCGGCGCCCTCCACGCCCTGGCGCCGGAGCTCGTCGGCAATGGCGCGCACGCGGGCGAAATCGCAGGCAACGTACATGTCCGGCTCGTTCTCCACCGTCTGATGCTCCACGGGAGAGGGGCTGGGCTTCCAGCCCATGCGGATGCGGACAAGCGGATATTTGCGGGCGTATTCCACGGCGGGACGCTTGCACTTCTCGCGCAGCGTGGTGATCTCACCGCGAGAGAGACGGATCTCGCGCTCCAGGCGCGCCATGTCGTTGAAATCGGCGTCCTCGGGCAGTTGGAAGATCTCCACACGGATGTCGTCGTAAAGCGCGTCGTGCTTGGTGAAGTCAAACACGGGGGTCGCGGTGTAAACGCCGCCCTCGCACTTTGCCTCAAAGCCGTACCAATAATTGCGCTCAATGCGGACGTAGGCGCAAAGTCCCGGGCGCTTGATGCCGTAAGCGGAGAGGATGGGCTTGTCGTAGGTGTAGCTCACGTCCTCACGCTCGGTGAAAAAGATCTGAATATCGCCGACCATGCTGATATTGCGGGGCAGGATAAAATAGCCCTCGTCCCCCGCGCGGGCGGTGCCGAGATCGGGAAGAAGCCACAGTCTGGAAACGCCTTCTATTGTTTGTTTTTTCAAGGTCAGAAGAATGGAGTTTTTGCGCAGAAGCGTTTGAAAGGGGTAGGATCTTCCCGCTTCGTCCACGGCGCGAAATGTCATATTCATAAGGAAACCTCCGTAAATTTAGCTTTCTGACTTGATTATATCAAAAAGATGGCGTATAATAAAGTCGGATTTTATAGAAGAACGTTCAAAAAATCAAGATTTTGAAACACTTTGCAAGGAGGCAGACATGATCCATATCGCGGACAGCAACCCCTATCTGCGGGCGGCGGAGATCCAGCCGGCGGTGCTGGAGGGAGAAGGACCACGGCGGGCGTACGATCACCGCCTCTTTTACGTGCTGGACGGGCAAGGCACGCTGGTGTTGCAGGGGGAGGAGCACGCCCTCGTCCCCGACACCCTGCTGCTCTGGGCACCCGAGACCGACTATCATTTCCGCGGCAAGATGCGGGTGGTCGTGCTGAATTTTGACGTCACCCGCGCGGCGAGCGACCGCAAAAAGCCAATGTTTCCGCCCTCTGTGGCGGCGTTTCACCCCGAGCAGGTGCCCAATCGGGAGACGGTGGCGGAGCTGCCCGCACCGCTGATCCTCTGCGGCAATCCCCTGCTGCGGGGGGCGGTGCTGGAGATCGCCGAGGTCTTTCACGAGCGGGGCGAGCTTTCGGATGCCGATACCTCGGCACAGCTCAAGCGGGTGCTGATCGACGCGGTGCGCCTCTCCCGCAAGGCGCCCGATGCCCGCGAGCAGCTGGTCAGCCGCCTGATCGGCTATATCCGCCTCAACGCGCCGACCATTGAGAACAACGATGCCCTCGCCGCCGTCTTCGGCTATCACCCCGTCTATCTGTCCGCCGTCTTCCGCGAGGTGACAGGAAAGGGGTTGCACCAAAGCATTGTGGAGGAACGCATCCGCCTTGCTTGCAAGTGGCTGCGGCAGACCGACCGCACCGTGGAGCAAATCGCCTTCGACACCGGCTTTTCCTCCCGCAGTCATTTCTGCACCGCTTTCCGCGCCCACGTAGGCACCTCCCCCCGCGCCTTCCGCGAACGGGGATGAAGGAAGCGCGGAGAAGGCAGGGCTCTGCCTTGCACCCATAAGGTAACCTTTGTGCACAAGGGTTCCCTTGCGTGTCGCACCGCCTCCCATTTGAATTTCTCACCTTTGCTGTCCAAAGGCGGTTGGTGTGTGAGCCGTGTCGCCGTGCGAAAAAGCTTCGTTACCGTACGATCGGCGGATGATTTTTACACATTTCCAAAACAAGAATAAAAAAACCAACGATTGGATGCCGTCTTCCTCGCGGCATTTCCGAAACAAGAACAAAACACCGCCGACCCCCTTGACAAAACGGAGAAAAAAGTGTATGATTACTATACGTTGTGCTGTGCAAACGATTGGTATATAAAAGATTGAAGATTTGAAATAAAGATCAATTTATTGCGAAATGAGAGGAGCGAAAGTATGGCACTAATTAAATGTCCTGAATGTAGAAAAAAGGTGTCTGATTTATGTAAGTCATGTCCTCGTTGTGGTTATCCCATTCAAGAATATCTCGAAGGAGAATATGTTGAAATTGTAGATTCAACTGAGCGAAAAATAATATCTTCTCATGAAAGATTTTTCTTAAAAGTGCTGACTCGAGCTATGGTTGCGCTTATTATGGTTTTATTTGTTGCTTGTGGTGTATTGTTTGGGATTCAGCGGGAACAAGTCATTCTTGACGATAGTGGGAATCCAATTTTTGTTGAATTAACTGCAGAAGTATATACCAATGCAAAGAAATATATTGGATATCATGTAAATGTTACGGGTAGAGTGTTCCATGTTGTCAAAGATGAGGGAACAACCAAAACTATCCAAGTGTGGCTGGATCCTGACATATGCGAACAAGATATTATGATTTCATACAGTTCGGATGTTGATGTTGAACCGGGTGACTACATTGCATGTTCGGGATATATTGATTCTGTTGTTGTATATAAAAATTCTTTTGATGCTAAATTACTCACCCCATTAATTTTTTCTTCGGATCTAACAAAAACGTCATATATGAATGTCATGGCGCCCGCTACAGAAACAATTATACTCCCAAATTACAAACAAGAAAAATACGGATATTCAGTATCAGTTGAAAAAATTGAATTTTCCGAAAAAGAAACAAGAGTGTATGCAACTGTTACAAACAATGGGGGAGCCATCCTGTACACAGGAGATGCATGCATAGTCCAAGATAATAAACAGTATATTTCTATTACGAACTATGAAGCGAACTATGATGAAATCCCCTATAGAATTGTAGAGGGCGTTTCATGCTCGGGAATTATTGTTTTCCCAACTATGGGTTCAAATGATTTTGAATTGACCCTTGACATACATTCCGATAATTACGAAGAGGAAATAGGTAAATTTGTTTTTGTAGTGTCAAAATCAGCCATAAAACAAAAGCAAGACGCAATAGAGGCAGCCAAAAAATATCGTGCTGAAAACATAGATGTAATATTATCCGTTTATGACTTATATGAGCATCTAAATAGTTTGGGGTTTAGTGATTCAATTTGTGAAGAGATAAGTTATGGGGAGATAATTGATGGTTTTTATAATGGAGCGGCGATGTATGACTATGAGAGGATAAAAATGTTTCATGATCAAGGATATTCTCGCGAAGCGATTATAAAATTTTATTTACATTTGAAATCTTACGAAGATGCTGCTTTTTTGGTTGATCAATGTTTGTTAGGTCGGAAACTTTATTATACCTATGTTGATGGAAAATTGCAGTTGGTAGAAAACGATTGAATTCTCAATGTATATTTTGAGCGAATTTTTGCGAATTTGCACTGACTGATTAAGTTTCGCAGTTGCAATAAAGAATGGGGAAAATATGTCAAATCAGTTTGTTCTGAAAAGTGAATACACCCCCACGGGAGACCAGCCACAGGCGATCGACCGTCTGGTGGAGGGAATCGAGCGGGGCGACCGCGAGCAGGTATTGCTGGGCGTCACCGGCTCGGGCAAGACCTTTACCATGGCGAACGTCATCGCGCGGTGTAACCGTCCCACGTTGATATTGGAGCCCAACAAAACGCTGGCGGCGCAGGTCTGCACCGAGTTCCGCGAGTTCTTCCCCGACAGCGCGGTGGAATATTTCGTTTCATACTACGACTATTACCAGCCGGAGGCATACATCCCCGGCAAGGATATGTATATCGAGAAGGACGCGCTGGTCAACGAGGAGATCGACCGCCTGCGCCACAGCGCCACCTCGGCGCTTTTTGAGCGGCGGGACGTCATCATCGTCGCCAGCGTCTCCTGCATCTACTCACTGGGTGACCCCGAGGAATACAAGAACCTCGTGCTGGCGGTGCGCCCGGGCATGGAGATGAGCCGCGAGGAATTCATCCGCCATCTGGTGGCGATCAGCTACGAGCGCAACGACATCGACTTTGTCCGCGACAAATTCCGCGTGCGGGGCGACACGGTGGAGGTCCTGCCCGCCAACAGCGGCGACCGCGCCATCCGCGTTGAGTTCTTCGGCGACGAGATCGAGCGTGTCTCCGAGATCCACACCGTCACGGGGGAGCTGATCCGCCTTCTGACCTACGCCGCCATCTATCCCGCCACCCACTACGCCGTTTCGGACGACAAGCGGGAGCGGGCTCTGTGTGAGATCGAGCAGGAGCTGGCGGACCGCGTCGCGCAGTTTCAGAGCGAGGGCAAGCTGATCGAGGCTCAGCGCATCGAGCAGCGCACCAAATACGACCTGGAGATGCTCCGCGAGATCGGCTTCTGCTCGGGCGTGGAGAATTATTCCCGCGTGCTGGCGGGCCGTGAGCCCGGCTCCACCCCCCACACGCTGATGGACTATTTCCCAAAGGATTTTCTGCTGTTCGTGGACGAGTCCCACGTGACCCTGCCGCAGGTGCGGGGCATGAGCGGCGGCGACACGGCGCGCAAGAAAAATCTGGTGGAGTACGGCTTCCGCCTCCCCTCCGCCTACGACAACCGTCCGCTGTATTTCGAGGAATTTGAGTCGAAGATCCATCAGGCGGTCTACGTCAGCGCCACCCCCGGCGACTACGAGCTGGAGCATATGACCCGGCAGGTCGAGCAGATCATCCGCCCCACGGGACTGCTCGATCCCGAAGTGGAGGTGCGCCCCATTGAGGGGCAGGTGGACGATCTGATGGGCGAGATCCGCCTGCGGACAGAGCGTGGCGAGCGCGTGCTGGTCACCACGCTGACCAAGAAGATGGCGGAAGACCTGACCGAATATCTGGATCGGAACGGCATCAAGGTCCGCTACATCCACTTCAACGTGGAGACCATGGAGCGCATGCAGCTGCTGAGGGATCTGCGATTGGGCGTTTTTGACGTGCTGGTGGGCATCAACCTGCTCCGCGAGGGGCTTGATCTGCCCGAGGTCTCTCTGGTCGCCATTCTTGATGCCGACAAGGAGGGCTTTTTGCGCGCTGAGCGGTCGCTCATCCAGACCATCGGCCGCGCGGCGAGAAACGCGGGCGGCAAGGTGATCATGTACGCCGATACCGTCACCGGCTCCATGGAGCGCGCCATCGGCGAGACCCGCCGCCGCCGCGCCATTCAGGACGAATACAACCGCGCCAACGGCATCGTGCCGAAAACGGTGGTCAAGAGCGTCCGCGACGTCATCGACATCGGACTCTCCGAGGAAAAGGACAAGAGCCGCGGCAGAGGCAAGGGCGGCAAGGCGGAAAAGCCCATGTCGCAGAAGGACAAGGAGGCGCTGATCGAACGTCTCACCGCCGAGATGAAGGAAGCCTCCCGCCGGCTGGAATTTGAGCAAGCCGCCTTCCTGCGAGACAAGATCCGCGAGCTGCGAGGCGCGAAATAAAGATTACGGAGAAGCATATGCCACAGAAAATTATCATAAAGGGTGCCCGCGTGCACAATCTGAAAAACGTAGACGTGGAGATCCCGCGCGACCGTCTGGTGGTGCTTTCGGGGCTTTCGGGGTCGGGCAAGTCCTCGCTGGCGTTCGACACCATCTACGCCGAGGGACATCGGCGCTTCGTTGAGTCGCTGTCCTCCTACGCCCGCATGTTCCTCGGGCAGATGGATAAGCCGGACGTGGACTCCATCGAGGGTCTTTCCCCCGCCATCTCCATCGACCAGAAGACCACCTCCAAAAACCCCCGCTCCACGGTGGGCACCGTCACCGAGATCTACGACTATCTGCGTCTGCTTTATGCCCGTATCGGCGTGCCCCATTGTCCCGTCTGCGGCAAGGAGATCCGTCAGCAGACCACCGATCAGATCATCGACCGCATCCTGACTCTCCCCGAGGGGAGCCGCTTTCTCATCCTCGCCCCCGTGGTGCGGGCGCAGAAGGGCATGCACGAGAAGGTCTTCTCCGATGCCAAGAAGAGCGGCTACGCCCGCGTCCGCGTGGACGGCAGTCTGTACGATCTGAGCGAGAACATTCAGCTGGATAAGAACAAAAAGCACAGCATCGAGGTGGTGGTGGACCGTCTGGTCATGAAGGCGGAGATCCGCCCGCGGCTGGGCGACTCGGTGGAAACAGCGCTTTCCCTTGCCGAGGGGCACCTCATTGTCGTCACCGTGCCCCGCGAGGGGGAGGGTGACCCCATCGAGCTGGAGTTTTCCCAGAGCTACGCCTGCGAGGAGCATCACATCTCCTTCGGCGAGCTGGAGCCCCGCATGTTTTCCTTCAACAATCCCGCGGGTGCCTGCCCCCATTGCGCGGGGCTTGGCTCGGTGGTCAGCGTCTCCAAGGAGCGCGTCATGCCCGATCTGAGCCTCTCTTTGCGGGAGGGCGGCATCGCCGTCAACGGCTTCAAAACGCTGGATGAGGAGAGCTGGAACGGTCCGCTCTTCCAAGCCGTGGGCGCGCGCTGCGGCTTCGGTCTCGACCTGCCGCTGAAGGACTATTCCAAAAAAGCGATGGACGTGCTGCTCTTCGGCTCGGGCAACGAGCTGTATGAGATCACCCGCTATTTCGGCGGGCAGGCGCACCGCCAGAAGGTGAAATTCGAGGGTCTGATCCCCATGATCGAGGCGCGTATGCGCTCGGCGAGCGGCGGGGTGGACGAATATTATCAGACGTTTATCGAGGAGACCCCCTGTCCCGCCTGCGCGGGGCGGCGTCTCTCCCCCAACTCTCTTGCCGTCACGGTGGGGGAGTGCAATATCGACGAGCTTTGCGGCAAGTCCGTCAACGCGGCGCTGGACTACGTCAACGGGCTGACGCTGACCGAGAGCGAGCAGACCATCTCCCGCGAGATCCTCAAGGAGGTCCGCGCGCGGCTGAATTTCCTGCGCAGCGTGGGTCTGGACTATCTGACCCTCTCCCGCAGTGCGGGCACCCTGTCGGGCGGCGAGGCGCAGCGCATCCGTCTGGCGACCCAGATTGGCTCCTCGCTGGTGGGCGTGCTGTATATTCTGGACGAGCCCTCCATCGGTCTCCATCAGCGGGATAACGGCAAGCTGATCGCCACCCTCAAGCAGCTGAGGGATCTGGGCAATACCGTCATCGTGGTCGAGCACGACGAGGAGACGATGGCGGAGGCGGACTATATCGTGGATATCGGTCCCGGCGCGGGCGTTCACGGTGGCGAGATCGTGGCGGCGGGGACCCCCGCCGAGGTCATGGCGGATCCCAAATCGCTGACGGGAGCCTATCTTTCCCGCCGCAAGACCATCCCCGTACCCACCGAGCGTCGGCGGGGAAACGGGCAGGTCCTGCGGGTGCTGGGCGCCGCCGAGCACAATCTGAAGAACGTGGACGTGGAGATCCCGCTGGGGACCTTCACGGTGGTCAGCGGCGTGTCCGGCTCGGGCAAATCCTCGCTGGTCAACGGCATCATCCACCCCGTGCTGGCGGCGAAGCTGAACCGCGCCGTCACCTATCCGGGCAAATACCGCGCCATCGAGGGCGTGGAGCAGCTGGATAAGGTCATCGCCATCGATCAGAGCCCCATCGGGCGCACCCCGCGCTCCAATCCCGCCACCTATACGGGGCTGTTCACCGACATCCGCGATCTCTTTGCCAAAACGCAGGATGCCAAGGCGAAGGGCTACGGACCAGGGCGCTTCTCCTTCAACGTCCGCGGCGGCCGCTGTGAGGCGTGCGAGGGCGACGGCGTGAAGTGCATCGAGATGCATTTCCTGCCGGACGTCTACGTCAAATGCGACGTCTGCCACGGCAGGCGCTACAACCGCGACACGCTGGACGTGCATTATAAGGGCAAGAATATCTCCGACGTGCTGGAGATGACGGTGGAGGAGGGCATCACCTTCTTCGACGGCTTGCCGAGACTGCAGCGCAAGCTGCAGACGCTGTACGACGTAGGGCTGGGATACGTCAAGATCGGGCAGTCCTCCACCACCCTGTCGGGCGGTGAGGCACAGCGCGTCAAGCTGGCAACCGAGCTGGCGCGCCGCGGCACGGGTAAGACCATGTATATTCTGGACGAGCCCACCACAGGACTTCACTCCGAGGATGTCTCCAAGCTGATCGAAATGCTGCAGCGCCTGTGCGATGCGGGCAATACGGTGCTGGTCATCGAGCATAATCTGGATGTGATCAAGACCGCGGACCACGTCATCGACTTAGGACCCGAGGGCGGAGACGGCGGCGGCACGGTCGTTGCCACCGGTACCCCCGAGGAGATCGCCGCCGTTGCGGCGTCCTATACGGGACAGTTTTTGAAGAAAATGCTTTGAGCGCAACCGCGTCCGCCATGCAGCGGACGCGGAATGAGGTCTGCCCCGGAACAACCGGAAAGGGGCATTCACGGCACAAATTGTAAAAAAACCCCGACAGCTCTGTCTGTCGGGGTCTCGTTATTGACTTGAAAATTCTCTGGATACGTCCACGGTAAATTCTGCGCTTTCCCCCGCTACGCGAATTTCAAACTCTTTTCCCTTCGCGTGCTCTACCGTATGGGTGGAGGACTCCGTGATACTGAAATCATTAATAATATCTAAATTTTCATCCAACAGTACGATCCTTACATTACCTTTCGTGCGCTTGCAGTCTACGGTAAAGGTAACGGTATCTTCCGTGGCGTAGGTAATCTGCTAGTCTTCCTCTCCGTTCAGATCTTCCGTCTCGACCCTGAATTTATTTATAAGCAGGGTACAACCGCAAAGCGAAAGTCCAAGAAAAACACAGATCGGGAGAAGCAACAGATTTTTTATTGATCTCATGGCATTCCTCTTTCCGGTCAGAATATCGGAACGTTCGGATCCTCACAAACCTCATCGAGGCAGTATTTGCCTCGCACAACAGGACGGTCGGTCTTCCAGAGTCCGTGGGTGAAGTCGGGAACCTCCATCGGCATGCCGCCCCGCTGGATCGACTGCTCGGAAAGCACGCCGATCGAGAGCCACGTGGCGGTATCGTAAGCGTCGATGGGGGTATCGGTACCGTTCTTCACGCTTTCGACAAAGGCGCGGCAA
>JAFTMG010000044.1 GCA_017452525.1 Clostridia bacterium
ACACGGGACTGTTATCATTGAATTATCCAAATCGTTATCGCTTCGTCTGTAAAGTATTCCGACAAATTTAAATACAACAGCCTCGTATCGTACACTAAATGACCCCATTTCGAGCGGCGCGCGTCATGGCAGCCGAAGCGGCAGGGTCTCGGAGGTGCCTGACGCGAACGGAGTTTGCCCGCTCGAACCATGACAGGTTGGCATCCGTCAGCCCGCTTATAACCGCCCCGCCCGAACCCCTCCACGGCGAGAGCGAGATAAACACCCCGCCTCATACCCATAGTGTGAAAGCTTTTGAAGGTGTCCAGAGGGAACTTTTCTCGAAAAGTTCCCTCTGGCGGGGTCAAGGGGCAGAGCCCCTTGCTTTATTCGCGCCACGATACCTCCACCCCGATAAACCCCAATTTGAAATCCTCGAACCATTCGATAAATCCAATTTTGAAGAATACCCACCATTTGGTGTGACAGAACATTTTCAAAAAAATTTTAAATTTCTATTGACAAATGGCGATTTATGTTGTATTATTGTATTAGTACAATAATACAAGAGAGGAGGAGAAAGCCATGGCATGGCAATTCAATGGGCGGGAAGCGGTATTTTTACAAATAGCCGACCGTCTGCGATGGGAGATCCTCGGCGGTAAATATTCGCCTGACGAGCAATTTCCCTCGGTCCGTCAGCTTGCCGCTGAGGCGGCGGTCAATCCAAACACCATGCAGAAGGCACTGACTCACCTGGAGGAGGAGGGACTTCTGCACGCGCAGGGGACGGTGGGGCGCTTCGTCACATCGGACCGGGCGGTGCTGGATGCCGCGCGGGAGCGCATGCGCCGAAAGACGGTAAGACATTGGCTGGAGGAAGCGAAAGCCCTCGGTATGACCACCGAGGAGCTGATACACTATATCAAGGAGGAAGACGAGAATGAGTAATATACCGGTCCTGAGATGCACCGACCTCTGCAAGAGCTACCAAGCCGGTCATCCCGTCCTGGATCATTTTAACTGCACCTTGCCCGGCGGCAAGATCGTGGGCCTGCTCGGTCCCAACGGATGCGGAAAATCTACGCTGATGAAGCTGATCTGTGGGATCCTTGTACCGGACGGCGGGGAGATCAACATTTGCGGTCAGCCGCGCAGTGAGGCGACCAATGCGCTCATCTCCTATTTGCCCGAGCGCACCTACTTCAACAGCTGGATGAAGGTAGAGGAGCTGCTCTCCTATTTTTCTGAATTTTATGCCGATTTTGATGAAAATCTGGCACGAAAAATGCTGAGCGATCTTCACATCGACACCGATGCGAAGTTAAAGGCACTCTCCAAGGGCACCAAGGAAAAGGTTCAGCTGATCATGGTGATGGCGCGACGTGCAAAGCTTTATTTGCTGGATGAGCCCATCGCCGGTGTTGACCCCGCCGCGCGCGATTATATTCTGCAGACCATCATCGGCAATTATAATCCCGAGGCGACTGTGATCATCACGACTCATCTGATCTATGATATCGAGCCGATATTGGATGAATTTATGTTCCTCGGCGAAGGCGGCAGGATCCTGCTCTCGGGTGTGGCAGACGATATCCGCGAGCAACACGGCAAGTCGCTCGACGAGCTGTTCAGGGAGGTGTTCAGATGCTATTAAAGCTGTTGAAATATGATATGAAATCGGTCTTCCGCATCTGGTGGATCATGGCGCTGAGCGTGCTCGGCATGTCCGTGGTCGGCGGTGTGGGACTGAAGATCGTAACTACCTTGATCGAGGCGGACCGTTTCTCCTTTCTTGTCCTGATGGCGATGCTGCTGGTCATTGCCTGTGTGATGGCGATCATTGCTTCGGCGGTGGTGACCGAGCTGTTGGTCTTTGTTCGGTTCTATAAGAATTTCTTTACCGACGAAGGCTATCTGACCTTTACTCTGCCCGTCAGTCGAAAGGATCTTCTGCTCTCCAAGACGGTAAACGCGTTGATCTGGACGGCAGCGCAGGCGGTTTTAATGGTTGTCTGCATCTTTCTGGTCGTTCTGATCGGCGTGCCCGCGAGCGTTGGCGAAGATTTCTTCCGGGAGCTGACCTATACCATTTCTGTTGTCTTTGCGGACGCGGGAATTTGGGCTGTGATCTATGTGCTTGAGGTCCTGGTCATTGTGCTTCTCTCCATGCTCTTCTCCATCAGCCTGATCCACTTCTGCATCACTATGGGAGCCATGCTTGCCAAAAAGGCAAAGATCCTCGCCGCCATCGGCATCTACTATGCGGTCAATATGGTCATCTCCTTCGGTATGCAGATCTTCACCCTGATCTTTACCTTGATGATGAGTGCGGGGTTGGGCGAGCTTCTGGACCGCGCGGCGCCCATGATGCGGTGCGGCATCGTAGCGATTATGCTTCTGATCGCCTGCTGCATGATGGCAACGGTCTCGGGCGTGATGTATTTCATCACCCTCGGCAGGCTGGAGCGTAATCTCAATCTGGCATAAGGAGGAAAGGCAATGAAAATTTTTAAGAATCTTGGGATCTTTACCTTGTGTCTTGTGTTGCTTTGCTCGCTGATGACGTTGGGCGTTTCTGCCGAGGGCGATCCGACCGATTATGTCGTCCGTGACGTGTTCGGTCTGGAGGCACCTTTGGAGGTCTCGTTGTTGGAATCCCTTGACGAGCTTGCCTCATCGGGAACGGAGAGCTTTCTCATCGACGTCCGCGATCTGGCGGCAATGGAATGCTACGAGCTGGTCGTCTACCGCGGCTTTGAGGAGACGGTCCACGGCGCGATCTATGTCTCGGACGGCGCGTATTATTATCTGAATTACGTCAATCTCGGCAATCAGCATTTTGACGCGAACGGGTATTTTTCTTACCGCAGCGGCGAAGTGATGCTGACTCGCGCCGAAGCGTATCGGGGCGGGATCAAGGAAGCGCTGGATCCGCTGACCGAGGAGTCCTGGTCCGGAAGCGCAGAGGGCGTATTGTATGACGGAAAGGCGGTCATGGTCCTTTTTTGGATTGGCTTTGCCCTGCTCGGCTTTGTTGCCCCCATTCCCTTCTTTGTGCTCGGCATCCTGCTTTCCCGTTCGAAAAAGCCGGGGAGCCCGAAATATTGGCGTATCCTCTCCTATATCGCGGTGGCATGGTTCGCGCTTTCTGCCGTGCTGCTGTTACTGCTGCTGATTGCATAAAGCCACATAAGACAACAAAAAGCTGTTGCGCCGCAAAGCGTGATGTTCTTAGCGGAGAAATTATAAATTGATTTGTTTATATTTGCTCCGCAGTAAACAAATAATTAGCCCCGACAGATTATAAGTCTGTCGGGGCTTGTTGTACTGTTTGATAAATTTAATTTTGTCGCTAACTACTACTTCTATGAATTAAAGAATTTTTCTGCAAACCATACATCCTTCAATCTGTCTACAAAATTCAAATCCATACTTTTTGTACATAGATAAAGGGCCGTGATAAGCATGATTCTCATTGTGTGCAAATGGATACGCTTCCACCAAATCAAATCCATCGACTTTTGCATC
>JAFTMG010000045.1 GCA_017452525.1 Clostridia bacterium
CAAAAAAGGGTTCCCTTGTGGGTGCAGGGCAAAGCCCTGCCTTCGTCCGCGCCCGCTAAACTTCCGTTTTGAACGCCTCAAACTCCCCGACAACCCCCAATTTGAAGTTTTTCGACAGACTGAACCGAGCCGCCTCGTGCCGAGGCGGCTCGGTTTTTCTGATCAATGGACCTTTGCGTAGATATATTGCTCTCCGGGCGCGAAAACGTGGTATCTCTGCGTGCGGTTCAGCTTCATCAGAACGTCCACGAAATAGGCGGGAGAGACCTGATTGACCTCATACAGGTCGTGATGTACGGGGATCAGCAGCTCGGCACCGATCGTCTTGGCGAGGGTCACCGCTTCCACCGCGTCGAAGTTGCCGATGATGTCGTTGGCATTGCGGAAATAATCCCTGCCGTTGATGGGGAGAATGGCGATGTCGATATCGGAGAGGCGTTCAATCAGCCCCTCATACATGCACATGTCTCCCGCGTGGAAGATGCGGGCGGAGCCGCTGTCGATGAGATAGCCCAGCTCGCGGAAGTTGCCCTCGCTGTCGGTGTGAAGTATTTCGTGCGCTGAGGGAATGGGCGTGACGCGGAATGCGCCCAAGGTGATGGTGCGGTCGGCGTAGGCGGGAATGATGCGCTCCTTGGCGATCCCGTAGGCGGCTACGGTGTCGACCTCGGGGGCGGGAACGACGAATACGGTGTGGGGAGATGCCGCGGCGATTTTGGGGAGCGTCCACGGGTCGGCGTGATCGTAATGGGTGTGGGTGCAGAGAACGGCATCCAGAAAATCCAGCTCGCCTGCCTCGATGGGCGGGGCATAGAGTCGCCGCCACGTGACGAACTGACAGCAGTTCTGATCCACGTAGTCGCTCAGATAGGGATCCACGGCAAGATAAGAGCCGTTTTTCCCGATCACAAAGCCCTCCTGCCCGAGATAGCGGAGCGCCGTTTGCTGTTCGGTCAGCAACGTGTTTTTTATCTGTTCTTTTTTCAGCATCAGATTTTTCTTCCTTTCGTGAAAACAGGGTATTGACAAACGTATCAAGAGTTGATATAATTGATTATATCAAAACTTGATATAAATGTCAATAGGCATTGCGGAAAAAAGGAGGGAGACCGTGGCGAAAAGATACATCACGCAAGGGATGCAGAAAAAGAATACGCTGGCAGACATCTTTATCATGATATTGGAAAAGAAGCAGACGACCCGCCGTGAGATCGAATTTGAGACCGGCTTCAGCTGGGGAACGGTCTCTGCCAACGTTGCCTTTCTGATGGAAAAGGGGTATGTGACCGAGGAGAAGAGCGAACAGAGCGGCGTTGGACGGACGACCTATACGGTGCGCCCCGGTGCCACGCGCTTTGCCGCCATCGGGCTTGATCTGAACCGCTCGGGCATCTCCTGCGAGGTGATCGGGTTGGATGCCTTGGTCAGACAGAGCCTGCGGGAAGACTTTCGGGCAAGCACGCAGGCAGAGGTCATCGCGCAGGCAGAGGCGCTTTGCCGCCGCGCCTTGGCGTGGTGCGAGGAGCATGCGCTGACCCCCTTCAGCCTCGGTATCGCCATGCAGGGGGCGGTAGACGGCCGTGCGGGGCTCTCTCTGCGCTTTCCCGCCATCCGCGATTGGCAGGTATGCAACGTCAAGGAGCATTTTTCCAAGAAATTCCGCCTGCCCGTCTATCTGGGGCACGACCCCAAGTGTATGCTTTTGGGCGAGATGCATCGGGAGCGGCAGGAAAACAGCCTGCTTTTGCGTATCGACGACGGCATCGGTATGGCGGTGTCGCTGGACGGCAGGATATTGGACGATACCGAGCGGCTGGAGCTGGGGCATACCGTTGCCGTGCCGGACGGTGCGCGTTGCGGTTGCGGGAGAAGAGGCTGCCTTGAGGCGTACGCCGCTATCCCCGCCATTGCCGCCCGCGACGGCGTGGGGGCAGAGGAGCTTTTCACGGCACCTCTGCACCATGCGGCAAGCATTGCCGAGGCGGGGCGGATGATGTCGACCGCCCTCTATAATATGTACGTCTTGTTCAAGCCCCGACGGTTGATCCTCACCGGAAAGGCGACGCAGCTCGCGGGCTATGCCGAGAGTGCCATCGCCTCCCTTGCGGAAGAAGAGGTGGAGATCATCGTCAATCCCCACGTGTCCGCCGCCTACGGCGCGGCGGTAGAGTCGATGAAGTCTGCGATCAAGGCGTTTGCCATCTGAGAAAAGGAGAGATTACGATGAGATGTGTTGTTGTGGAAGAGCCGAAAAAGGTAAGACTTGCCGAGAGGGAGCTCTCTCCCCTTGCCCCCGGCTTTGCGCGGATCCGTGTCAAGGCGGCAGCCATTTGCGCCACGGATCTTGAGGTGGTGGACGGCAATATCGCCGCCAATTATCCGCTGACCCCCGGGCATGAGTGGGCAGGCATCGTGGCGGAGGTGGCAGACGAAGCGTATGCCGATTGGGTCGGCAAGCGCGTGACCGGCTCCAACGACGTGTCCTGCGGTGTTTGCGAAGCGTGTCGTTCGGGTAATTGGCGTTATTGTCCGCAGTTTGAGGAGATCGGCTTCAAGCGCCACGGCGCCTATGCCGAATATATCGACGTGCCTGCCTACGGTCTGGTGGAGCTTCCCGCGGATCTGCCGTTTACCCATGCCGCCCTTGCCGAGCCGCTCGGCGTGGCACTGGGCACGTGGGAGAAGCTGGCACCGCAGTACGGCAAGACCTGCACCGTCTTCGGCGCGGGCTCCATCGGGCTGTGCTGTCTCGCGGTGGCGAAGGCGATGGGTATGCGCCGGATCGTTGTAGTGGATCTGAACCCCGAGCGGCTGGAGGTGGCGCGCGAGCTGGGCGCGCATCTTACCGTGGATCCCGCGCGGGAGGACTTGTTCGCCGTGATGAAAAAATATCACCCCGAGGGGACTGATTATATCATTGAGGCGACGGGGGCGGAGTCCTGCATCTCTGCCGCGCTCAAGCTTTGCCGCAAGGGTGGCTACGTGGCGCTGGCGGGCTATGGGCGGGGCAAGACCATGTCCATCCGCATGGATGACATCCACATCAATAACCTGCACGTGGTGGGCGCGGGCAACAATTGGAATCAACATCAAAAGGCGATCCGCATGATGGCGGAGGGTGCGGTGGATATGACGCCGCTTGTCAGCGAAACGTTGGATCTTTCGGAATTTCAGAAGGGCTTGGACGATGCACGCGCCCGCCCGGGGCGGTTTATCAAGGCATTGTTTACCTTTGATGAGGTGGGACAATGAAGGCACGCGCCTGCGTACTCGGCATAGACCTGGGAACGTCTGCCGTCAAGGGCGTTCTGCGAAGTGCTGAGGGCGAGACGTGGAAGGCGAAGGCTTCCTACCGAGGGCAGGCGCCGCGGGATTGGCTGGACGCCATGGCGGCGATCATCGCCGAGCTGAGAGAAAAGTCCGGGAGAGAGATCGCCTCCGTCGGCTTTTCCTCGCAGGTAGGCACCTACGTGATCGACGAAAGCGAGGTCATCTCCTGGCGTGACGACGCGGGCAGGGAGGAGCTGGAGCAGATCCTGTCGGTGATCCCTCAAGAGGAGTTTGTGCGGGAGATCGGGATGTACCACCCAAATCTGATCTCGTATCCCTTGCCCCGTCTGCTCCATATTCAAAAGCATTACGGCATGGGGCGTGAGGTGCTGATGCCCAAGGAGCTTCTGATCCGCGCCTTGACGGGGGAGACGGTGACAGACGTTTTCTCCATGCGCGGCATCGCCGATCTGACGCGTGGGCGATATGCCGTAGGGCTGACCAAAAAATTGGGGATCGAAACTACCCTTCCGCCGATCAAGGCACCCACCGACCTTGCGGGATACGTGACGGAGGAGGCGGCGAAGAAATACGGGCTCACCGCGGGCACGCCCGTCTACCTCGGCACCAGCGACTTTTTCGCGGGTCTGCTCGGTATGGGAGTCCGCGAGGCGGGAGACGGCTTTGATCTGTCAGGCACCAGCGAGCACGTGGGGTATCTGTCGCCGTCGCCGCGGCGCGAGGGCTTTGTCAGCGGCAAATATTTTTTTGAAAACTGTACCTACGGTGTTACGCGGTCCAGCGGACCGAGCTGTGATTTCGCCATTCGGAATTTCGGCGTGGACGGGCTGACGCTTGCGCGGGTGCTGGAGGGCACGCCCCCCATCTTTCTGCCGTATCTCGGCGGTGAGCGGGCACCCGTTTTTGATGAAGCGGCGCGAGGCGTCTATTTCGGTCTCGGTGTGGATACCGACCGCGATCAGATGGCGTACGCGGCGCTGGAGGGGGTGGTGTTCAGCTTGTACCACATCGTGGAGAGTATGGGGATGCCACGGCTCCGCCGTATGATCTGCGGCGGCGGCTCGGCAGCCAACGAGCTGATGAACCGGCTGCGCGCCACCGTGTTTGATTGTGAGGTGCTGTGCGTTTCGGATAACGACACCTCGGCGCTGGGCGCCTGCATGCTTGCTATGACGGGCAGCGGGCTCTGCGGAGATCTGACGGAGGCGATCGAGGCGTGTGTGTCCTACCGCCCGCCCGTCCTTCCCATGAAGGAATACCGCCCCGCGCTGATGCGGCGGTTTGCCATCTACCGGGATCTGTACGGATCGCTCAAGGAAAATTTCAGGGCGTTCCGTGATTATGAAAGAACAAAGGAGACATGAAGATGAGTTGTGTCATTTTTGGCGCGGGAAAGATCGCGCGCGGTTTTGTGGGGCATCTGCTCTATCTGAGCGGGATCGAATTTACGTTTGTGGAAAAGGTGGACGCGCTGGTGGATCTGATCAACGAGCGTGGCGCGTATACCGTCAATATTCTGGGTGCGCCCGAGAAAAATACGGTGGTCAAGGGGGCACGCGCGCTGAAGTTCTCCCGGGGGGAGGAGATCTCCCGTGCCATCGCGGCGGCGGACTGTATCTTCAACGCGGTGGGCGGTAAGAATCTCGGTGAGATCGTGCCGTTTCTGACCCGAGGCATCGAGCTGCGGGCGCAGATCAATCCCAAGCCCCTCAATATCGTGACCTGCGAGAACTGGAAGCTGCCCGCGGATATTCTGCGCAAGGGCATTTCCGAGGCGATCTCCGAGGAGAGCCGCGCCTTTTTTGAGGCGAACGTGGGCATCACCGAGGCGGTCATCATGCGCTCCGCCATTGAGGCAACGCCCGACCTGTTGGAGAAGGATCCGCTGATCGTCAACGTGCAGGATTTCTGGGAGTTCCCCTATGACGCGAGCCGCCTGAAGGCACCCATGCCCGAGGGAATGATCGGGCAGAAGCCCATTTACGAGTTTACCGGATTCCTTGAGAGAAAATTCTATACCTACAATGCCGCCAACGGTACCACATCCTTTGTGGGCGCCCTGCTCGGTTACCGCTATATTGCCGACGCGGCGCATGACGAACGGATATTGAAGCTTTTGGACGGTGTCTACCGTGAGACGGCGACCGCCCTCTCCAAAAAGCATAACTTCCCCTTTGAGGAGCAGTGGGCGTTTACCCGCACCTCGCTGAATAAGCTGAGAGACAGAAATATCGTGGACTATATCGAGCGAAACGCCCGCGATCCCATGAGAAAGCTGGGTCCTGACGACCGTCTGGTGGGCTCGGCGCGGCTGTGTCTGGAATACGGCGTCAAACCGGAAAATCTCGCCGTGGCGATCGCCTGCGCCATGCATTACGAGGAGCCGACGGATGAATTTGCCGTCAAGCTCGCCGCCCTTCGCCGTGACGAGGGCTATGAGGCGATCATGGAAAAGGTATGCCATATCGATCCCAACGGGGAGCTGGGACAGCTGGTCAAAGAAAAGCTTGCACAGATCAAGGAGTGGGGGTGGATCCAATGAGTAAGGTAGTGATTATCGGCGCGGGAAAGACGGGACGCGGCTTTCTGGCGCGTTTGCTGAGAGAGCAGGAGCTGATCCTGATCGATCGGGATGCGGCGCTGATCGAGGCGCTGAATCGGGAAGGGAAGGTTGAAATCGACTTTTTCGGCGGCAAAAAGCCCTCCCTTTCCGTTGGCTTTGCGGGGGCGTATACGTGGGAAAACGTCGACGCCTCGGTATTGGAAGGCGCGGAGGTGATCCTCGTCTCGGTGGGCGGACCGAATCTTGCCGACGTGGGCGCTTCTCTTCGCCCGTATCTCACGGCAAAGAGTAAGGTGATCGTCTGTGAGAATGCCTCCTCGCCCGCCAAGAAGCTGAAGGAAGCCGTCGGTATCGAGGGACTTCGGGTGGCGGAGTCCACCGTTTTCTGCACCACCATCGAGAAGGAGAAGGGTGCACTTGCCATCAATTCCGAGTGGTATCCCTATCTGCAGTTTGACGGCGACGTGTTCGGCGCCGATGCCCCGACTCTTGAGGGGCTGAAGGCAGTTTCCAACTTCGGCGGTTTTCTGGACAGAAAGCTCTTTACCTACAACAGCGCCAGCTGTATCATCGCCTATCTCGGCGCTCTGAAGGGCTACACCGTATACGGCGATGCCGCCAACGACGGGGAGATCCTCGCCATGCTGGATCGGAATTATGAGATCATCAACGCCTGCATCTGCCGCGAGTACGGCTACGAGGAGCAGGATCAGAAGGAATTTGCCCTGCTTTCCCGTGATAAGTTTACCGACCGCACGTTGGTGGATACCGTGGCACGCAATGCCCGCGAGCCTCAGCGAAAGATTACACCGGCGGAGCGTATCGTCTCTCCCATGCTGCTGGAGCAGAAATACGGCATGGATTCCTCCATTCTGGAGAAGACCCTTGCCGCCGCCCTCCGTTATACCCCCGAGGAGGAGACGGCATGGCGGCAAATGCTCGCCGAGCAGGGCTATGAGGGAATCCTCAAAAACGTATGCGGTCTGGATCCCGCAAGCCCCCTGTTTGCCCGCGTGCTGCACATGGCGGAGAGCGGCGAGATCCTGTAAGAAGTGAATTTGTGTCTTGATGGCGGAATGCCTCAAGTCAGCGGAAAGGAATGATCGTAAAATGAAGATACAGTCCCTGAACGGTGTATGGATGCGCAGGATCGGCTGCGGCGGGGAGCGGGAGCAGCAGGTGCCCTATTCCACCCTAGCGGTGGGGCAGTCCACCTGCCGCAGAGAGTTTACCGTGGAGGTGGATGCACCGCGGCTCTTTTTGCGGTTTGACGGCATCACGTATCACGCCAAGGTGTTTCTCAATGATGTATGTCTTGGCGAGATGCTCCCTTATTCCGAGTATGAGTTTGAGATCACCGATCGGGTAAGGGCGGGGAGCAATACCCTTTCGGTCGAGCTGGAGGATCTGAACCTCAGCTTCGGTCCCACGGCGGGCTGGGAGAATTTCAGCGGCATCATTCGCGACGTGTCCCTGATCGGTCGCGGCGAAAATTATATCTCCGACGTTTTCTTCAAGAGTCGGCTGTGCAACGGCTATCGGGATGCCGCCGTGGAGGTGGCAGTAGAGACCGACCGCCCCACCGAGGGGCAGATGCGCATGGAGCTGTTTGACGGGAGCGGTACCTGCGTGCTGTCCTACCGTCAGGCAGGCGGCGAGGTCTGCCGGCAGTATCTGTCGGACGTACGCCTTTGGTCGCCCGATACCCCGACCCTTTATCGGCTTTGCGTGACCTTCCTTGAGGGGGAGCAGGAGATCGACCGCTACGTCTGCCGGGTGGGCTTCCGCGAGCTGACCTGTGACCGCCACCGCTTCCTGCTCAACGGCAAGCACCTCTTTTTGAAGGGCGTGTGTAAGCATGAGATGATCGGCAACAGCGGGCACGTGGTCAGCTATGAGCAGATCGAGCAGGATATGCGCATGATCAAGTCCACCGGCTGTAATTTTGTCCGTCTGGTCCACTATCCCCATTGTAAGGCAACGGTGGAGATCGCCGACAGATTGGGTCTGATGGTCTCGGAGGAGCCGGGACTGTGGTGGTCGGAGACGGCAAACGAGGAGGTGGCGGGCGGCAGTCTGGAGGTGCTGAGGCGCGTTATCCTGCGTGACCGCAACCATCCCTCCATCGTCTTCTGGCTCTCCTTCAACGAGTGCCGTTTCACAGAAAAATTCCTGGTGGACAGTGCCAACATCTGCCATGAGCTGGACCCCACCAGACTTGTTTCGGGTGCCAACTGCATGAGCAACGAGGACACGCTGATCTACTTCAACAAATGCCGCTTTGATTTCTACACCATGCACCCCTATTCGCCCAGCTTTGAGCGGGCAATGAAGTCGGCGCAGATGCTGTACGATAAGCCCCTGCTCTTTACCGAGTGGGGCGGGCATTACGTCTACGATAATCCCGGATATCTGCGGGAGTCGATCCGCAAGATGGCGGCGCTCTACCATCAGAATTCCGATGAGGGTGCGCTTGCCGGCTCCGTTTTGTGGTGCTGGGCGGATTATTACGATTTCAACCGCGGTGCCCCCTGCGTGTGCGGTGAGTTGTTTGAGGGGATCGTGACGATGGACCGTCAAAAGCACCTTTGCTATGATGCTTTCTGTGAGGAGATCGCTAAGATCGAGGAGCCGCCCGCACCCTCCGATTATCTGTTTACCTCTTTGAGCGAGGTGGAAGGCGAAGCCCTTGTCTGCGAGAGCGTGGGGGAGGATTTCTCGGAGATGGTCTCCCGCGTGGCGGAGGAGGCGCGTGCGTTGCCCTTCCACGCCCAGCGGCAGAGAAAGCTGAAGGTGGGGCCGAGGCTGGAGCGCGAGGAGGTGGCGGGCATATCTGCTACACCCGCCGTGCTTGGTGACGGGGGGCAGTTGGTATACACCTGCCGCCGTGCCGTCAGCCGTCTGACGCTGCTCGGTCTGACTTCCTTTTGTAAGGGCTATCCCATCGGCGGGGCTCTTTCGGAGAAAGTGGCGCAGGTCAAGGTCGTCTTTGCGGACGGCGAGCAGACCTACGTTCTGCGCAACGGCAGAGAGGTCACCACGGTGTTTGCCACCATCGCCTCCTCCCGTATCGATCCCATCGCCGACCGCGCGCCCCGCTTCGCGGAATACTCCTATGATCAGAATTTCGAGAAGTACGTCATCAACCGTCTGGATCTGACATGGGAAGGGGAGCGGACGGTGGACCGTGTGGAGATCACTTCCCGAAACCGAGGCTATCAGCTTCTGATGCACGGTGTTTTTGCCAAATAAAATAAAAACAGAAGTCGCAGAAAAAAGCCTTATCGGAGAAATGACGAATCAAATTCCTTTGGTTGATACGCAGTAAACAAATAAGCTCCCCGATAGATTTTCCTCAAAATCTATCGGGGGGCTTATTGGAAATTTATGAGTTTATTATAGTTGAACACAATGGAAAATCGGCGTGAATAATTCTCTATTTCCTTTTCGTTTCTTTTTTCTTGCACGCATAGCTCCACTCTCCATGATGGGAGATCGTGTATTCGCCAAAGACAAAGTCATCACATGACAGATGATATGGATCGTAATTGTCTGCATACTGTTTCTTCTTGATTTTTGTGTCTTGGTTATAGGCAAGAATTTGCCCGTTTTGGGTATCAAAAGAGGCTGATTTTATGCCTATATCAAAGTCAAAGAAACAGCAATTTAAAACACCTTTCTCTTTCTTAACGGTTGCCCGATCATATAAGGGAGATGTTCTTGCTAAATCAAAACCATCAAACTTGTTTTGCCATAAAAGCTTCATAACTATATATTCTCCGTTAAGAACCACAGATAAAGCGTGTTGGCTCAGCTTACCGATTTTTCTGTGTCACGGCAATCCATATGACCCGTCTCCCCTCCACTCAAGAAAGCCGCTTGTAAACGGAAGGTGGTCAAACTTCTTTGTTCCGGTATGAACGAATCCGTTGGCTATGTACCAATTCTTCAAAACGGTACTCTCTTCGATTATACCAATCTTTATTACGTTACCTCCCGAGGCTTTCACAACATCCTTCGCGTAACGGAGGAGCCATTTGCCAAAGCCTTTGTGTCTGTATTCCGGCAACACCGCAAGGTTGTGAAGCGCAAAGGCGCCATCGCTTTCCTTGGAGAGCGACATATATCCGATGATCTTCTTGCCGGCGTACAGCGCGTACATATTCCACCCCCAATTCTTTTGCGTCTCAAGAAAAGAAAGAGGAATAAAGCTCGTATGCTTCGGGCAATTTTCTTTCGTCAATCCAAACTGGTCTGCCACGGTGCGGAAGCTCTGATGAATGACGTCCAGACACTCCGGCAGCTCATTCTGCAGGACCTCATAGATCATCGGCAAAGAAACGCCCGCCGGGTCAAACGCTTCAGTTGCTGTCTTTTGGAACATTGCCAGAGTCGGTGCGCCCTCCATGGTGATTCGCTCTCCGGTGTCGCGGTAACCGACACGCTGATAGCATCTGCGATTCTTTTCCAGAACTTCCGGGAAGTCAACGTAATAACACCTCGCATCAGCAAATTCCTTCTCGCATAACGAAATAGCCTCTCCCGCGATCCCATGGTTTTGGTAGTCCGGATGAACGTAAACGCGTTGCAGGTAGTATTCACCTGTGCCGATCTCATAACCGGGCACTCTTTTTCCGCACAAACGGTAGAAGATGCCTCCAACGATTTTTCCTTCAAACAGAATGGTAAAGTGACGGTAAGATCTGTTGAGTCTGCGAAGAATATCCTCCGAACCTCTGAGAAATGGGTTTCCTCCGTCATGAAATTGTTCGTACAAAGGCTTGAAAGCTGCCTTTTGTATTTGAGATAACTCCTCGGCTTCCGAGGCGCTTGTGATTTTGATGGATATACTCATAACGCTATTCCTTTCTGAGAAATATTAAACGGTGCAAACCGAAAATCATTTCGACTTGCACCGTAAGTATCCTGATATCCAATAATCCTACAAAAAGGTTATACTGAAATTTGGGTACGACAATACAAGCCCGACCGATACCGATAAGCAGTATCTGCGCCGTGCATCGGAGCGGTATTCGTGTTGAGCATACAATCCCTAACTGCCATTGCCGTAGTCCTTTCATGAGAAAATATTTGGATTATTCTATCACAACGTATCCAAAAAGTCAATACACAATTTTAAAAATGCTGAAAAGGAACGGTTATATCTTTTCCGCGATCAGCACGTCCATGCAATGTTTATGTGGGATACCGCCGCTGTTGCAATCAAAAATTCTTTCTTCGTTCTTTCGGAACAACCAATCGTGATAATATGTAAACAGCTCTCCGGATCTCCAGTCTCCCGCTGAGATCTCACTCTCTTCGATATCGGGCGGAAGCGGAATAAACGGTTTTCTCACAAACACATTGATAACGTGGATGCCGTTTATGGTGGTATGTGTTTTAAGATTTTCAATCACCCTCCAACGCAGCTCGGCGGGAATATAGTGGAACACGCCGCTTGAGAAAATAATATCGTAATCGGTCTCAATCCTGAAATCGCGAACGTCTGCTTTGAAAAAATGGATTTCAACGCCGCAGCGATCCGAGAGCTCCCGTGCTTTGCATAACCCCTGCTCCGAAATATCAAAGGCGGTTACGTGATATCCGTTCCGTGCAAGGAAAACAGCGTCCTTGCCTTCACCACAGCCGATATCAAGCACCTTGTATGGTCTGGTCGGAGGCTTGAGACGCATCATTTCGTAGCAAAGATGATTGGGAGCCAATCCCCAGTAATAGCCCTCGGATTTATATCTTTTATCATAATCTGTTATCGACTGCGACGGATACCCGAGGAGGGAATCTATGGAAACATTCAGAACAGCCGCCAGCGACGGGAGGAGGGTAACATCAGGATAAGACGTACCGTTTTCCCATTTTGAAACGGCTTGAAAAGAAACGTTCAGCTTTTCCGCCAAGGCTTGTTGTGTGAAGCCCAATTCCTTTCGTTTGTTTGCAATCATTTTACCGATATTCATAAGCGTCCCTCCTTTTTGCAATTATATTATATAACATCAAGGAACAACAATCAATAACCGGATTGTAGAAACGATCACGTCTTATCTATTCGCGGTTGAATTTGTTTTGGTAAGTTCGCGTAGGAGACGGGAATTTGCCCCCCGCGGAGCGGGGGGCAAGATATCCGCCGCAGGCGGCGGATATGCGAACCCAAGCGCGCGGGGAAGTTTATCGGAAACGGTTGTTTGGTAGGTTGAGGGGAGTATGCAGGGATTGGAAGTTTGGTGGCGCGCGCCGGGGCGATGTTGGCGTACGGGTCACCAATAAGAAAAACACCATCCATTCGGATGGTGTTTTTCTTATTGGTGAAACGTTCGATTGGATGTCCGAACTATTAGCCATATTTTCAATTTCATCGGATGTGGGAATGTTGATTGGTTTGTCGTCAAAGGTAAGGATCAGCTTGATATAATCATCATAAACGAAAATCGCTTTGACGAGACCGTCAACAAATTACGACTTGTATGTACTCACTTTCGTTCAACTAGATATTTACACTAACATGTTAAAACTACTTTGTCAGTGGCTCAATATAGGGTTTCAATTCTTGTATTAACTTGTAAACAGTCGAACAAGGATCTCGCTTAGAAGGCGGGATTGAATTATTGTATGAACGCTCAATTCTAATTGCGCTGCTAATAGCGAATTTTATACTACCGTGCTTGGTGACAATATCAAAAATGTTGGTTAAATTCTTTTCATATCCCACTTCAGATATTTTGTTTGACTTAAAGAGATCATCTAACTTTTGACACCACTGAGAGCGATGCAGTGCAGAATCTGAATAATTGAAGTGAAGATATATCCAATATTCAAATGATTGATTACTCCACCCAACGTGAAAGCCCCTGCTTTCTGCCAACTCTATTGCTTCGTCAAAATTATCAAAATCGTCCTTATCAAAAACGACCCAAACTTGTTCATACATTATTGGAGAACGAGCAACAATTTTGGAAGCTGCCTCAACAAGACTGATTGTGTTTTTTCCTTCTCCACAAGTCTCTATGGTAGGTTTTTCCGCTTTTATACTGTTGGAATTATATAATTCGTTAATATAGTTAGCTAATCCATCAAAATAGTACGGTTCTGTTTTAGTTCCTTCAGACACTATTAGAAAAGAATTTGGCTTGGGTGTTTTTGATTCAATTTTTCTTTCTTGAAGTTTGGCACGCCTTTTTTTGAAAAAATCGTCAGTTCCCATCGTTGTTCCTCCAATGGTCGAACTTTTTCAGATTAGGAATGGCATCAAATACACCACTCAGATAATCCTTGGTAAATGATTTATCATTTCTAATTTTATAATCCGCTAACGAATACAAAGTGGATTCTCCATATTCATTTTTGTCGGTAAACCAAACTTGGTCTCTGCGAACATACTGTTTATCCAACAATGTGGTATCGTGGGTTGTATAAATCAGTTGTGCCTTAGTGTTACTGCTATAAAACAAATCAACTATATACTTTTGCAATAATGGGTGAAGCTGGTTATTAAGTTCATCGATAATAAGCCCGCAACCAGTTTCAGTTGCTAATTTTACTAATCCGAAAACGGCCATAGCTTTTCTGGTTCCTGCAGATTCTTTCTCTAACGGAAAGCGAACTTTGTTTCCCTGTTTATCAAAATGATATGTGTAGATGTTATTTTGATCTTCATTTTTTTCAACAGAGATGTCTTTGATACCAATATCTATAGCGTTCAAAAATTCAAGCAATACTCCCTTGTCATCTTCTTCGAATGAGTTGTCAAACAAAAGATCCAAGATAGCTGCCGACTCTTGACTACAATCAAATCGCAAAGGAAGAAATTCTAAAATGCAAAATAACAATTTTTCAAAAACATTATTCTTCAATTTTAAACTGCTAAAGAAGGAAAGCGCTAAGACATCAATATCGATGTTGTCGGTATATTTTTCACAAGTTTGTTTTACTGAACTTCCAAGAGTAAACTCCTTTTCACTTCGCTCCAGGATTGTACTCTGCCTGTTTGTGGATAAATTGATTCTATACAACCATTCTGAAGTGATTTTTTCTTTGTTATATGTGAATCCATATCTATATTCATAATTATTCTCATGATATACTGCTTCAAATTCTGTATCCGAGGATGCGGAGTCGACATCTAACATAAATGGATTGTAGCATTTAGAAAGAAAAGTTTCTTTTTTGTCCTTGTTATTTTCTTGAAAAGATTTTCTGGCAATTTTTTGAAACACGGCATAAGCGTCAATAAAGTTGCTTTTTCCACTTGCATTAGCACCGAAGATAGACACCACTTTCAAAAAACTATTTCCCGTTGTTTCAGAAATCAAATTATATTGATGTTCTTTATAAGCTTTTACAGCTCTCATATCCAATGTAACTTCTTCTTTAAACGGTCCAAAGTTTTTGAATCTAAAAAGAACCAACATAATACTCACCTCCATATTAGTTATATTATTATAACCCAAAATGATTCATTAGTCAATGGTTTTTGAGAATATTTCTCAAAAACCAGATCGTAACCCATATTTTCTCTTCTTTTGCAACATATATATTCAATTGTCCGCATACATTTGAACAATTATACAGAATACTATTCAAAAAAACTTTGTTAATCCACTATCCCAACGACTATATTATACCATAATATTTTATTTCTGTCGTCACGAATTTCAATAATTATAGAAATGGCTTGGCGATCCAGTAATGCTATAGTATATTGCCTAATACCAAACGATTTTGGAATAAGAATATTTTGCCTTTATCTTTTTTTAAAGAGGACAAAGGGAAAGAGAAACTGTCATGTTGTCCCACCATTCAAAATCTGCGTCGGAGGAAACAAAGAAAGGCCCCGCACGAGGCGGGGCGAGGATTATAAAAAGCCATTTAATATTGTGTCAGTGCAAAAAACTCACCACAACCAAAGCCGGCTTCATTATGAATGAGTCTTTCAATCAATCGGAAAGTTACTGCAGCCTCGATTGCTTTGATTTTGTGAAGCAGATAGCGCGTACCATCATTTGTTTCTATTTCTACGATGTGCAGGGATATCAGTTTTTCCAAAACTTCCAGTATATCATCTATGGAGATTCCAAGATGACGAGAAAGTTCATTCGGTCGGATTTCTATCGTAAAATAATCGGGATGCTTATGGTCAAACGGTGTTGTGCTCTGAAAATAATCATTACAAATATGAGAAAGCACCTGTCTCACATTTGGATCCGATAGCTTTTTAATTCCGGAGGCTACTTCAGGCTTATCAAATATTGAACCAATATCTGTTGGCTTAATACCGGAGTCGATCATCGTGAGAGTATTAGACACGAATGCAGCTCCTGCGGTGTCAGATAAACAACACATCGTGTAAAACTGCCGTATTTGATCGTACTTTTTCGTGGAGGGATTCTGTTCTGCTTTCAAAAAGTCCCAAGAATTGCAATTCACTAAATTTGTTTGATGACACAAGGAATCAATGATCATGGCTTGTGCTGCTTTCGGAAAGTTGTGAACAGCGTTTTCATTGAAAACATGGGATTGTGGTGTTGAGGTTTGAACTATCCGTTCTGCAAATAAATCATCCAAGGTGACATCAAGTGCATTTGCAATTCGAGGAAGAATCATGATATCAAGCATAGAGGTTTCTAACTCCCATTTTGATACTGCTTGATTGGTCACTCCGATCTTCTGCCCTAACTCTTCTTGTGTATATCCTTTGCTCTTTCTGAAACAAGCAATATTCTTTCCCATTGACATAAAATCGTCCTCCTTCTCTTGGATGATTATATTATATCATATTTGTGACAAAAGGTAAAGCGACTCGTCAGCGACTTTGCAAATAAAATTCCAACCAAAATCACTCTTTGGTTGGAAAGAGGATATGCGGAACGAGAATATCGTTTCACCTCTATATATAAATAGATTTTCTGCTTTCCCGACGCTTGCGCCTGGGGCAAGCATAGCGCGTGGATGTCCACCGCCATTTGGCGGTGCCCACCTCGCTCCGTCCCTGCGCTCACGCTGGGACAGAATCGGGCAGAAGCCCGAACCCACCTACTTTTTCTCTACAAAAGAGCGAGGTCACGCGACCTCGCTCCGAAATAGCATCAATTTGTAAGTTTAATAGTAAAAAAACAAATCCGAACCAATTTCGATTTACGAAATAGTTCGGATTTGTTACATTTGGTGACCCGTACGGGAATCGAACCCATGTTTCCAGCGTGAGAGGCTAGCGTCTTGAACCGCTTGACCAACGGGCCTCACTTGACAACGATGATATTATATCACATGTGTTTCTTTTTGTCAATACCTTTTTGAAAATATTTTTGAATTTTTTTGAGAAAATTCGGAACGCCCGTGGCGTCCCGAATTTTTCATGCATCTTCGTCTCTTTCTACCAGAGCAAGATACTCCTCGTAGGTACAGATCAGCCTGACTGCCGCAAGAAGCGCGTTGGCTGTCATACCGCGGGGAAGAGCGAGCTTGGCGGCGAGCGCGTCTCGGCGGTCGGCGGCGTGGGGACCGCCGGAGAGTCCGTCGATATAGAAGTCCGTTTTGGAGAGCGGGTTATTCGCCTCGCGTGCCACTCCCGTGCCGTCGGCATAGGGGGCGAGCAGGTTGCGAAGGAGATCGTGCTCCATCCCCTCCACGCCAAGCGTTCCTTCCTTGGAGGCTTCTGCCTTGCGCTTTTCCTTTCCCTTGATCTGGGGAATATACAGCTGGATCAGCCGATCGCGGGGGACCAGATTGCTGATATGGGAGCGGATCAGCTTGCCCGCGCCGTCGCTGTCGGTCAGCACGATCAGGCGGGATCGTTGCGCCAGCGCGCGAATGAGTGCCGCCGTTTCATTTTTCTTGAAAATGCCAAAGCCGTCGGTCTTGATGATCTGCGTGGAGGGGTCCACGATATCCAAAATCCGCAGGCGGTCATATTTCCCCTCTACCAGAATGGGGTAGGGGATCTTCAGCTTTTCTGCCATATCACGCGATCCATCCCATCAGTGCCGCGCCGATGACGAGAATACCAAGCGCGATGCGATAGACACCGAAGGCGGCAAAGCTATGGCGCTTGACGTAATCCATCAGATAGCGGATGGCGGCGAGAGAAACGAGAAAGGCGGTCACGCAACCGATGGCGAGGATCGCCCACTCACCGCCGCTGACGGCGGCTTCTCCGTCCAGCACGAATTTTAAAATCTTGATGCCGCTGGCACCCAGCATGGTGGGCACTGCCATAAAGAAGGAAAACTCCGCGGCGGCGGTGCGGGAAAGCCCCAGCAGCATGGCACCCAGAATGGTAGAGCCGGAGCGGGAGGTGCCGGGGATGAGCGAAAGCACCTGGAAGGCACCGATCAGAAAGGCGGTCTTGTAGCTGATGCCGTTGGCGGAGTCGGTCTGTCTGCGGTGGAGGGGCAGGCGCTCCAAAAAGAGGAACACGATACCGTAAACGACCAGCGCCACGGCAACGGGAATGGCTTTGTGCAGGTGAGCGTCGAACCAATCGTCAAAGAGGATACCGATAACGCCCGAGGGGATGATGGCGACCACCACGTGGAACCAAAGAGACCAGGTGGCGCGTCTCTCCTCGGCGGATTTTTTGGTGGAGAAGGGGTTGAGCCGCTGCCAGAAGAGCACCAGCACGGCAAGGATGGAGCCGAGCTGGATCACGACCAGAAACATATCCCAGAATGCTTCGCTGACGTCCAGCTTCAGAACGGAATTGAGCAGGATCATATGTCCCGTGGAGCTGACGGGCAGCCACTCGGTGATACCCTGCACGACACCGATCAGAAACGCCTTGAGAAATTCAAAAAAGGGCATGATCTTACCTCGCTAAAACAGAATCAGTTTTCTCCCGCGCGGAGAATGTCGCCCTCCCGCACCTCATAGGGGACGCGGAGATAAAAGGGCATATAGGGGTGAGGGCAGGAGGCGATGGCTTCGCCCTGCTCGTTGTACATTTCCTTTGCTGTGAAGGGCAGCCCGGGACGGCGGGGCGAGACCAGCTCTACCGCGTCTCCCACACACATCTTATTCCGCTGCAGGAAGAAATAGAGCCTGCCGTTCTCATTTTCCGCTTCCAGACCGTTCGGGAACGTCACGCCATCCATGGAGGAGGCGGTGGCAAAATAAGCCTTTTCCCGCAAATATCCCGGGACGGTGGATAGCTTGGCGTCCTCCGTCGAGCGGTCGAACCAAAAGCCGGTATCGTATTCGCGGTGGCTGACGCTTTCCAGCTCTCTCAGCCACACCGGCTGAAACCGATAACCCTCGGGGTCGGCGGCGTAGGCATCCAGCGCCATACGGTAGGCATTGGTCACCACGGCGGTATAGTAGGCGCTCTTCATGCGTCCCTCGATCTTGAAGCTGTTGATGCCGCACGCGCACAGCTCGGGGATATGCTCGATGGTACACATATCCTTGGAGGAGAGAATAAAGGTGCCGTGCGCATGCTCCTCCAGGGGCATGGGCATTTCGGGGCGTTTTTCCTCGGTGATGGTATAGGTGTAGTTCCAGCGGCAGGGCTGGGCGCAAGCGCCGCGGTTGCTGTCGCGCCCCGTAAAGTGATTGGAGAGGAGACAACGGCCGCTGTAGGAGACGCACATAGAGCCGTGGACGAATGCCTCCAGCTCGATCTCGGCGGGAATGTCGGCGCGGATGGCGCGGACCTCCTCCACCGTCAGCTCACGGGCGAGGACCACGCGCTTGGCACCGAGTGCGGCGAGTGCCTTGACGGCGGGCGCGCTGACGGCACTTGCCTGGGTGGAGATGTGGATCTCCATATCGGGCAGAAGCTCGCGGACCGTGGCAAGCACGCCAAGGTCGGCAACGATCATGGCGTCAAAGGGGCAGTCGCGCAACTCGGTGAGATATTCCCGCAGGCGGGGGTATTCGTAGCCGCGGGGCATGGTATTGACGGTCAGATAGACCTTTTTACCGCGCTCGTGGGCGTAGGCAACCGCTTGATGCAGCTCGTCATTGGTGAAATTATCTGCCGCCGAGCGCATGCCGAAGCAGTTGCCTGCGAGATAGACGGCGTCGGCGCCGTAACGGAGAGCGGCTTTCATTTTTTCAAAATTTCCCGCCGGGGAGAGAAGCTCGGGGATGATCATGGTGTGATATTTTTTCCTTTCGGATGAGTTGTAATAAGTGATATTTGGAATGGTTTGAAACGGTAGTGAAACAAGACAGAAAGGCATTGTTTCAGACTTTCTCTCGGGCTCTTCCTACAATCTTTGGCTGGCGTGGGTTAAACTGAAGGGTAGGGGAATTCATGTTTTCTTTTGCAGTTTATTATATAAAAGCAATTTCGTTTTGATGTGGCACAGGACATCAGATGCTTTTTCATGTCGTTGGGCATATATGTGCCGAGCTTGTCCCAGAGCTCATCGCGCACCTCGAAAACGATGCGGTGAGTGTTGATATCGGCATAGTGTTTCGGGTCGTAGTGTTCGTCGGGATCGGTGGAAAGGAAGAGAATTCCCATGGAATTGCTACCGTGCTTTCTATAGCCGTCGATGCCGTACAGGCAGATATCCTCCCAACGCAGCGTGAAGCTGTTCCACCCTAAACCGCGGCACAGAATACCTGTTTCGCTAAATCGGCACCGCAACAGAAACCTGCCAAACGCATGAGATTTGCGCGACAGGATGGGGAATATCATCATAGGGCAGAGCAAAATCCCGAGCAACAAAAATACAGCGGGGTCAAATGTAAGAATCCAAAAGCGGTATAAGAAAAAGCCGCATAGACCGAGGCATAGGCTATACATCAGCAAAATACCCCCGATGACTGTGAACGTGGTTTGTTTATTATAGAGTCCCATAGAGCATACCTATCAGAGTATCATTGTTAAATTTAAGCAGACGCCAGCCAAGGATTGTGGGGAGAGTCTGAGAGGGGAGAAAAACCTCGGCGTTTGAGATGGTTTTCTCCCCTCTCAGATCGCCGCCGTAGAAGGCGATCAAAAGCAAACGAATTGGCAAGAAAGTATTTAGAGTATATAAAACATTCTCTCACTTAATGATCTGCCAATTCTCATACCCCATCTCTTCGATCACGGGGAGAAGCTCATAGATCCCGGTGGGGAGGAGCAGGCGCATGCGGTAGCAGTCGATGGTCGCGTCAAGGTGCCGAAGCACCTCGTCGATATTGGCGGCGCGGCGGGTGACGGTGCCGTCCTCCGCCGTATCGGTAACGGTGTGGGTGGCGTGATCACTCAAGTCCAGCGCAAGGAAATCTGCCCACGTGAGCAGGGTCCGCGCCCATTCCACACGGTGATCGTCCATCATGGCGGCGGTGGAAACGCTGACACCGATGATGGCATCGGGGCAGTTTTCTCTTATCTCGCGCAAAAAGAGGGCAAGCTCGGAGACCGAGTCCCCGTCCAGCCGCGTGTCCAGCAGAAGCACCTCGTCGGCGCCGCTTTCGGCGATCTCGGCAACCAGTGCCGCCTCGTAAGCGCGCAGGGTGCGGCGCATGGCGGTGTTGGACTCCTCCTGCCAAGTGCAGGAGAAGGTGGCGGCGATGTACGCCTCCTTGGCGAGAACGGCGGCAAAGACGCGGCTGAGCGTCACATCGGTCGCTCCCGGGAGCTGGCGCCCCAACGACTGCGCCACGGCGGAGTCGTATTGCGGGGTGCCGTCCAGATAGAGGGGCAGGGAAATGGCGGCGGCACCGCCCTCTGTCAGTGCCTGAACGGTGGCGGCGGCACCGTCCGACGAGGAAAGCCTGCCGGTGTAGGATGCCTTGATGGGGGCGGGCTGTGCGGGCAACCATTCGGGGGTGTTTGCCGCAAGGGCTTTTTCCTCCTCACGAAGCGCGATGCGGCGCTCTGCCGCCTCCTGCGCCTGCTCACCCCAGACGATGCCCCAGATCACCGTCAGCACGAGGGCAATCAGCACCGTGCCGATGAGAAAAAGGAGGCGGGTGTGGCTTTTCCATTTTCTCGCGGCGCGACTCTTTTTGGTACGGTATGAGACAGCCGTCGGTTTGGAAAACATGCACGTGGCCTCCTTTCATGAAATTTCGGGATGTGGGTCAGGAAAGCGTGGTCAGATCGAGGGTCTTGCCAAAGTCATTCCACTCGATGGCAAGCTCCGCCTGCTTTTCGTCAATCATATTATAGAGCATGGCGTACTGATATTGGTCGATCAGCTCGCCGAGATGGCTCATGACGTACTGCGGGTCGGGCTCCAGACGCTGAATGATATAATAGCCGGAGGGAGTCTCGACCACGCCGCTGATGCCGCCGATCTCCAGCGCGAACGCCGCTTCCTCGTATTCCTTGAGCATTTCGCCGCGGGTGAAGTAGTAGCCGTTGGTGGTGGTCATATAGAAGTCCTCGCTGTGGCGGCCGATCAGGGTGTTGAAGGAGGTACCCTCTCCCAGCTGCTTGAGGATATCCTCTGCCAGCGCGCGGTTTTCGGCGGGATCCTCACCTGCGCTGTTCTCAATATAGATATGCAGGGTGCGGGCAAACTCGCCGCCCATGATCATATCGTAGATCTTGTCCTCCTCGCGCTCGATCAGCCCGAGGTCGTCGGTGTAGGCGTAGAGCAGCTCGGTCTCGCAGAAGCTGACGGCGAGAATGAAGCGGTAGAGATGGTCGGTCAGATACTCTGTTGCCATCTGCTCGCGGTAAGTCTTCATGCCGCCCAGCTCGTCCACCGTGGTCTGTACGTATTTCTGCACGGCTTCCTCAATGGCTTTTTCGGTATGCTTGATCTGTACCTCGTCGCACAGGGCAAGCACGGCATAATTGGAGGTGATATTGTCAAGCACCGCCTTTTCCAGCTCGGCGCGGTGAAGCTCGCGGCTCTCGGCGTTGTCCCAGATGGTCTCGCCGTAGGTCGCCGCCATCGCCTCGCGGTATTTCAGCGTCAGATAGCGAAGCTCCTCGTAAAGGACCTCGTGCCCTGCCACGGTGCCGACGGGCGTCAACTCCTCCTTGGAGCTTTTGATGGGTCTTGCCTTTCCGCAGGCGGTCAGCGATCCGCAAAGCAGGCAAAGCACCGCCACCACGGCAAGCAGGCGGGAAAACGGTTTATATCTCATGTAAATTGTCCTCCAAATAAATAATATATCGCTATCATACCACAAGAATGTGAAGACATTGTGAATAGGCATGATTTTTTTGCTTATTTTGAGAAAAAAGTGTGATTTGGCGATTGCAAAATGAAAAAACTATGTTATAATAAACAAGAGGACCGATGAAGACCGCTATCAGAAAGGATGAACCAACCGCTATGGATGCTACATACCAGATCCCGTTGAGCGTGCTGATCAACGAGCATAAATTCGAAGAGATCTATCTGCCCGCACCTGCCAAGGATATCTCGATCTATAACCCCGAGGTGGACCGTCCCGCGCTGGCGCTGTCCGGCTTTTATGAGATGTTTGAGGCATCCCGTATCCAGTTGATCGGGCAGGCGGAGCATACCTATCTGGACATGATGGAGGCAGACGAGCGCAAATACCGGTTGGACCAGTATATGCATGCCCGCCCCATCACCGTGATCTTCACCACCGGGCTTGAGGTCTACCCTGAGATGATCGAGGCGGCAAAGCGCGAGGGCGTGCCGATCTTGCGCACGCATGAAAAGACGAGTGCCATCATGGCGGCGGTGATCGCTTCGCTGAACCGCCATCTTGCTCCCCGCATCACCCGCCACGGCGTGCTGGTCGAGGTCTACGGCGAAGGTCTGTTGCTTCTGGGCGACAGCGGCGTCGGTAAGAGTGAGACCGCCATCGAGCTGGTCAAGAGAGGACACCGTCTCATCGCCGACGACGCGGTGGAGATCAAGCGTGTGTCTGCCATCACCCTGATCGGCTCCGCTCCCGAGATCATCCGCCATTATGTTGAGCTGCGCGGCATCGGTATCATCGATGTCCGCCGCCTGTTCGGTATGGGCGCCGTCAAGGATACCGAGAGAATCGACCTTGTCATCAACATGGAGCCTTGGATCCAGGGCAAGATGTATGACCGTCTGGGACTGGATGATCAGACGGTGGACATTCTCGGTATCAAGATCCCCTCCATTACCGTGCCCGTGCGCCCCGGTCGAAATCTTGCCATCATTCTGGAGATCGCGGCGATGAACAACCGCCAGAAGAAGATGGGTTACAACACGGCAGAGGAATTCAACAAGAGACTGATGAGCCAGATGGGCTTGGAATGATAGAGTGCGAGACTTCCCATCGGGAAGTCTCGCAGTTTTATTCGCCTGCGGCGAGTGATATTGCTTCGCGAGTTTTATGGGCGAATAAAATATCATTGAAGCCGCAAGGCTTCAATATCACTGTTGCGACAGCGACAATATCACTCTTGCTGTTTCTGCCGATTTGAGATATCATGGGCGCAACCAAAAGCCTCGCCCTTGGGGAGAGGTGGCGGCGTAGCCGACGGAGAGGGGAAACCGTGCGGAAAGAACCCTCTCACCCGCTATCGCGGGAGCTCTCCCAAAGGGAGAGCCTTTGGATAGTGCTATTTCAGAGGTATGGGCTTTGCCCGAAGTATTTGTAATGCAAAGGCGAAACTGGTGATAAAATGGAAAGGAGATTGTTATGAAAATAAAGGGCTATAGTTTCAAGTGTGAATCACCATTTTTCGTGTATTGTAAAAAACACTACTGTCCCTGTTGCGGACAACCGCTGATTCGAAAGAAGGTGTCCAAAATTGTCCATTCGGATTCCGATGAAGCAAAAAATTATGATTTTGATATTGCCGACAATATTGTAAAAGGGTATGCCAAATTTAATCATATTGAATTTTTCTGTTCGGTATGCAAAAAGCAATATACCGTTAAAGAAATCAAAGAAAATGATGCTTTCATTCAACATCGGAAATAATATAGACCTCGACAGACCTTAAAAATCTGTCGGGGTCGAGGGGCGCCGCCCCTCGCGCATCCCCCGCATCCCCCCGCGTCAACTTTTTTCCGCCTCCCTTTGAAAAAACCACTTGAAAAGCGGGAATGATTGTGATATCATTAGGGTATAAGCGACGCGATCGGAAGGAGGGGACTGAAATGAGTGTCAAGCGAAACGGGTCGCATATGTCGGGCAAGCGATTTGCGGGGCTGGTGCTGGGGCGTATGTCTGTCACCATGCTGATCATTGCGGTGGAGATCTTCTGGATGATCGCCTTTGGTTTGTGGTTGAGCAATTATGCCGCCTGGATCAACACTTTCTTCACGCTTGTCGGACTGATCGTGGTCTGCTATCTCATCCTCAAGGATGAAAATCAGTCCTATAAGCTGACCTGGATCGTGGTCATCTCCTTCCTGCCCCTCTTTGGCGGCATGATGTATCTGATGTTTGGTAACAAGCGCCCCTCGCGGCGGATGCGCAAGCGCCTGGAGCGGGTGGACGCTCTTCACCGCGATCTGATGGAGCGGCAGGAGCCGGAGGTGTTGACCGAGGTGGAGCCGCGAACGGCGCGGACCTCGGAGTACCTGCGGCGCATGGGTCCCTTTCCTGCCTACGGGGACACCGAAACGGAATATTTTGAGGTGGGAGAGCGCATGTTTGCGCGCCTGATCCCCGATCTGGAATCGGCAAAGGATTTTATCTTTCTGGAGTATTTCATCGTCCACGAGGGAACGCTTTGGCAGGAGATCTTTGAGATCCTCGCCCGCAAGGCGGGGGAGGGTGTGGACGTTCGTCTCATTTATGACGATATGGGCAGCGTGTCCGATCTGCCGCGAGGCATGCGAAAAAAGCTGGCGCAGGCGGGGATCCGCACGCTGGCGTTCAATCCCTTCCTGCCGCTGGTCTCTCTGGTCATGAATCATCGGGATCACCGCAAGATCGCCGTCATCGACGGTCGCGTCGCCTATACGGGCGGTGTCAACATTGCCGACGAGTATGCCAACCGCTATGCGCGCTTCGGGCACTGGAAGGATACGGCGCTCCGTATGGAGGGTGGCGCGGTGGATAGCTTCACCGTCATGTTTCTCAATATGTGGAACGCGTACCACCCGACGGAGGCGGATTACAGCCGCTATCTCGGGCGTGCCGTGCCTCCGACACGCGCGGTGCAAGGCATCGTTCAACCGTACACCGACTCGCCGCTGGACGAGGAAAATCTTGCCGAGAACGTGTATCTCGACATTTTGTCGCAGGCAAAGCGCTACGTGTATATCTTCACCCCCTATCTGGTGATCGACAGCGAGATGCAATCGGCGCTGACGCTGGCGGCGAAGCGCGGCGTGGACGTGCGCATCGTGACCCCCGGTGTGCCCGACAAAAAGACGGTCTTCCGCCTGACCCGCTCCTACTATGCGCCGCTTTTGCGGGCAGGAGTGCGGATCTACGAATATACACCCGGCTTTCTGCATGCCAAGAGCTACGTCTGCGATGATCGGGTTGCCGTGGTCGGCACCGTCAACATGGACTACCGCTCGCTTTTCCTGCATTTCGAGTGCGGTGCGTTGCTCATCGACGCCCCCGTGATCGAAGACATCAAGCAGGATGCGCTTCGCACCATGGCAGAGAGCCGTGAGATCTCGCAAAAGGACAGCAAAAAGTATTCACGCTCCTCTTTGTTTGACCTTTTGCTGCGGATCCTGAGTCCGATGCTGTAACTGAAAAGGAAAAGACGTCCGCACCTGCAGGCTTTGCAGGTGCGGACGCTTTTTTCTGTGTGAATGTCCGGCTTACACGGTCGGATAGCTGATCCTGATCGGGCGTCCCTCCCGTGCCGCCTCCACGGTGGCGCAGGCAACGGCGACGGTGGCTGCACCCTCCATCGAGGTGATCGGCATTTCGCCGCCGCTCAGCAGCGCGTTGACAAAAACGTCGATCTCAGCCACAACATTGTGATTGTTGATCTCGACGGGCAGCTTGACGGGATCGGTAAATTTCTTGCCGCCCTCGGGGTCGTTTTCGTAGAGCGTGATGGTGGGCGAGGTGTTGTCGCAGATGATGGTGCCCCGCGTGCCGTAAAAGACCGAGCGCATGGTATAGTCTCGCATGCATCCGATGGAAACGAACACCTTACCGCTGACGCCGCCCGGGAAGCGGTAGATGGCGATGGTGCAGTCATCGACCGGCCAGTCGGTCAGACTCTTGTGGTTTGCGTAGGCGTAGACCTCCTCCGGGTCGCCCGCGATCCAGCGAAGCAGGTCGATGGCGTGACAACCGCCGCCGATGACGGCATGGCGGTCGGGGTCAACACGCCAATCGTCATATCCCCGTGCCTTGCCGTAGTGGTGCGCGTATTCGCTCTCCACGAAGAACAGCTCGCCGATGCGGCCGCTTGCCACCAGCTCCTTTGCCATCAGAAAGGCAGGGGTGCAGCGGCAGACCTGACCGATCATCAAGCGGCGTCCGGTCTCCTTTTCTACCCGCATCATCTCTTCGCATTCCGCCACCGTCAGTGCCATCGGCTTTTCGCAAAGCACGTCCTTGCCGGCACGCAGGAATGCAACCGTCATTTCGGTATGCAGCTTGTCGGGGGTAACGATCACCACCGCGTCGATCAAGGGGTCGCTGACCAGCTCGCGCCAATCGGTCGTGGCTACGGGAACGGAAAACTCCTCCCGGCACGCGGTCAGGCGCTCCTGTGCGGTGTCGCATACGGCATACAGGGTCGCGCCCTCCTTGGCGATCACGCCGCGCATATGGTTTTTCGCCATGCCGCTGCAGCCGATCACGGCGATATTCAAATTGTTTTTCATTTGGTATTGCGCTCCTTTCCTTTTTATGCTATTATTATAACATCTGTATGGGGTTTGCGCAACTGTTTTTTGTTTGCTGTTTTCTTCATTTTGTTTGGAGGAGATATGATATACGAGCATTATGCCAAGGAGCGACGAGAGGAACCGATCCTCTGTTACTGCGACCGCGACGTCGGTGTTTCCGCGGGAATACGGTACGGGCCGGTGATCCGCGATATCTACATCATCGAGTGCTGTACCGAGGGGGGAGGCAGCGTTGTCATCAACGGTCGCGAATTCGCGCTGTCCGCAGGGAGCTGCTTCGTCCTGCTGCCGGGGGACACCGTGATCCACACAACGAGTGAGCGGCGCTGCGGCGTTTGGTGCGCGGTGGATGGCAACACCGTCGCGGGTGCTTTGTCGGCGGCGGGGATCACGTCGGAAAATCCGTTTGCCCCGCGTGAGGCTTTTTTTACCGTGATGCACGCCATCGAGCGCATGCTTTCTCTGCGCGGGGAGAGCGATCCCGGCGCGGAATGGCGGAGGACGGCGTGTGTTTATGAGATCTTCGGCGCCCTGCTTCGCACGGGGCGGGAGTCGGGCAGCAACGGCAGCGTGCAAAAGGCCATCGGCTTGATGGAAAGCTGCTATCACACACGGATGACGGTGGGAGAAATCGCCGCTCGCGTGGGGCTTGACCGCGCCTATTTCTCGACGCTGTTCAAGGCGGAGGTGGGCCGCTCCCCCCACGCCTATCTTTCCGCGCTGCGGATCCGCAAGGCGTGTGCGCTGCTGCGGGAGACGGATACGCCGATCTCGGCAGTGGCGGAGGCTGTCGGTCTGGACATGAGAAACTTCGCGCGTCTGTTTAAGAGCGAGATGGGCACGACACCGGGACAGTACCGAGGAAGATTTTGAGAGCCCACTGCTTTCTTTCGTGCTTGTCGACTTTTTTGATAAAAATTCACTGAAAATCTTGACATTATTGAAAAATAAACTATAATAAAAGTATAGAACTTTTTGACTCACAGAAAGGAATATCATGATGAAACAAGATAAATTCGGTATCAGTGTAGGTCTGGGCTTTCCCGAGAGTGCAGAGGATCAGATCGCTGCCATTGCCCGCGTGGGCTATGATGCCTGCTTCACCGGCTGGAATCATGAGCGCATGGAGTCCTGGGCAAATGCCGTTGCCAAGAACGGTCTGATCTATCAGTCCGTCCACGCTCCCTTCAACAAGGCGCACAAGATGTGGGAGGCAGGTCGTGAGGGTGAGGATTACACCGATATGCTCATTCAGTGCGTAGAGGATTGCAAGAGATTTGACATCGGCATCATGGTGGCGCACGTCATCATCGGTATGGACCGTCATTTCCCCTCCGCGCTGGGCATCACCCGCTTCCGCCGTCTGGTTGAGGCAGGCGAGAAGAACGGCGTGAAGATCGCCTTTGAGAATACCGAGGGCATCGAATACCTGCAGGCGATCATGGATCATCTGGGTGCCTCCGATCACTGCTGCTTCTGCTGGGATACCGGTCACGAGCAGTGCTACAACTACGGTGAGGATATGATGGCGCGCTTCGGCAACAAGCTGATCGCCACCCACCTCAACGACAACTTCGGTATGGCTGACCGCAACAAGATGACCTGGCTTGACGATTCTCACGTGCTGCCCTTCGACGGCATCAACGACTGGAAGAGCATCATCGACCGCATGGACAAGGCAGGATATAACGGCATCTACACCATGGAGCTGACCCGCAACGCCAAGCCCAACAAGAACACCCATGACGCATACGCCGCATGGTCTCTCGATGAGTTCCTTGCGGAGGCTCTCAACCGCATGCACCGCATGGTGGCACTGAGAGGCTGATACATCACAATGTCCGCGGGGGAGGGGAGTGCCCCTCCTCCGCGCCCCTATACTATTACCGAAAGGAAGTATTTCAATGGAAGTCAAAGCAAGACGCGAAATGGATCCCGCATATCAGTGGGATTTCAGTCATATTTTCCCCACCCGCGAGGCGTGGGAGCAGGCATACGCCGAGGCAGGTGAAGCAGTCGCCGCTATCGCCGCCGTTCCCGGCACGCTGAGCGCATCTCCCGAATCCCTCAAAAAGGGCCTTGAGACGGTCTACACCGCCGCGCAGAAGGTCGAGCTTGTATACCTGTATGCCATGCTCCACAAGAACAGCGACAACGGTGACGCCGAGTATCAGACCATGGAGGGAAGAGCTATCCAGCTTTATATGTCCTTCCAGATGGGCATCGCTTTCATGGAGCCCGAGCTGCTCGCCATGGATCAGCCCACCCTGCGCGGTTGGATCGAGCTGCCCGAGCTGGCACTCTACCGCCACACCGCCGAGGATATGATCCGCGGCGCCGATCACGTGCTTACCGCCGAGCAGGAGGCAATGCTTGCCCAGCTGGGCGATGCCGCAGGTACTCCCCGCGATACCTTCGATATGCTGGAGAGCGTGGATATGACCTTCCCGCCCATTCACGATGAGGAGGGCAACGAGGTTCCTCTCACCCACGGCAGCTACGGCGTTTACCTCCACAGCCGCGACCCTAAGGTGAGACGCGAGGCTTACGAGACTTATTTCAAGGAATTCAAAAAGTATATCCACACATGGACCGCCATGTATGCGGGATCGGTCAAGTTTGACACCTTCTACTCCCGCGTCCGCCATTATGAGTCCGCTTGTGAAGCGGCACTCTTTGGCAGCAACGTGCCCGTCAGCGTCTATGACAGTCTGGTAGAGGCGATCCACGGCGGTCTGCCCACCATGAAGCGCTACCTGGCGCTTCGCAAGAAGGTGCTGGGGCTTGCGTCGCTGGGGATGTACGATCTCTACTGCCCGATGGTGGACGAGGTCGAGTTCAAGATGCCCTTTGCCGACGGCATGGAGCTGGTCAAAAAGGCAACAGCCCCTCTGGGCGAGCGCTACCGCGAGCTGCTGGAGATGGCAGAGCGCGACCATTGGATGGACGTTTATGAGAACAAGGGTAAGACCACCGGCGCCTTCTCCTGCGGCGTTCACGGTGTCCACCCCTACGTCCTGCTCAACTATACCGATACGCTGGAGGATGCATACACCCTCGCCCACGAGCTGGGTCACGCCATGCACTCCTACCTCTCCTCCGAGGCACAGGATTACGTCAACCACGATTACCGCATCCTCGTCGCCGAGGTGGCTTCCACTGTCAACGAGGTGCTGTTGACCAAGTATCTGCTGGGCGTTGAGACCGACCCCAAGCGCCGTGCCTTCATCCTCAACCATTTCCTCGAGGGCTTCCGCACCACCGTCTTCCGTCAGACGCTGTTTGCCGAGTTTGAGAGAAAGGCGCATGAGGCGTATGCCGCAGGTCAGCCGCTGACTGCCGAGCTGCTCAACAAGATGTACCGCGATCTCAACCTCACCTATTATGAGGGTGCCGACGTGGGCGAGCTTCACGACATCGAGTGGGCGCGCATCCCGCACTTCTACAACGCCTTCTACGTATATCAGTATGCGACCGGCTTCTGCTCTGCCGTTGCCATCGCCGACGATATCCTCAAGACGGGCGACCCCAGCCGTTATCTCAAGTTCCTCACCACCGGCGGCTCCGATTATCCGCTGGAGGAGCTGAAGATCGCAGGGGTCGACCTCACCAAGCCCGATACCGTTGCCAACGCACTCAAGGTATTTGATGAAACGCTGACCGAGCTCGAAGAGCTGCTGGCAGATTGATGAAAAAGGAGAATTACTATGAAAATTTGTGTACAGTCCGGAACCGTTGTGTATGATTACGGCTATGAAAAGGGTTACGCTATGTTCCGCGAGGCAGGCTTTGAAGCCATCGACTGGAATATCGACGTGGATTGGGACCGCAAAAAGGTGACCACCGGTATTTTCGAGGGCGCGAGCCTCTTCGAAAAGCCGATTGAGGAGATCATTGCCCATTATGCCGACGAGGTTGCCATCCTGCGCAAGAATGGGCTGGTTCTGAGCCAGGCACACGCGCCCTTCCCGGCATACGTGCCCAACTGCCCGGCACTGCTGGACTATGCCATTGAGGTCTATAAGAAGTGCATCGAGCTGTGCGCGCACTACGACTGCAAGAATCTGGTCGTTCACGGCATTTCCTTGACCGCCGGCGACAAGATCAACACGCCCGCCGATATTGACGCGCTCAACATGAAGCTGTATGAGTCCCTCATACCCACCCTGCTGAAGGTGGACGGTAAGGTGACCGTGTGCCTGGAGAACCTCTTCTCCGGCAAGGGTAAAAACTTCTATGAAGGCACCTGCTCCGATCCTCATCAGGCGGTCGCGTACATTGACGCGCTCAACGCGAAGGCAGGTCGCGAGGTCTTCGGCTTCTGTCTGGATACCGGTCATATCAATCTGCTCCAGAAGGACTTCCGCACCTATATTCCGCTTCTCGGCAAGCGTATCAAGGCGCTCCATATCCACGATAACGACGGCATGGCAGATGCCCATCTGGCTCCCTATACCGGAAGTATTGATTGGAAGGCGTTCTACACCGCGCTCCGTGAGATCGGCTACGACGGCGACCTGGATTTCGAGACCTTTGCTCAGACCAGAGTCGAGAGACTGGATGCTGAGCTTGTGCCCAGCTATCTGAAGCTGATCGCCGACTGCGGCGCGCATTTCCGCAACAAGATCACCGGATAATACCATAGTCGCGGATAGGGGCGGCAAGCCGCCCCTATCCGCTGTTTCTTTTCATAAAGGAGGATGCCCATGCTTGGCAAAAAGATCGAACAGATGTACCGCGCACAGTTGTTTGCCCGTGCGGATGATATGGGAACTGCCTATTATTTTTCCGCCGCCGATTTTGAGGGGCTGGAGCAAACGCCCTTCGCCTTCGTTTCCTCGGCAGGCGACCGCCTGCAGGGATATTTTTACGCTTATCCCGACCCCATAGCAGGGCGGCTGGTGGTATTTGACCACGGTATGGGTGGCGGTCACCGCTCCTATATGCGGGAGATCGAGATGCTTGCCCGCCGCGGCTACCGTGTCTTCGCCTACGATCACACGGGTTGCATGGAGTCCGAGGGGGCGGGAACCAACGGTTTCGCGCAATCGCTGTGTGACCTCAACGACGCGCTGAATGCCCTGAAGCAAGATCCCGTTTGGGGAAAATGCGATATTTCCGTCATAGGGCACAGTTGGGGCGCTTTTTCTACGATGAATATCGCGGCGCTCCATCCGGATGTCAAGCACGTCATCGCCATGGCGGGCTTTACTTCGGTTGCGCGTATTCTCAAGCAGATGTTCGGGCGCGGATTTATGAGATTCTTTTATAAGCGTCTTTGGTTGGTGGAGCAGGCGGCGAATCCCGCATTTGCGTCGTATGATGCCGCTGAATCGCTGAAAGGGGCGAAGATGCCCGTGTTGCTCATTTACTCGGTCGATGACCCTGTCGTATCGGTGGCGCACCACCGTGACGTGCTGGTGCGGGCGCTGGAGGGGCATGACAACGTCCGTTTTCTCACGATGAGCGGGCGGGGTCATAATCCAAACTACACCGCCGATGCCGCGCAGTATCTGGCGTCGTACGCTGCCGATCTCGCCGCCAAGCGTAAGGCGGGAGCGCTGTCTGACCCCGAGCAAAGAAAGACTTTTGTCAAGTCATGGGATTGGTATCGCATGACGGATCAGGATGAGGACGTGTGGAAAGAGATCTTTGAAACGCTGGCATGAGGCTGTTCATTTTCATATCGTCGCTATCGCGGAAGCTCTCCCGAAGGGAGCCTGTGGTTGCGCTCGTGCATCCTTAGGGGCATGGGCTTTGCCTGTGCCTTTGTAATACAAAGGCGAGATTGGTGTGATAAAACGAAAAATAATGGTTTGCTTAAAAGGAGAAAAGGTATGTTTTCACTATTTTCTAAAAAAGTTATGAATGAGGAAGCAGCAAGAGCTTTCTGGGCTTGGTTTGAAGAACAAGAGTCATGGATCATCCATTGTCTTTCTGATCACGATTCAGCATTTGTTTGGGCAATTGACGAACGGTTAAAGCCGGTGTTTCCCTATTGTAAGAAAGAACTTGAATTCCAATTGGGATATAACGAAGGGAAAGGAGAATTCTTTTTCTTCCACTTTGGAAACAAAAATCTTATGAAGGATGCCGATGCCCTCGCGCGAATGATGCCTGAAAGCATTTCTGAACATTGGACTTTTATAGCAGAAAAATAACAACAAACCCCGACAGATTTTTGAAAATCTATCGGGGTTAATGATTAGTCTACTGTGTCGCAATGATGTCTTTTCGGACCGTCCGAGAGGTCGGACTTTACAAAAAGAAAATTTCACTCGCTCCGCAGGAACGAATTTCACTGAAAAAGCACTTGCTTTAGGCTCATTCTCATAAGGATGTTTACCAAATTGTAGGGACCGGCGTCCTCGACGGTCCGTGACACATAAATTTCTGCAGAGAACTTGTTTTCTCTGCCGATTTGTGATATAATGGGACTAACAAAAAGCCTCCCTCCGAGATGCCATCCGCAAGCGGATGCGGTGGCATGCGGAGCGTGACGGAAGGAGCCTGCGTAACTTTGGGTTTGTGCTAACTTTCTTGTTACGCACTCTCCCTCAGTCGCCTATGGCGACAGCTCCCTCCCGGAGGGAGCCTTTGGATGCGCGCAACTTTAGGGGTATGGGCTTCGCCCGAAGCCCGCGTTGCAAGCAACGCCGTAATACAAATGCGAAACTGGCGATAAAAGGAGTTTTTTATGAATGATCACTCAATTGGAATATGAGACGAATGTGGAAGCGAGTATGTTCTCGAAAAATCAAAAATGAAATCACTCTGTCCAAATTGCGCACATATGATTTACGGATATGAAAATTGTAAACATATTTTTGAAAACGGAAAATGCATTCTGTGTTTGTGGAATGGTAGTGAAAGTCATTTTATTAAATCATTAAAGCAGAAATAAACGAACGCCGACAGATTTTGAAAACTGTCGGCGTTAATTATTTGTTTTCTGCGAAGCAATTATGCCATTACGGACCGTCGAGGACGCCGGTCCCTACAAGGGAAATTTGAATTTATGAGAATCAGCCGTTTCTATCGGGATTTTTGCGTTCAGCAAAGATCTTTCAGTTTTTCAAAAACGCCGAGCTGTGTTCGTTCCGCGGTGATGGGCGTGATGGAAATGTAACCGCTCTGCACGGCGGTGACGTCATAATCGAGGCTTTCATGCTCCGATGCCACGGGGTGACCTTCTTGTATGTAGATATCGTTGCCGATGTGGATGAAATCATCCGTATAGAAGATGCCGCCGAGGCGCGTGATGCGGAAACCGTGTGATTCGAGAGGGATATTGATGTTATAAAGATCGTTGTGATCAAAGAGATGATGCTGAAGGAAGAAATCGCGAATGGCGTCCAGTTTTTCCAGGGAGGGTGCAAAGCTTTCTGGCGGTGTGGAAAGGGCAATGCCCTTGATGCCCAGCCTGCCTGCCTCAAAGATGGCGCCTGCTGTGCCCGAATAGACCAAATCTCTGCCGAGATTCAGCCCGCGATTGATGCCGGAGATCACGAGATCGAAATGCTCACCTCTGCCGAGGACGGCATAGCGCACGCAATCGGCAGGCGTGGAATCCATGGAAAAGACCTCCACATCGGGCGCGATCTGCATCTTTTTGATCTCGATCTCGCGGAAAAATTCGATGGCTTGGCTCTTGCCGCTCTGCTCGAATTTCGGTGCCACGGCGGTGACCTCACCAAATCTTTTTGCCCAGCGGATGAGGGGGGCAAGGGAAGCGGAGCCTACGCCGTCGTCATTGGTGATCAGGATCCTCATAGCCAGCCCTCATTTGTTTCTTTATAATGCTTGAGATGGGCATCTGCTTCCGCGATCAGCGCCTTCATCTCTTTTTTGCTGTAAACGGTGGCACCGCTGGCACAAGCATGACCGCCGCCGTGATAGCGCTCCGCGATCTCATTGATGGTGACGAAGCGGGAACGCAGACGCGCGCGGATGCTGCCGTCTGCATTGTCGATAAAGGCGATCCAGATCAGGCTGTTTTTGATGGATTCCATGAAGGAGACTGCCGTGCCTGCCGTTTCGCTCGTGAGATCGAATTTTTTCTGCATAGCGCGGTCTACGTGGAGATAAACGACACCGTTTTCCGTCATCTTCATCTTTTTATAAACGTATGCCTGGAATTTCAGAGAATCGAAATCCTTCATATAAAGATTGGCGTAAAGGGTGTCAGTGTCGATGCCGAGATCGAGCAGCATCCCTGCAAGGCGCATCGTTTCTCCCGAAACGGAACGGAAGCGGAATCTGCCCGAGTCGGTGACCATGCCCGTATAGATATAGGTGGCGGCGTCTTTATTGATCTTCAATTCGTCGCGGAAGGCGTCATAAAAGGCGGCGATCATTTCACTCGCCGAGGAGCGCTCCTCCTCTACCCAAGAGAGATCCCCGTAGGCTTCCACCTCGATGTGGTGGTCGATCTTGATAAGCTCCTTGCAAAGGGTATAATTTTTATTGGAGATGCGTTCCGCGGTGGCGGTATCGATGACGATGCCGAGAGCGGTGGTATAAAATTCATCGGGGCGTGCCGCATCCTCGTCGCCGAGGAATGCCACGTAATCCGAATAATCCGCGTTCAGCGTGACGACCTCTTTTTCAGGAAAACTGATCGAAAGGATCTCACGAAGGCCCAGCGTGGAGCCGACGGCGTCGCCATCGGGGCGCTTGTGGCGGAAGATGATGATGCGGTCGTATTCCTTGATTTTTTCAAGGATCTTTTTCATTTGGTCAAGTTTCATTTGGTTTCCTCCGAAAGTGCGCAAAGATCTTGGAGCAGGCGCATCGCTTCCTCACGGTCGTGAAGGGTGGCGCCGCTGGCTTTGGCGTGACCGCCGCCGCCGTATTTTTTTGCAATGGGATTAATGTTATATTTGGCGGAACGGATCTCGCAGAGAACGCCGTCTGCCGTTTCTGTGAAGCCGACCCAGGAATCGATGCCGCGAATATCAGACATGACGCCCACCATGCCACGGGAGATGGTGAAGGTATCAAAATCGAGTGCCTCTGCTTCCTCACGGGTGGTGTAGGTGTAGGCAACGTGATGGTCGGTGAGCTTGATCTTCAGCGTGAAACTCGCGCGCAGCTGCATATAGGGAAGGTCATCGGCGTAAAGGTTGCGGTAAATGTCTTCCGTGCGGAATCCCTTTTCCATGAGGAAAGCCGCCATGCGGAAGGTCTTGGCGCTGGTGGAATCATAGCGGAATCTGCCCGAATCGGTGATCATGCCTGTGTAAAGGGATTTTGCCGCCATGGGAGAAACGGAAAAGCCCGCTTCCATGGCAAACGCGGTGATCAGTCCGCAGCAGCTCTCAAAGGAAGGATCCGTGACCTCCGTTTCTGCGATCGTTTCGCAGAAGAGGTGGTGGTCGATGCGTGCGGTCGCCGCCGCTTTTTCATAGCGATCATCGCTGATGAGACTTTTTGCCGAGGTATCGAGGATGATGGCGAGCGCATTTTCATAAAGCTCGTCTGCCACGGTGTCGGGGGTGCTGTCCTCCATGAAGGCGTAGCGCCCTGCGGGGTCGCCCACGGCGTAGATCTCCTTTTTCGGATAGTTTTCCATGAGGATATGTTTCAGACCGACCTGTGAGCCGATGGCATCACCATCGGGATTTTTGTGGCGATGGATGATGATGCGGTCGTATTTTTCTATCAGTTCTCGGATGGGTTCGAACATGACGGGGTCTCCTCTCTTCACTGATTATTGTTCGTTTTCGAGTTGTTTTTTGATGCGGGTGATGATCATATCCAGCGCCGCAGGGTTGTCTCCGCCGCCGGGGATGATGATATCCGCATAGCGTTTATAGGGCTCCACGAAAGCCTCGTGCATGGGCTTTACGGTGGTGAGATATTGGCTGATGACCGATTCCAGCGTGCGTCCGCGCTCCGTGGTGTCGCGCACGATGCGGCGCAGGATCCTTTCATCCGCATCGGTATCCACAAAGAGCTTCAGATCCATGCGGTCGCGAAGTGTTTTATCGCAAAAGATGAGGATGCCCTCCAAAACGACGACCTTGCGGGGCTCTGCTTTTACGGTGCCCTTGGCGCGGGTATGGCGGGTGTAATCATAAACGGGCACGTCCACAGCCTCACCGTTTGCCAAGCTTTCAAGATGGGTGAGCAGAAGCTCGGTTTCAAAGGCGTCGGGGTGGTCATAGTTCTGCGCGGCACGCTCCTCGGGAGATTTGTGATCCTGTGCGCGGTAATAGCTGTCGTGGGTGATGACGGTCACAAGATCGCCGAAGGCTTCTGCGATGTGGCGGGAAAGCGTGGTCTTGCCGCTTCCCGTGCCACCCGCGATGCCGATGAACATGATATTGTTTTTCATTTTTCAGTCTCCTTTTTTGCGATCGCTTTTTTCCAGCAGCTGTGGCACATGGCGACGTAGGAATCGTTGCCGCCGATGAGGATCTGTCCGCCTTCAGTGACGACGCTGCCTTTTTCATCGATGCGGGCATTGACGATGGCCTTTTTTCCGCAGGCGCAGATGGTCTTGATCTCCGTGATGGAGTCTGCTACCTCAAAAAGGCGGTGGCTGCCTTCAAACATCCGCGTGAGGAAATCCGTGCGCAGGCCGAAGCAGAGCACGGGTACGTCAAATTCATCCACGATGCGACGCAGCTCGTCGATCTGCTTTTCGGTGAAAAATTGGCATTCATCGGCGATGATCACGTGATGGTCATCATAAGTGAGGAACAATTCGTAAATATCTGTCTCCCTCCGAATGACGATGGCATCCTCCGCAAGACCGATGCGGGAGCGCACCGTTTTCACACCGTCACGGTCATCTGTGGCGGGCTTGATGAGAAGGACCTTCATGCCTCGTTCTTCATAATTGAATTTGGTGATCAGCGCGTTTGCCGTTTTGGAGGAGCCCATCGCGCCGTATTTGAAATAAAGCTTTGCCATGCCGTGTCCTTTCCTATTTTTGATGTATATCAATATAAGCATACCATATTTTTGCCCTTTTCGCAAGAGGAAAGTCCTTTTTGATGCAAAAATCCCATAGATCTTGCTGATCTATGGGATTTAGGGTTATTTCATAAGGGATTTGAAATCTTCTTCATTATAGCTTTCGAGGACGATGTGAGAGCCCAGCTTGCGGTGAAGCTCACGGCGGAAGGTGTCCGTCTTTTCCAGACGGCTGATGCAGAGCGCACCCATCTTCACGCCTGCGGAGATCTCGCTTCTGCCGTCGCCGATGACGAGGACGTTTTTACCGTCGGCACCGAGGGTGACGAGAAGCTTCTCCATGATCTGATCCTTCGGGATCTTATCTGTCCATGTGGAGCCGATGAGATCCTCGATGATCTTGCCTTCGCCGATCTCAAAGCCGAGCGTTTCCACTTCCTCGTGCATACCCATGCCTTTTTCCACCACGGCACCTGTCACGAAATAGTTCTTGACGCCGTGATCTTTGAGATAGGTGAGAAATTCCTTGGAGCCGTCCACGATAAAGCGATCGGGATCCTTTTTGGCAAGCTCAAGATTTTCATCGCGGCAGAAGCCGTTCAGAACCTTTTCATAGAATTTGAAAAGGCGGGGGGTATGTACGGTGAGAAATTCGGTCATCTCGGGGGTGTCGGGATTTGCGAAGATCTCCTCGCCCTTGCGGATCATTTCGATCTTTTCGCGGTTTTCTTCTTTGTTGCAGGGAACGTCGATGTGACCTTTATCGATAGCACGGCGGATCGCCCATTCCATCTGTGTCAGTGCAGAAAGACCGGCGGATTCGATGCAGAAGCTATCGGTTTCGGGGAGGGGCTTCGTACCTGCCATATCCACGAGCTTTTGCACATTTTCATCACTATCGTAGCCATCGGGCACGCCGCCCTCAGAAACGTAATGGAGCACGATGCTCATGACGGGCGGCCAATCGCGAATGAGGGAATGGGTGCCGTCGATATCGTGGAAGGCATAAAGGATCTCTCTTTCTCCGAATGCACCGATGACGGATGAAGAGCCGTTTTCAACAAATTTTACCATACGGGCGCTCCTTAATCTTCTTTTTTATATTGTCTGGGCTCGGTGCAGAGCGCGAGAAGATCGTCGAGCTTTGCGGTCGCCATTCTGACGATCGCGTCACCTGCGCTGTAATAGATGCGAACGGTATTGTCGTCTTCAAGAAGCATACCGCAGGGGAAGAGTGCATTGGTGCGCATACCTTCCTCGAGCTCCCAATAGCCTTCGGGAACCATGAGAGGCTTTTTGGACATACCGATCACCTTGGAGGGATCCTCGAGATCGAGAAGCGCGATGCCGATGACGTAGCGCTTTTTCCAAGCTTTTTCCCAGCCGTTCTTGCCGCGGTTCGGGTCAACGTCAACGGAGTGGAAGATGATGAGCCAGCCCTTGTCCGTTTTGATCGGAGGAGCACCGGGACCGATCTTGTCGTTGCAGTAGGGAACATCCTCCACGCCCATCACGAGCTTGGAATTGCCCCAGTAAACGAGGTCGGGGGATTCGGAGATCCAAATATCGAAAACGTCGCCGCCGCGGGAATATACGGGCATGGGGCGTTCGAGACGAACGTACTTTCCATTGATCTTCTCAGGGAAGAGAACCATGTTGCGGTTTTCGGGAACGGAAATGGACTTGATGTCAAAATTTTTGAGATCCTTTGTGGTCGCCATGCCGCCGCAAACGCCGTGCTTGGTGTCAACGGCAAAGCACATACAGTATTCGCCGTCGATCTCGGTGATACGGGGGTCGTATACGCGCATGATCTCGTCGTCCTTCATGGCAAAGCAGGGTTCGGGTTCGACCTTCCAATGGATACCATCGTTTGAGAAAGCGAGACCGAGGTTGGTTCCTTCAAGGATCTGCTTGTCATAATCACCGATGTCGTTGCGGAAAATCATGATGTATTCGCCGTTTTCACGCTTCAAAACGCCTGCGTTGAAGGTGAGCGCAGAGCGATAGGGCACGTCCTTGCGGGAAAGGATGGTTTCGGGGTAGCGGGTGATGCAGGGCTCTGTTTTGAAAAGGGATTCGTCTACGGGTTTGAACGGTCTGGGCATTTCAATGTCCTCCAAATATATCTAAGTTGCTTTCATTCTATCATAGCGAATGGGGAAAAGTCAATGATTTTGTCGTTTTTGCGAGCATTTATTTCTTTTTTCGGATATTGCCTTCTTTGAGGATGACTGCGGTGCGCGCAGGGAGATAAAGCTCGACGTAATAATTCCCGTCAATCCGTTTTGCAGGATATTTCATGTGCGCTACTCTATCCCAGCCGCCGTAGGCCGCATCGTCCGAGGAGAGGACGGCGGTGTAGTCTGCGTTTTCGGAGATGGGGACGAGCAGATTCGTGCAAGAATTTTCGGGATGGAAGTTAAAAGCGAAAAGCAGTCCGTGGCGATAGAAAACGATCACCTTGTTATCATTGTGGATGAGCTTGAGATCTGCCATACGCTGAGCGAAGATATCGTGCTTTTTCGCGAGCTTCACCATATCACGGTCAAATTCACCGAGCCACTGATATTTGAGCTGATCGTTCTCCTGAAGGCTCCATTGTCTGCAGCAATAGTGGAAGCTCCAGCCGTTTCCTTCGCGCGGGAAATCGATCCATTCGGGATGGCCGAATTCATTGCCCATGAAATTGAGATAGCCTTCGCCGCCGCCTGCCATGGTGAAAAGGCGGATCATCTTATGAAGCGCGATGGCGCGATCGATGACGGGCGTGTGGCAGGATTTTTCCATATCGGTGTACATCGCGGCATCTGCCAAGCGGAAGATCATGGTCTTATCGCCCACCAGTGCTTGGTCATGGCTTTCCACGTAAGCGATCGTATTCTCACCAGGACGGCGCAGACACATATCGCCCCACATCTTGCCGATCTCCCATTCCTCATCTGTCTTTTCCTTCACGGTGCGGATCCACATATCGGGAAGACCCATGCCGAGACGATAATCGAAGCCGATGCCGCCATCCTTGATGGGCAGACACATACCGGGCATGCCCGACATATCCTCCGCGACGGTGATCGCTTTGGGGTTGACCTCACGAATAAGCTCGTTGGCAAGCTGAAGATAGGTGATCGCTTCCACGTGGGTGTTTTCGGAGAAATATTTATTGTCATTATCGAAGCTGACGCCGAGACCGTGATCGTGATAGAGCATGGAGGTGATGCCGTCGAAGCGGAAGCCGTCGAAATGATATTCCGTCATCCAGAATTTCAAGTTGGAAAGAAGGAAGTGGAGTACGCCGTGATGACCGTAGTTAAAGCATTTGGTGCCCCAAGCGGGGTGTTCGCCCTTCATGCCGTCATGGAAGAATTGCCAAACGGTGCCGTCAAACATATTGATGCCCTCGGCATGATTTTTGACCGCGTGGGAATGCACGAGGTCAAGAAGGACGCGGATGCCCATCTTGTGTGCTTTGTTGACGAGTCTTTTCAGATCCTTCGGCGCGCCAAACCAGCTGGATGCAGCATAGAAATTGGAGACTTGATAGCCAAAGCTGCCGTAATAAGGATGCTCCATGATCGCCATGAGCTGAATGGTGTTGTAGCCTGCCTTTTTGATGCGGGGCAGGACGTTATCCGTGAAATCGCGGTATGTATTGACCTTGCCTTCCTCAGCAGACATACCGATGTGTGCTTCGTAGATATAGAGCTTATCGTCACCGACAAAATCCTCATCCGTCCATTTGTAGGTTTTGCGGTCATCCACGACCTCGCAGCACCATGTGACGGTATTGGGATCCTGAACCACACGGCGCGCATAAAGAGGGATGCGATCCTGCGTGCCGATATCGGATTCCACGACGACCTTCACGCGGCAGCCTTCCCAAAGAGCCTTTTCGCCTTTGAGAAAGATCTCCCAGTTACCGCCCTTCAAGGGAGTCAAGGGGTGGCTTTTCGGATCCCAACCATTGAAATCACCCATGAGATAAAGCGCTTTGGCGGAGGGCGCCCACTCGCGGTAATACCAGCCGCCCTTTACGTGATGGAAGCCGAAATATTCATGTGCATTGGCGAAATCACAAAGGTTGCTGCCCTTAGGAAGAATTGCTTTTTTCGTTTTTTGATAGAGCGCCATTCTTTCGTCGATATAGGAAGAAAACGGCGCAAGTTGAGGATTGAGTTCCAGGATCTTATACATAGCAAACCTTACCTTTCTTTCATTTGATAAAACTTATACTTTTATTATACATCATAAAATGGGTTGGTGTCTATGGCAATTTTGTAAAAAAATCGCTTTTGCCACATTTTCTTGACAGAAATCCTTTTCGGTGCTATAATTTGATAAAAACATTTTTCGGAGGAAGATATGGCAGATCGAGGCACTTTGGCAAAGGAATATTTTTTGAAGGGATATAATTGTTCACAAGCAGTATTGCTTGCTTTTTCTGATCTGACGGGTCTTGACGAAAAAACAGCGATGCGCATGGCATCCTCTTTTGGCGGTGGCATGGGCAGGATGCGCGAGGTCTGCGGCACCGTGAGCGCTTCTTTGATGGTGCTGGGTATTTTGCATGGCTATGACGCTACCTCCCCCACGATGCAGGAGGATAAAAAAGCGCATTATGCTCGTGTGCAGGAATTTGCTGCCCGATTCCGTGCGGAGGTGGGAACGATCGTTTGCCGTGAGATCCTGGAAGCACACGCCAAGCACTTGGAAGCGATGCAGGGAAAAACGGATGAGCAGATCGAAGCGATGCGCTCCTCCTCTGCCGTGCCCACGATGCGCACGGAGGCATATTATCAAAAGCGCCCCTGCGCACAGATGGCGGAAACGGCGGCAAGGATTCTGGATGAATATCTGTGTGAATTGGAAACTATGAGTTGACTTGATAAAAAAGGTGTTGACGTTGCCGCACTCAGAGACAAGATCGTTTCCTATGGCGGATACGTCGATCGAGATCAAGTGAAATAACTTCCCAAAAAACACCACGGAATCATACCGTGGTGTTTTTTGAGTATTTCCTTGTTTGTTATTGGGTTCCAAGGGTCAATGACCCTTGGCAGAGCCACGAGACAGCGTCTCGTGCAGGGCTCCTGACAGAGGCCCGATCACCAGATGTGGTTGCCTTCGGAGAAATCGTGGCCGAGGTGCATCTGCGGATAATAGCTGCGGTAGATGTGGCGCGGTTTTTCAGCAAATTCCATTTTGATCACGGTCACGCCGAGGATCTTATCGGGAATTTCTTTGGGGAGATTTTTGAGGAAGATGCGGTGTCCGTCGTGGACGAAGTCGATCTCTTCGCCCGTCGCAAGGAGGGTGACCTTGGTGGGTGCATCCATATAACCGCCGAACATCAATTCACCGTTCTTCGGCCATACCCAGTTCCAGAGATAGAAGGTCTTGCAATCGGGCTCGGCAGAAACGGCAGTGAGCGTGTTGGCACTGTAAACGGGACCTGTGCGGAATTTTTTACCATAGGTGGCGGCACCGTTCACGGCGAGCCATTCACCGACCTTGGAGAGGGTCTCATCGGTGAGGTGATCAATAGAGCCATCGGGCATCGGACCGATGTTAAGGAGCAGATTGCCGCCTTTGCAGGTGCAAAGGTGCAGATCACGGATGATCTCTTTGGGACGCATCATGAAGGGATAGGACTGCTCTTCATCCACATAGCCCCATGCGAGCTTGGTGAGCGTCTTGCAGGATTCCCAATCGCGCTCTTCCGCATCAATCTTTTCCTCGGGCGTGCCGAAATCTTCGGGGATGGCAGAGCGCGTATTGATGATAATGTCGGGTTGAAGTTTACGCAAACGATAGTTTCTGTTCACGGAATCCCAGCTTTCCGCATTTTCCATCGGGCAGGAAACATCATACCAAAGGATATCGATCTTACCGTAATTGGTGAGGAGCTCGGTGTTGAGATCTTCGATATATTGAAGAAAACGAGCACGTGCTTCGGGATCGTTGGCACAGCGCCACGAATCGGGGTGATGCCAATCCATGAGAGAGGAATAAAGACCGATTTTGAGGTCGAATTCACGGCAAGCATCCACAAATTCCCGCACAAGATCACGTCCGCAATAATTGTAGGAGTTATAGGGATTTACCTTGGAATTCCAAAGAGAAAAACCCTCGTGATGGCGGGTGGTGAAGACTGCGTATTTCGCGCCCATGCGTTTGGCGAGTGCACACCATTCACGGGCACAGCCTTCCTTCGGCGCGAAGTTTTTTGCGAGCGCTTCGTATTCGGCGACGGTGTAGTTCTGATTTGCTTGGGACCATTCGCCCGTGCCGATCTGAGAATAAAGGCCGTAGTGGATGAACATACCGAATCTGGCATTTCGGAACCATTCCATGCGGCGGTCACGGGTGGAAGCGGTGAATTCCTCGTATTCACGTCTGCTGATGTATTCCATGAGGAGATCTCCTTTTGCATAAAAAGATTTTTCGCGCACAGTTTAGCACAAAGCCGACCGTTTGTCAAGACATAAATTGGAAGATATCTTGCAAATTCCCGGGGAATATGGTATCATAAAAGAAAACCGACAAAGGAGATATTTCTATGAACTTTTCCGAACTTGCCAAGGAACGCTTTTCCGTGCGGGCATTCAAGCAGGATGCCATCGAAGAAGAAAAGCTTGCTATCATTTTGGAGGCGGGCAGAGTGGCACCGACTGCTTGCAATAAGCAGCCGCAGAAGATCTTCGTGGCGAAGAGTGAGGAGAGCCGTGAAAAGCTTGCCTCTGTTTGCCGTTTTACTTTTGATGCGCCCGTGGTGCTCGTCGTTTGCTATGATAAAGAAAGATCTTGGCAGAACGATCTTATGCCCGGCTATGAATCGGGAGAGACGGATGCGGCCATCGTTTGCACGCATATGATGCTTGCGGCGTGGGAGCAGGGGATCGGCTCTTGCTGGGTCGGGTGGTTCAACGCGGATGAGATCTCGAAAGCGTTGGGGCTTTCCGAAAATCTTCGTGTGACGGCGATCCTGCCTATCGGTTATCCCGCAGAAGGTGCTGTCCCCACAAAATTGCACACAAGGATCCGCGATTTTGAGGATACGATCACCATGCTATAAGATAAAAAGCTCCGAAGCTTTCAAAAGCTTCGGAGCTTTTTTGCGGGGTGCAGCTATTTTGTGTGAACACCGCATGGGAGATCGGAGGCGGAGTCCCTTGGAACGGGCTTTTCGAGAGAGGCTGTTATTTCCTTTTGGCGATCAGCACCTTTACGCGTCCCGTGCCGATATTTTCGATGGGACCTGTGGTGGGGTGAGCGCCTCTTCTGTTGCCGAGAAGGTCAGTGTCTACGGTGATGGGCGAGCCGTCAGGATTTTCATAGGGTGCTTCCGAAATGCGGGGCAATTCGAGACGCTTCGTATCCACGATCTCCGGTTTGAGCGCGGAAAAGCTTTCGTCAAGGGTCATTTCGAGATAAACGTTTCCGTTTTCTTCGTAAACGCGTGCGTCCGTGGCGGTTTCTGTTTTCACGGAGGTGTGGTCGCGGTCATAGGCGGGGACGCCGTCTCCGTAATAATTATGTTTCGTGAAAAGGGGTTGCTTTTCCCAAGAGAATGCTTCGGTATCACATTTTCCGTATTTGGTGAAGACGGTATCCAGATATTCCTCAAGCGTATCGGGCGCGCCGTTATAGTGGCCGAGACCGACGATGAATTTTTTGTTTTCCGTTTTCTGCACGTTGCCGAAGATATTATTATAGAATCGATCGTCGTTGCTGTAAACGAGCGTGCAGCCCATCATATCGGTGGAGTGGGGGAGATGATAGGGCGTGGAACGGTCAAGCACGGGATATTGGAACATACCGCCGAGGAAGAGATTGTGAACGTATGCGCCGCCCTGTGCCGCATTCTGAAAATTCTGCTCGGATGCGCAGATGTTGTTATCCACAAGGTGAGGGCCGTGGGTGACTTCGATCTTGATATCGATGCCGTTGTTATAATAAACGTTGGCGCTCAGGCGGCAGCCCTGTGCCTGCCAATCGAGCCAAGTGCCCATGAAGCTATCGTGGATGAGATTATGATGGATCTGGGTATCGATGGGGGCGTGGAGCTTGATGGCACCGACCTCATAGCCTGTGAATTCCTTTTTGTTGCCGACGTTATAGATCTCGTTGCCGTAAATTTCGGAGAAGGCACAGCCCATGTGACCCACGATGCCGTTTTGTCCGCAATTATAGATGAGATTGTTTCTCACGATATGAGACCCGATGGTCTCACGGCTCCAGCCCATGCGGCGTGCGGAGAGCATCGCTTCATATTGATAATAATAGCCTGCTTTTCTGTGGTAATGGGTGTAGATATTGTCACCGGTGACGCCGTCCTTTCCGAGGCTCACTGCGGCACATCTGGCGTCGTGGATGATATTATCTTCAATGATCCAGCCCTTTGCGAAGTGTGGGCCGAGGAGCCCTACCTGATCCGACGTGGGAGGAGCCCAATTGGTGGCGGCGTGTGCCATCTCAAAGCCGCGCACGGTGATATAGTTCAGCCCAGATCTTTCGGGATAGAAGCAAGATCTTCTGACGTTCATTTCCGTGAGCGCGGCATTGGGATCCGCATTTTTGAAGTTGGCATAGATGGTGGTCTCCGTATCAGAGACAGCACAAAGCCACGTCATGGGTTTTTCCAAAAGCTCTTCCATGGTGACGACCTCGTCAAGAGATGTGCCGTCGAGATAGATCATGCCCGTGTGATGGGGCGGATCGAGGGGCTTAACGAGCCAGTCACCATCCACAGCCGTCTCATAGGGATTGTGATCGCCAAAGAGGCGGTTATCCACAGTGACTTTCCAGAGCGCTCCGTCTTTTTTCCAATCGGTGAGCTCCTCTGAGCCTTTGATGATGACCTTTTCGCCTTCTGCTGCCATATAAGTGATGCGTCCCAGCTCGCTTCGTGCGCCGTGCTCGGGACTTACGTGTTCGCGGTATACGCCTGCGTGGACGATGACGGTGTCTCCTTCATCTGCAAGCTTTGCTGCGCGGGAGATGGTGAGAAACGGCATTTCTGCCGTGCCGATATTGCGGTCGTTTCCGTTTTTCGCTACGTGATAGATACGTGCCATGATGATCTTCCTTTCGTTTTTTAAGAACTTCTTATGGATAGTTTAACATAAGCGGCGCGGAAAAACAAGACAAAAATCGACAGGATGCGGAAAAAGAATAGAGTTCTTCGTTTGGGGCATACTGATAGCAGATAAACTGCCAAGGTTTTCGGAAAAGAGGTTTCAATCATGAAAAACACGCGTCAGCACGGCGAAAAAGAGATCAGACCCTTCGGCATCCGCGACAGCATTTCGTATGCGGTGGGTGATATCGGATGCAGCTTCAGCTTTGCACTGAAAAATTTGATGGCGATCTTTTGGACGCAGTATATGGAACTTGATCTTTGGTATTCAGCGCTCCTGATCGTGGTGCAGATCGCGGATGCGATCGCTGATCCCTTGATCGGGTCGATGATCGATGCGGACAGAAGGGAATATCGACGCAATAAGTTTCTCGTTTATATGGGTTTCGGTTCTGTGGGGCTTGCCGTGGGCGGGGCGATCTCCTTCATTCCCGTGCCGAATGCACCGCTTCTTATTAAGATGCTCATTTTCGTTTCGGGCTATGTGATCTGGAATGCTTTTTATACCATCGTCAACGTGCCGTACGGCTCACTTTTGCCGCTGATCTCTGCTGATCCCGCAGACAGAGCATCGCTTTCCGCGTGGCGCTCCGTGGGGGCTGTGATCGGCAATATGCTCCCAACGCTTCTCCTCCCATTCATAATATATAATGAGGAAAACGATCTCATGGGAAAGCGTGTGTTTTTTGCGGCGATCGTGATGGGGGTGCTGGGATATTTTTCTTTTCGGTATATGACGGGTATGACAGTTATCCGTGAGCATCCTGCCATCGTAACAGAACCGAGAAAACGAATGAGCATCCTCATGGCGATGAAGCGGTTTTTCCGCAACCGTCCTGCCGTCGGTGTGACGATCGCCGCGATGGGAATGTTTCTCGCGGTGAATGGCGGTGCCGCAGCGGTGACGGTGCTGTTCCAGTCTTATTTTGATAACGTTGCCGCTTCGGGCATCGTACAGGTGATGGCGATGCTTCCCATCCTTTTTTTCACACCGTTCGTCCGCCGCGCGGTGAAGCTCGGTAAAAAGGAGCTCGCTGTCTTTGGGGCGCTCGTCAGCGTTTTGGCATACGCATTGATGCTCGTTCTTCCCATCACACCTGATGGAAAGGGAATGCTTTTTTACGTGCTATGCCAGCTGCTCGGCAATCTCGGCACAGGGATCTTCGGCACGGTGAGCTGGGCGCTGATGGCGGACAGCATTGATTACGGGGAATGGAAGGAGGGTGTGCGCGAGGAAGGCATCATCTTTTCGCTTCATTCCTTTTTCCGTAAGCTTTCGCAAGGGCTGGGGCCCGCTTTGGTGCTCGTGATGATGACGGTGCTCGGTTACGTGGGTGAAAGAGGCGGTTCGCAAACGGATGCCGTTGCGCTTCGGATGCGATATCTTGTGGCGGCGCTTTATCTCGTGGGCTCACTCATCCAGCTTCTCGGCCTTGCTGTTGTTTATAATATCAACAAAAAAACTCTCACACAAATGAACACAGCACGGCGTGAGAGAAAATGAACAAAACTAAAAAACAGACCCTTTTCTCCGCAACCTCGGCGGAGATGCGGAAGACATAAAAGCATCGGCAGAGAACTTGTTTTCTCTGCCGATTTGTGTTATTATGGTGTAGGTGATGCAAATGGATAATGAAAAAGAATTGCCGAAAAGAAAAGATATACGGCTCAAGAATTATGATTATAGTTCTCCCGGTGCATATTTTGTAACCATCTGTACGGAAAACAGAAAGAATTACTTTTGGAATGGATCGATTGACCCACAGGTGTTCGATTGGCACTCCGTAGGGGCGAACTGTGTTCGCCCGCAAAATCTACCATTATCCGATATAGGCAATATAGTGTTAGACGAATTGGAGCGTTGGAATCAAACGTATCCTGCGGTATCGTTGTATTCTTACGTAATTATGCCGAATCACCTACACATAATGGTCGTTATTTCTGCCGATGAATACGGGCGACCACAGGTCGCCCCTACGGTGGAACGGATGATAAAACAATTCAAAGGTGCGGCAACAAAAAAGATTGGTGCATCTATTTGGCAAAAATCCTATATTGAACACGTGATACG
>JAFTMG010000046.1 GCA_017452525.1 Clostridia bacterium
CGCTTATATGTCTTGTGAGTTAAAATATGATACAGTGTATATCCAAACAGCGCAAACTGTACAATCACAAGCGGAATTAAAAACGGAAGAAATTCCATAATCTGATCCATTATTTCTTATCCTCCTTTTCCGCATACACTTCAACACAAAGCCCCTTGCGACCGCATTTGGGGCAGGTCAGACGGCGCATTTTCGGTGTGTGATATGCCCAAAATGCTTCCTTCATTTTTGGCTTGAACACCTCGTGACATTCAGGGCAGATATAGGCAACGTGATTAAAATAATATTTAGACACGCAAATTCCCCACGGAATTGCCACGAGGGCCCATATCACGAACAGCCACCAAAGACCGTGTGTGATCCACAACACGATCGACGTCCATTGCAATGCTGTCACGGGAATGCCCGTAAACACCATAAACCAGCGCATTTTGTTCAACTTGTTTTTTTGTTTCATAACGTGTGCTATATCACCGATAGATTCGACGGAGAAAGTATCAATCTCCTTCAATTCACGCTGAATACCCTCAATCAAGTCAAGCTTTGTTTGACGCTCGGAGAGTTCTTCTCTCAAAACCTGCTCCTGTTGTTCAAGCAGTATTGAAATGATATTTTCGGGATTTTTCTCAGCGAACAAAGCAGAGATACTGTTAAGGGGAAGTCCGGCTTCACGCAGAAAACAAATAATGTGCATACGCTTCAAGTCGTCCTCTGTATAGAGCCTGCGACCACCCTCGGAAAGCTCGCTCGGCACGAGAATGCCTCGGTCATCGTAATATTGAACCGTTCTCACCGATACGCCACAGAGCTTTGCTATTTCTCCCGTCGTGTATTTTGACATAGCTTATCACCTCCCAGAGCCCATTATACAACATAACGCAGCGTAACGAGCAATACCTCACGCAAGGGGATTTTTAAAAAATTCTCGATGATTAGTTGAGTTTTCGTGTTTCCCGGTATTTTTTAAGTATATTATATCACATTTTTATAAGTTGCGAAAGAATACAACTCATTTCGTTCGCGCTTTTTTCATGATTCTCTCTTTTTTCGACAAAAATCCAATTTAGCATTGACGAAATCAATTCAGTGTGATACAATACAAATAAATCTGTAAGGAGGGGAGATCATGGACGAAAAGATCCTCAAAGCATTGGGAGAACCGAAGCGTTTTCTTCTGCTGCAATTGATGGCGGAGCGCGGCTATTGCGTGCGTGCGCTGGCACGGCTCAGCTATCTCTCGGAATCGGCTGTTTCTCAGCATTTGAAGACATTGCGTGAAGCCGGCTTGGTATACGGTGTCAAAAAAGGCTACTATACGCACTACTGTCTCGACAAAAATGCCTTGAACAGCTATATCGACGAGCTGACCCGCATCCGTGACACCAAGAGCAAGCCCTGCAACGGCCCATTCTACGGCTGTCCCGAATCGGAATATCTCCGCTGCAAGTCCTACGTACCGCCCGAGCAAAGAAGAAAGGAAGACAACACTCATGCTTAAACGTTTCATTCAGTACTACAAGCCGCACAAAAAAATGCTGATCTTAGACATGCTGGCGGCACTGCTCATTTCCGTCATCGGCATGGTCTACCCCATCGTGACGAGAAATATGCTCAACGTCTACATCCCCGAAAAGATGTATTCCACCATCGTCATCGCGGGCGTGGTCGTCCTGGCGCTTTACGTGCTCCGCATGCTCCTGCGCTATTTCGTCCAGTATTACGGACACATCATCGGTGTCAAAATGCAATCGCAGATGCGCAAGGACCTCTTCGACCATCTGCAGAAGCTCCCCTTCCGTTTCTACGACAACAACGAGACCGGCCGCATCATGACCCGCATCACCAGCGACCTCTTTGAGGTCTGCGAGCTGGCGCATCACGGTCCGGAAAATCTGCTGATCAGCTCGGTCATGATCATCCTCTCCTTTACTTACCTGCTCAGCATCGACCCGATCCTGACGCTGATCATCTTCACCTGCGTCCCCATTCTCGTGGTGGTCACCATGCATTTCCGCAAGGCCATGAAGAGCGCCTTCAATGACCGCCGCGCCAGCAATGCCATCATCAATGCCGCTGTGGAAAGCAGCATCACCGGCATCCGCGTGACCAAGGCTTATACCAACGCCGACCGTGAGGTGGAAAAGTTCTCCCGCGGCGACGAATCCTTTGTCGACGCCTCCCGCCGTGCCTACCACGCCATGGCGCAGTTCCATGCCTCCACCTCCTTTGTCACAGAGGTCTTCAATGTCTTCATTCTGATCGCGGGCGGTCTCTTCCTTTACGCCGGCCGCATCTCCTTCGGCGACTATTCCACCTTCGTTGTTTCCGTCAACCTTTTCATCAGCCCTGTCAATACCCTGATCGGCTTTATGGAGCAATTCCAGAACGGCGTCAGCGGCTTCAAGCGCTTTGTTGAGATCATGGACGAGGAGCCCGAAGCAGAGGCTACCAACGCCAAGACACTGGAAAACGTGCGCGGTGCCATCGAGTTCAAGAACGTTACCTTCTCCTATGACGAGACCAAGGAAGTTCTTCACAACGTCAATCTGAAGCTGGAAAAGGGTCGTAAGCTCGCCCTTGTCGGCCCCTCGGGCGGCGGCAAGACGACACTTTGTCACCTGCTCCCCAACTTCTACCATCTGGAAGAGGGCAACGGTTCGGTGCTGATCGACGGTCAGGACATCCGCGACCTCACGCTGGAGTCCATCCGCCGCAACATCGGCATCGTCCAGCAGGATGTCTTCCTCTTTGTGGGCACCATCCGTGAGAATATCCTCTACGGCCGCCCCGACGCCACCGAGGAGGAGGTTTACGAGGCAGCCCGCCGCGCCAACATCCACGATTACATCATGACGCTCGAAAAGGGCTACGACACCGAGATCGGTGAGCGCGGCGTCAAGCTTTCGGGCGGTCAGAAGCAGCGTTTGAGCATCGCCCGCGTCTTCCTGAAAGACCCTGCCATTCTGATCCTCGACGAGGCGACCAGTGCCCTCGACAACACGACCGAGGTGCTCATCCAGCAGGCGCTGGACGAACTGTGCAAAGGACGCACCACCCTTGTGGTCGCACACCGCCTCTCCACCATCCGCAATGCCGATGAGATCGCCGTTGTCATGAACGGCCACATCACCGAGCGCGGCACCCACGAGGAGCTGATGGCCGCAAACGGCACCTATAAGGAGCTCTACGCCCTCCAGTTCCGCGACAACGATACCTTTGAATAAGCAAGCAATAGCCCCGACAGAAATCTGTCGGGGCAGTTTTATCAATAAAGTTCCTGTGATGTTCAAATTGGGGTTTATCGGGGTGGAGGTATCGTGGCGCGAA
>JAFTMG010000047.1 GCA_017452525.1 Clostridia bacterium
CCAAGGCATTCGAACAACCTCCTTTGCGGTCATTTTCTTGCCTTTATTATATCACCAAACTGTATACAATCATCTTGCACTACCTGTATATAATCATACTACACTGTACAGTCCCCGACGGTCCACCCCACAAGGGTTTGGAGATCACAAACCGTCCGTAAACGGACCGTCGGGGACGCCGGTCCCTACAAGAAGGGTGCCGCATGGCGGTTGTTCTGTTTCTACCAATACCCCGACAAACCCAAATTTGAAAACCTCAAACCCACCGCTAAACCCCAATTTGAAGATCGTTTTCTCCTTCATCCGCCCATTTTTCGTCTTTTCGGTTGCCATAATCGGTTTTGTAAAATTTATCAATTCAAAACCCAAAAGATTATTGATTTTTGTTGAAAATTCTTACAAAACACATTGCAATATCCCACGTCATATGCTATAATGGGCTCATAGACGGATGAAACGGAGTGATCGCGTTATGATTGACATGAAATCTCTTCTGCGCGCGGTGGGGTCGTGCCTGCTGTGTGTCTCGTTGCTTGCCTGCGGCAAGGGCGTGACGGCGGCGGATACGACGACGGCGGCGGAAGAGACGGCACCGCAGACCGAGACCGAAGCCCCCGCGCAGGAGATGATCGGGATCGCCGCCCGCGGTGAAAAATCGGCATTTCAGATCGTGTACAGCACCGAGGACGATACCTCGGGCAAGTACGCCGTGAAGATCCTGAACGCGCTGAAGGATCGGTTGGGCGTGACGGTCATGTCCCGTGCCGATTATCTTGCCAAGCAGGAGACTCCCTGCGAGATCCTTGTGGGCGCGACACGCCGTGAGGATTGCGCGGCACTTACCGAGACGCTGGGGAACAACGAATATGCCATCAAAGCCGTCGTCGAGGACGGCAAGACCAAGATCGTGATCGCTTATAAAGGAGTGTATGCGCTGATGTGTGCCGTAGACAGATTTGTGGAGGAATATGTACACGAGGATCGCGGTGTGGCAGAGGTGCCTGCCGATCTGGAGGTCCGCGGAAGCTGCGCCGCGCGTGACGTGCTGACCGTTTCCTCTATTCCTCAGCTCCGCGACCCCTGCGTGTTGGTGGAGGACGGCGTCTATTACACCTACGGCACCGGTTGGGTCTGCTGGAAGAACACGAGCGGAAATTTGAGGAGCGGCTGGAAGTCGCTGGGCATGGTGGCGCAGATCCCGCAGTATGCCGACACCAACTATTGGGCTCCCGAGGTACATAAGTACAACGGCGCCTACTACATGTTCACCACCTATCACTCCACCGAGACAGGTCACCGCGGCTGCACCATCATGAAGTCGGACCGCCCGGAGGGGCCCTTTGTGGAGATCACCAACGGACACATCACCCCCCACGATTGGGATTCGATCGACGGCACCTTTTACGTTGACCCGGAGGGTCAGCCGTGGATGATCTTCGTTCACGAGTGGACCTCCACCGACGACGGTGTGGGACGGATGGCGGCGGCAAAGCTGTCGGACGATCTGACCCACTTTATCTCCGAGCCTGTCGAGCTCTTCCGCGCCGACGATACCGCCTGGTCGAAGGGCAATGTGACCGACGGCTGTTGGATGTACCGCTGTGAGGACGGACAGCTGCTCATGCTCTGGTCCAACTGGGACGGCGCGGGCTACTGCGTCGGCATTGCCCGCTCGGCGGACGGCAGGGTGGACGGCACCTGGACGCAGGACAAGGACCTGCTCTATTCAAAAAACATGACGGGAGAATACGACGGCGGACACGGCATGCTCTTTACCGACACCGACGGGCAGATGTATCTCTCGATCCACTCGCCGAACAACAGTGCGGCGGGACGTAAGGAAACCCCCGTTTTCATCCCCGTGCGGGAGCAGAACGGAACATTAACATGGGATATTTGGAGGAAATGATCATGAAACGTATGATGAGTTTGGTTTGTATTCTGGCGATGCTTGCAACCATTCTGGTACTGCCTGTCGCGGCGGCCGACACCGATTGGATCGACCCCGCGAACAAGACGCCCGTGACCGACTACGCCTACTCCTTTGTCGCTGTCGGTGACACGCAGAACGTCTGCCAGAAGGAACCGGAGAAGATGGCGAAGATCTATGACTGGATCGTTGCCAATGTAGAAAGCAAGAAGATCAAGTATGTCTTCGGTATGGGTGATGTCACCAACGGTTCTTCCATCAAGGAGTGGACGGTCGCCAAGGAGGAGCATGCAAAGCTGGACGGTCTGGTGCCCTATTCCGTTCTCCGCGGCAACCACGACGTCTCCTTTGATATGAATAAGTTCTTCGTGACCGATACTTATAAGGCTCAGTTTGAGGGCTTTTATGAAGAGGGCAAGGTAGACAACAGCTGGCGCACCATCACCATCGGTGAGGTCGACTATCTGATGCTCACCATCGACTACGCGCCTAAGAAAGCCATCCTCGACTGGGCGGGCGAGATCATCGCGGCACACCCCCATCACCGCGTCATCATCTCCACCCACTGCTATCTGTACAGAGACGGCAACACCGTCAACAAGGATAGCCAATACGCGCCCGACCCCAGCGGTAAGCTGACCGAAAAGATGAGCAACGGCGACCAGATCTGGGATTACCTGGTCCGCAAGCACGAGAACATCTTTATGGTCCTGTCCGGTCATATTGCCTGCGACGACGTTCTGATGACAGAGGCAAAGGGCGATCACGGCAACACCGTATATCAGTTCCTGATCGACCCGCAGGATCTGGATAACAGCATCGGCGCGACGGGTATGGTCGCGATCCTCTACTTCTCCGAGGACGGCAAGAAGGTCACCGTTGAGCAGTACTCCACCGTTCGCGAGCAGTTCTACAGAAACGAGAGCCAATTCTCCTTCGAGATCCCCGAATACGCACCCCACAGCTTCACCAATTACGTCTCCGACGGCAACACCACCTGTCAGACCCCCGGTACTGAGACGGCAAAGTGCGATGGCTGTGAGAAGACCGACACCCGCGAGTGCGCTGCCGTGGCAGAGCATAACTACGTAAACGACGTCTGCTCCGTGTGCGGTGACGCGCGCCAGGTGGAGACGACCGCCCCCGCAGAGACTCCCTCTACCCCCGAGGATCCCACAGAGGAGCCGAAGGATGAAAAGGGAAGCCCGATCCTCTTCATCGTCATTCCCGTGGCGCTGATCGCGATCGCCGTTCCCGTCGTCCTTCTGGTGGTCAAAAAAGGCAAAAAGAAATAAGTGATCCTTTTCCCGGGCTGATCTTGACGGATCAGCCCGGGTTTGTTGAAGGATGTCAGATGGGGCGATCCGTTTGAGAATTTCAAATTTGGGTTTGAAGCATTCACCCACCTCCACGCTCTATTTGACGATCGTTGTCGCATTGTCGGCAAGCTCATCTTTTTTCACTTATCCCCTTGCATTTCAAGGTGTTTTCCGATATAATAGATCATACAGAATTCAAATGACGAGACGTCGGAACAAGCCTTTCGCTTGGGCGCTGGCTTGCTGAGGTGAATATGAAACGAATGAAACGGGCTGTATGCCTGATATGTATGCTGGCGGCGTTTGCCGCACTTCTGACCGTGACGGCGGGTGCGCTGGGGTCGGCGTGGGTCTGGGCGGATCCGAGCGAAAAGGAGCCGATCACCGATTACGCCTACACCTTCGTGGCGGTAGGTGATACGCAGATCGTCTGCGAGTCCTATCCCGAGCATATGGCAACGCTGTATGACTGGATCGTGAACCACGTGGAGAGCAAGAAGATCGCTTACGTTTTCGGACTTGGCGACATCACCAACCGCACCACCAACACCGAGTGGGAGGTCGCCAAGCGGGAGATCGCCAAGCTGGACGGCGTGGTGCCCTATTCTCTCGTTCGCGGCAACCACGATAAGTCCAACGCCTTCAATAAGGTTTTCGGCACCGACACCTATATGAGCCAATTTGAGGGCTTCTTTGAGGAGGGTAAGCCGGATAACACGTGGCGCACCTTCTCGGTGGCAGGTGTGGATTATCTGTTTATCAATATGGATTACGGCGCGTCGGACGCCATTCTGGAATGGGCGGGAAAAGCCATTGAGGCGCATCCTCATCACCGTGTTATTATCTGTACCCACGCCTATATGCACCGCAACGGCGTGCGGCTGACGGCGGCGGTGAGCACCGTCTCCCCCAACCAGAAGGGTCTGACCGACGGCTCGGTCAACAACGGTCAGCAGATGTGGACCAAGCTCTTTTCCAAATACGAGAACATCTTTATGGTCCTCTCGGGTCACGTGTCCACCGATAACGTGGAGATGTCCGAGGCAAAGGGCGTTCACGGAAACACTGTCTATCAATTCCTGATCGACCCGCAGGGGCTGGACGCCGATATCGGCGCGATGGGCATGGTCGCCATCCTCTATTTCTCGGAGGACGGCAAGACCGTCACCGTGGAGCAGTATTCCACCGTGCGCGAGAAGTATTACCGCAGCACCAGCCAATTCTCCTTTGAGATCCCCGAATACGCGCCCCATAGCTTCACAAATTACGTCTCCGACGGCAACGCCACCTGCCTCTCCGCCGGTACCGAAACGGCAAAGTGTGACGGCTGTGACAAGACCGAGACCAGAGACGCGGCGGGCGAGCTTGCGGCGCATAACTACGCGGGCGGCGTCTGCTCCGTTTGCGGTGCGGTGGAGCCTGCGGCTTCCACCGAGGCGGTGACCGGGGAGATCCAGACCGAGGCTCCCGTGGACAGCACCGAGGGCAAGCCTTCCGAGGGCGTGGGAAAATGGATCCTGCCGGTGCTTCTGCCGAGCGCGCTCTTCCTGTGCGCGGTCATCGTAGGCTATCTGCTTGGCAAAAAGTACAAGAGAAAATAAACGGAAACCGCGGTGGAGCAATTCGTCCGCGGTTTTTTCGTTTGCCCACTTGCGCTTTGGCGCGTTTTGATGTACAATATAGAAAAAGAACGAGCAAACCGAGAGGTCATGATATTATGTCAGAACAAAGAGGAAGATTTATCGTATTCGAAGGCATCGACGGCGCGGGAAAAACGACGCAGATCTCGTTGCTGGAGGCAAAGCTGCGGGCAGAGGGTCGCCGCGTGATGGTCACGGCGGAGCCGACCGTGTCGGTCACGGGAGGGCTGTTGCGTGACGCGCTGGGTGGCATCTCCAAGCGCTCGGCGTGTGAGATGGCGGCTATGTTCGTGCTGGACCGCATTTTTCACAACGTCAACCCCGTGACAGGCATTGAAAAGATGCTGTCCGAGGGTATTGACGTCATCTGCGACCGCTACTACTATTCGTCGCTCGCCTATCAGGGCAGCGAGACGGATTTTGAGTGGGTGGCGGGCATGAATCTCAACTGCCCCGAGATCCGCCGTCCCGATTGCTGTATCTTTCTGGATCTTACCCCCGAACAGAGTCTGGCGCGCATCCGTGCCGGGCGGGTCAGCCGAGAGATCTATGAGGAGGAGTCCCGTCTCCAAGCAGTCCGCGATAAGTTCTATCACGTCTTTGACCTGCTTCGTGACCGCGATACCGTGCGGGTGATCGACGCCTCCGGCACGGTGGAGGAGGTTGCCGCCCGCGTAGCCGCGGCGGTGGAGGAGGTCCTCGCATGACGCCCGCCACCACCCGCGTGCCCCGCGTTGCCGCCATTCACGATCTTTCCTGCTTCGGCCGTTGCGCCCTGACGGTGATCATGCCGACGCTGTCCGCCATGGGGCTGCAGTGCGTCCCCGTGCCGACCGCTCTCTTTTCCACCCATACGGGCGGCTTTCACAACATGCATTTTATCGATCTCTCCGACTCCATGGAGGGGATCGCCGACCATTTTGCGTCGCTCCCGCTGACCTTTGACGCTCTTTACAGCGGCTTTCTCGGCAGCGCGAGACAGATCGGCATCGTATCCGATTTTATCGACCGTTTTCGCGGCAAGGGAGATGCCCGCGCCTGCGTGATGGTGGACCCCGTCATGGGGGACGACGGCAAGCTTTATTCGACCTACACCGAGGAGCTGCAGGCGGGAATGCGCCATCTGTGCGAGAAGGCGGATATCATTACCCCCAATCTGACCGAGGCGTGCTTTCTGACGGGGACCCCTTGGTGCGATACCTCCACCATGACCGCCGCGCAGGCAGAGACCTACGCGGGCGAGCTGGCACAGAAAATGACGGCGTTCGGCGCCTCTCAGATCGTGCTCACGGGTGTGCCGTACGGCGACCGCATCGGCACCTACGGGCTGGATCTGCGGGAGGGTAGCCGACAGAAGTTTTTCTACAGCGTGGTCCGTCAACCCAAGAGCTTCCCGGGAACGGGTGATATTTTCGCCTCCGTCCTGCTGGGGGCGCGGATGCGCGGGGAGGATCTGTTTGCCGCCACTCGCGCCGCTGCCGATTTCGTGGGGGAGGTCATTGCGTATTCGCAGTGTTGCGGCGAGCCCACCCGTGACGGTGTGCTGCTGGAACCGATGTTGTGGAAACTTGTGAGAGGAGAAAACGTATGACGTATCGGAAGGAACGGATCACATATCCCTCCGCGGACGGCAAAAATACCGTTGCGGCGTATATCTTCACGCCCGAGGAGGGCGAGGTGCGGGCAGTGCTTCAGCTCTGCCACGGCATGTGTGAGTATATTTTGCGCTACGAGCCCTTCGCGGCGTATCTCTGCGCCCACGGCGTTGCCTTTGCGGGCAACGACCATCTGGGGCACGGCGAGACGGCGGCGTGCGCCGAGGATCTCGGCTATACCGTGGATGCCGCCCACATGGTGGCGGACGTCCGCACGCTGACGTGTCTGCTCAAGGAGAGATTCGGCAAGGATACCCCCTTCTTCTTTTCGGGGCACAGCATGGGTTCCTTTATCGCCCGCACCTATCTGTCCCGCTACGGCAGGGAAGGGATCGCCGCCGCCATCATCATCGGCACCGCCGGTCCGGGTGCGCCCACGGGGGCGGGAAAGGCGGTTGCCAAGCTGATCGGCGCTCTTCGGGGCGACCGTCACCGCAGTCAACTGCTGAAGGCGATGGCGTTCGGCTCCTATACCAAGCGTTGCCCCAAGGGTTGCTCGCCCTCGGCGTGGATCTCGCGGGACGAGGCGCTGGTGGCGCGGTATGATGCCGACCCCTTCTGCAACTATCTCTTCACCGTGCGCGGCTATATCGACCTGTTCACGCTTCTGGGCGGCGTGTCCGCCAAAACGTGGGCGGGAACGGTCCCGAAGGATCTCCCCATACTGCTGACGGCGGGCGAGGAAGACCCCGTCGGCGGGTACGGCAAGGGAGTACGGGCGGTATACGACCGCCTGCGTGCCGCCGGCGTGCGAGATGTGACGCTCAAGCTCTATCCCGGGGACCGTCACGAGATCCTCAACGAGCCCGACCGCGAGACGGTCTACGCCGACTTGCTTGCCTATCTCGAACAGCATATGTAAAAAGGAATTACGATCATGCATGAGTTAAAGGATATCAAGAATACCGCTGGGAAGATCCTCTCGGTGGATTTCGGCGATGCCCGCACAGGGCTTGCCGTGTCGGACGCGACCCGCTTTCTCGCCTCGGGCATCGGCACCATCAGCGTAGGCGGCATCGTCAAGACTGCCGACCGCACCGCCGAGATTGCGCGGGAGCAGGGTGCCGTTGCCATTGTGGTGGGACTTCCCGTCAACATGGATGGCACGCAGGGCTTTCGCGCCGACCGCTGCCGCGAGTTTGCCGAGCTGCTCTGCGAGCGCCTGCCCGACGTCCCCGTGGCGATGATGGATGAGCGGATGACCACCATGGTCGCCTCCCGCTATCTCAACGAGACCAACACCCGCGGCAAAAAGCGCAAGGGCGTGATCGACACCCTCTCGGCGGAGATCATTCTGCAAAACACCCTGGATCGGCTGAAGATGATGCCCTGAGGAAAACGAAGTTTTCCGTGTTTCACGAGCCTGTCGGTAAAGGGTTCTTGACGTTCAAATTGGGGTTTATAGGGGTGGAGGTATCGGGGCGCGGACGAAGGCAGGGCTTTGCCCTGCACCCACAAGGGAACCCTTTTTTGAAGGGTTCCCTTGACCCTCCGAAAATCTTCAAATAGGGGTATGAGGCGGGGTGTTTATCTCGCTCTCGCCGTGAAATGGTTCGGGCGGGGCGGTTATGAGCGGATAGACGGATGCAGACCTTACATGGTTCGAGCGGGCAAACTTCGTTCGCGTCAGGGACCACCGAGACCCTGCCGCTTCGGCTGCCATAGCGCGCGCCGCTCGAAA